>DASWYL010000071.1:0-65734 GCA_036404995.1 Sphingobium sp. | reverse complement strand
GGCAGGATGGCGCTCGCGAGGCCCGCTTTTACCACCGACCCCGGCATGCCCCAGACGGCGCTGGTTGCATGATCCTGCGCGATCATCCAGCCGCCCGCCTCTGCAATCGTCTGTGCGCCAGCCAGCCCGTCGCGGCCCATGCCCGAGAGGATGACCCCGCAGGCGCCCGCACCATAGACATTGGCGAGCGCTCGAAACATCGGGTCCACGGCTGGATAGCCGCCATGCAGACAGGCTTCCTGGCTGTGTCTGATCGTGACGAGGCCGGCCGCGCTGCGATGGAGCGATAGATGCGCTTGTCCCGGCGCGATGTAGACCGTGCCCGCTTTCACCTCGATGCCGTCCTCGGCGAGGACGACGGGCAAATGTGTGGCGCGGCGCAGCTGGTCGGCGAAGAGTGGCTGGAAATTGGCGGGCAGATGCTGGGTCACGAAGATCGGCACGGGCATGCGGCCCTTGAAGCCCGCCATGACCGCCGTCACCGATCCGATCCCTCCCGTGGATCCGCCGATGGCGACGGCGCGCACCACCGTTCCGAGTGGACGCAGCCGTGCGACGACCTGATCGTCCTGTTCTGGCGTGCGGACGCGCTCGGTTGCGGGCGTGAGATGGTGCAGGCGGTCGCGCAGATGCTCGATGAAGGAAGGGCTGAAATGGCCCGCGGCGGGCTTGGTGATCACGTCGCTCGCGCCCATCGCCAATGCCTTCAAGGCAATTCCGCTGCCCTCGCGCAGCGAGGCTGAAAGCAGCACGACCTGCGTGTCGCGATCGTGACTCAGTATCTTGCCGAGAACTGACAGGCCATCCTCGCCTGGCAAGTTCATGTCGAGCAGCACAAGATCGACATGGCGCGCATAGGCGAACTCGACGGCCTGTTCGCCGCTGGCGACGGCACCGGCGACGGTGAAGCGGGGATCCTCTTCAAAGACCTTGGACATGATGCGCCGCACGACGACACTGTCGTCCACGATCAGGACCTGCAGGGCCTCGCGGCCCCGCCGGGGTTCATTCAAAGATGTCTTGTCTTGACCAGCCACGGCCGGCAGTCCCCCAGCCCGGCGCCGTTCAGAGCACGCCGACGATCTGGAGCTTGCTCTCGAGCGTGTCGCGATCGAACGGCTTCATCACATATTCGTCGGCGCCGGCATCGACGGCCGCGCGAATATGGTCGACGCCGTTTTCGGTCGTGCAGAAGATGACCTTGGGTGGCTGGCTCAGGTTGCGGCGCGACAGCTCCTTGAGGAAGTCCAGGCCGTTCATGATCGGCATGTTCCAGTCGAGCAGGACGACGTCGGGCAATTCGCTATCGCACATTTCCAAAGCCTCTCGGCCATCGCCCGCCTCGCTTACATTGAGATTGAGCGATTCGAGGATGTGGCGCGCAACCTTGCGGATGACCTTGCTATCATCGACGACGAGGCAGTTAGGCATAAGCAGCAACTCTCTAATATGTTTTTTACTTGGCCCGCGATGCCCCAGTCATATCAGCAGGATGTAAGTGATCGGTAAATGATCAGGCCGCCTTGGCGGCAGTGCTCGGCGTGTTGACGAAATCGGCGACGCTGAGCAGCAGGTGGCTGCGGCCCTCGCGTTCGACCAGCCCGGTCGCAAATGGCGCCCAATAACGGTCGATCCGGCCCTGGATCGGCTGCACACCGCTCGATGCCTCGCAAATGTCGCTGACCGTCTCGACGAGCAGTCCATAAGTATGGGCGGCGACGTCCGAGACCACGGCCAACGGGCGGCGGTCGATCGACATGGCGCGGCCGAAGATGCGCGACTCGATGTCGATGACGGTCAGCACGCGGCTGCGCAGGGCGGCGAGGCCACGCACATGGGCGGGAACGCGCTGGATCGGCACGATGTCGCCGAGGCGTACGACCGCTTCGATTTCGCTCGCGCGAATGGCAACCGGCGTGCCGGCGATGCTGGCGAACAGGAAGAGATTGTCTGTCATGCGGCCCTCCGCGCGGCCAGTTCGGCAATCCGTGCCATGATGCGGTCGCGGTCGTAGCGGTAAATCGCGTCAGCGCCGGTCGCACCGGCATCGTCGCTGAGCGTGAGGACGGGGACATCGCTTTCCGCGGCCATGTCGCCTGCGCCGGAGCACAGGATGATGTCCGGACTGACGTCGCCGCCGGCGCCGATCGTCACTTCATGGCCCGCCTGGCGCAACAGGGGAGCCAGAATGCCGCTCAGCCACGCGTCGTTTGCGTCGGCGATAAGGCAATGAACGGGCCGGACAGCGCTGGCGTCGCCGCCACTGCCACGCGCGGCCTCGGCAAAGAGCGCGAACGGATCGAGCATTTCTATCTGCTGCGTGCCGACCATGACGAGACCCGCCACGCGGCCCTCGTTCAGTGAGACGTCGAGTCTCGGCGGTACATCGATGATGTCGAGGACGTCGCCGATCAGGTAGCAGAGCACTTCATGCCCTGCATGGAGGCGCAGTGACTTGATGGGCTCGGCAACGCCGGCGGCGGCATTCAGGGCAGGAAACAGCTTGCCCTCGATGCGCACGAACGCGCGGCCATTGCTGGTCGCGACCTGGTCGGGCTCCACATCCTCAACACGATCGACGATCGCGAGCGGGATGAGCCGGCGCGCGCCGTCGCGCTCCGCGAAGAGCAGCGCCTGCATCGTCTCTTCGCGCGCAACAGCGGGCGTCCTGCCGCCAGCCACGATGCCACGCTGCGCATCGCGCAGCGGCAGCTTCGCGCTTTGGGCGATGCCGGCGGCATCGAGCAGCAGCATCGGCTGGCCATTGTCGGGCAGGGTCATGCCGGCGAACACGCCCGCCGAGGTCACCAGCGGTGAGGCGGGGCGGATCACGAGTTCCTCGTTGCTCTCCACCTGCTCGACGCCGAGCACATAAGGCTGGCCGACCGACGAGCGGATGACCATGAGCGTGCGCGGTCCCTTGATGGCCGTGCGGGTCAGGCCGAGAACATCCTCGATATCGACGAGCGAATAGGCTTCGCCGCGAATTGTCGCGATGCGGGCGCCGCCGATTTCCTCGATCGCGACCATTGAGCTGTTCTGGTGAAGCAACTCGATGACATTGCCACGGGGCATGGCGAAATAATGGCCGCCCGACTGGACGATGAGGCCCGGGATGATGGTGAGCGTCAGCGGAACGCGCATCGTGATGGTGGTGCCGCGACCGACAATGCTCTCGATGCCGATCACGCCGCCGATCTGCTCGATGTTGGCGCGCACGACGTCCATGCCGACACCCCGGCCTGAAACGGCGGTGACTTCGGCGGCCGTGGAAAGGCCGGGATGGAAGATGAGCTGCAGCTTGTCGTCGTCGGTTAGGGCGACTGCTTCGGCCGGCGTGACGAGGCCGACCTTGATGGCTTTCTCGACCAGCGCGACGCGGTTGATGCCGCGCCCGTCGTCGGCAATCTCGATGACGATCTGGTTGCCCGACTGGCGCGCGACGATGCGCAGCAAGCCGGCTTCGCCCTTCCCCGCTGTCTTTCGGTCTGCCGGCTCCTCGATGCCGTGGTCGAGCGAATTGCGGACGATGTGCGTCAATGGATCGACGACCATCTCGATCATCTCACGATCCATTTCGACATCGCCGCCGTCGAGCTCCAGGCTCACTTTCTTGTTGAGATCGCGGCTGAGGTCGCGGACCATGCGCGGGATCGCCGCGTAGAGGCGGTCGACACGCTGCATGCGGGTCTTGGAAATCATGTCGCGCAGGTCCGCGACGTTGGCCGAGAGCCGTTCGAAACTGCTTTCAAGCTCGGGATCGGCCTCGCGGTCACGCATCTTGCGGGCGAGGTCGTTGCGCGCCAGCACCATGTCGGAAATGCCGTTCATGAGCTGGTCGATCAGGGCGAGCGGCAGGCGGATGGTGCGCGGCGCGCGCTCGCGGCCGACGCGGGCGCTTGGATTGAGGTCGGCGTTCGTCTCGAGTTCGACAACCATCTCGTCGACCTGGGCCGCGACCGTGGCTTCCGTGTCGACCGGGCAGCTGGCGCCTTCGACGAGGGCGTCGAGCAGCGCGTCGTCCGCTGCCTCGGGCACGGCAGCGTCTTCGCCATCGCCAATGCCGCGCGCCAATGCACCGATTCGGTCCATGACCGCGAGCACGGCCGTGACGGTTGCCGGATCGGCCTTGCGTTCGCCGCGGCGAACCGCTGCAAGCACGTCTTCGGCGGCGTGCGCGAGGCGCTCGAAACGGGGCAGGTTCAGGAAGCCGCAGCTGCCCTTAACCGTATGGAAAAAACGAAAAAATGCGTCGAGGCGCGAGCCATCGGTCGGGTCGGCTTCCCACGCGACGACCTCGCCGGAGAGGACCTCCAGCGTTTCGAGCGTTTCAGCGATGAACTCCGCGAGAATCTCGTCCATGCAGCGACCTACGGGTGACCTGAGCGCCGTTCATCGGCCAGGGCCCCTTAAATCGCAGTTAAGGATAGGAGATTTCTGCCACTCGTCCGCGCTGGGCGAGCGGATGCATACCCTTCGTCAGACCGGAAGGCTGACCCCGAACATCAGGAACGGATCGTCCGGACCCGACAACGCGAGTTGCCCCCTGGCCTCGGCGACAAGCGAGCGGATGAGATAGGAGGTGGCCGTGCGGGTCGTCACAGGCTGTCCGGCCCCTGCCGGCGCGAAGCTTTCACGCAGGTCCGGCGCGAATGTGATCTTGGGTCCTTCGCCGCGCACCACGATCTCGACGACCCCGCCCCGCTGTTCGCTGCCGAGCGTGAGCGTGCCGCCGCGCGGCAGGGCCTCGCCCACCATGAGAGCGAGGTTCAGCATCAGCTTGGCGGCCGATTTGGGCAGGCCATCGCTGTCGATCAGCCAATGGACTTCGAGCTTGCCGTCGGAGGGAAACATGCCTTCGAGCGCCATGCGAATCTCGTGCACGGCGATTTCCTCGCCGAAGCCGCCGCCGGAGCCAAAGGCAAGGCGGAAGAATTTGAGCTTGCCTGCCGTGGTGCGCGCACTGTCGGCCAGAAGTCCCATACACTGGTCGCGCAGGCGAGGATCGGTCTCGTCGGCCAGCAGTTCGATGCCGTTGTTAAGGGCGCCGACCGGGCTCAGCAGGTCATGGCAAAGGCGCGAGCAGAGCAGGCTTGCATAGTCGATGTCGTTCATGGGGCGCCCTAATGCCGGTCCGCGCTGACGCGCGCAAGGCCGCTTTCGATTTCAATCTCGTGGAAACGGCCGTGAAGCGCGCCGGATTGCGACGCCTGCCAGGCCCGCATGGCACCGTCCTTGCCAAGGATGAGCCAAACCTCGCCGTCGCCTTGCGCCATGGCCGCGTCGGTTGCGGAGGGCACGGCTTCGCCGTCTGGATGCGAATGATAGTGGCCCAGGATCTCGGGTCCGCCTGCGCGTGCGGTCTTGTGCGCACGCAGCAGTGTCGCGGGATCGATCTCGAAGCGACGCCGCGGATCGGCCGCGACATTGGCGGCGGCCAGGATTGAGTCCACGCGCAATGTCGCCCGATCACCGAGCAGCAACCCGCAGCATTCATGGCCACCGGCGGCTTTTGTCTCGCTTTGGATCGCTTGGGCGAGAGTCCTTGATAAGCACAGGATCATTCCCAAATTGTAGTCATGGCTGGGGGAACTGCCAATCTTTCTGCGGAAATCACGCCCGCGCTGCACGGCGCGCGGCTCGACCGTGCGCTTGCGACGCTCATGCCGGAACTGTCGCGCGAGCGGGTGAAGGCGCTCATCCTTGGCGGTCACGTCAGGGGGCCCGGCGGTACGCCGGTCAGCGACCCGGCTCTCAAGGTGCGTGCCGAGACGGCTTTCGCGCTCGATATCCCCGAGGCGGCGCCCGCCGAGGCCTTGGCGCAGCAGATCGATCTCGTCATCGCTTACGAGGACGAGCATCTCATTGTTATCGACAAGCCGGCCGGCATGGTTGTGCACCCGGCGGCGGGCAATCCTGACGGAACGCTGGTCAATGCCTTGCTGCATCATTGTGCCGGGCAACTTTCCGGCGTCGGGGGCGTTGCTAGGCCAGGCATTGTCCATCGTATCGACAAGGACACCTCGGGTCTCCTTGTGGTTGCGAAGACCGACCGGGCCCATGAGGGCCTGGCCAGGCAGTTCAAGGATCACAGTATTGACCGGCGCTATCTCGCCATTGTCAGCGGCGTTCCGGCGCCGCCAGCGGGGACGGTCGACACATGGATCGGCCGATCGGACGCGAATCGCCAGAAAATGGCAGTGCAGCGGTCCGGACGGGGAAAACATGCCGTTACCCATTTTCGCACCGTCGAGCGGCTCGACAAGGCCGCGCTGGTCGAATGCCGCCTCGAGACCGGCCGCACGCATCAGGTACGCGTCCATATGGCCCATATCGGCCATCCGCTGCTCGGCGACCAGGCCTATGGAAGGAGCGGGCCGCACAAGGCGTTGCTCGCCGAACTCGATTTTCACCGCCAGGCGCTGCACGCAGCGCGCCTTGGCTTCGTCCACCCGGTGACAAGCCAGGCTGTCAGCTTTGAAAGTCCGATTGCGGATGACATGCAGCGCCTGTTCAGCCACCTTGTGCTATAGGCAGAGTCGGCGCGTGCCCCCTCTTTCGCGCCTCGAAAGGACAATGACCTCGTGACTCGTTCCAGCAATGTCCCGGCGACCATCCCCGCTCTGGGCGGCGATGCGAGCCTGAATCGCTATCTCGCGGAAATCCGCAAGTTCCCGCTGCTGACGCCCGAGCAGGAATATATGCTCGCGAAGCGCTACCAGGAACATCAGGATCCTGAAGCCGCTGCGCAGCTCGTCACGTCGCACCTGCGTCTCGTGGCGAAGATCGCCATGGGCTATCGCGGCTATGGCCTGCCAGTCGCCGAGCTGATCAGCGAGGGCAATATCGGCCTCATGCAGGGTGTAAAGAAGTTCGAGCCGGATCGCGGCTTCCGCCTCGCGACTTACGCGATGTGGTGGATCCGCGCCTCGATCCAGGAATTTATCCTGCGCTCGTGGAGCCTGGTGAAGATCGGTACGACGGCTGCGCAGAAGAAGCTGTTCTTCAACCTGCGCCGCATGAAGAACCAGATCGAGGCATTCGAGGACGGCGACCTTCATCCCGATGATGTCGCCAAGATCGCCACCGATCTCGGCGTGACCGAGGATGAGGTTGTCTCGATGAACCGTCGCATGGCGATGGGCGGCGACACCTCGCTCAACGTCTCGGTGAACGAGGATGGCGAAGGCCAATGGCAGGATTGGCTGGTCGACGACCGGCCGCTGCAGGACGAGCGTATCGCCGACGCCCAGGAGCGCGACGTCCGGCACGACATGTTGCTCGACGCCATGGACGATCTCAACGATCGCGAGCGCCACATCCTCCAGGAGCGGCGCCTTGCCGAGGAGCCCAAGACGCTCGAGGAACTCAGCCAGGTCTATGGCGTGTCGCGCGAACGTGTCCGCCAGATCGAGGTGCGCGCCTTCGAGAAGCTGCAGCGCGCGATGATGCGCATTGCCGGCGAAAAAAGGCTGGTGCCCGCCGGCTAAGCCTGACGGCAGCGTCGCATAAACCGTTTCGGTTCGAACGTTTTTACTCGCCGTAAACCGTCACTCCACTACCGACCATCGGAGGAAAAGGGGTCGACTGATGGGTGGTGGGCAGACGTTTTCGATCGATCGTTTCGCGCGCCTTTGCCGGATTGTCGGCACTGGCATGTGGACGGCGGCGGATGCGCGCCGGCATTTTGCGGAAATCGAGCTTGCCCTGCGCCCGCTTCGCGAGACGGGAAGGCCGATCACGTTCCTCATCGACATGCGTGGCGCAGCCGTCCAGCCGCGCGAGACGGCGCTTGCGATGGGTGAGGGTGCGGCATGCCTGCACAGGGAGACGGACATCGTCGCCGTGGTGACGGGTAGCGTGCTCCACGCGATGCAGGTCAAAGCGCATTCGAAAGTCCACTGCCTCGAGACGTTCCAGTGCATGGAAGAGGCAGAATCCTGGATGGCCGAGCAGCGCCAGACCGCCTGAACCATTGCGGCCGTGGGCGGGAACTCACGTAAACGGTAAATTGAAATTATCCCCGGCCGATGCGATAAGCCGAATTGGCCGAGGGACGAATGCCTGGCGAACTGAGCTTTGAAATGGACCACCGCGAGGGGTTCATCCGCGTGCGTGGCGCCGGCATGTGGACGCCTGAACAGGCGTCCGTGCATTTCGTGAAGCTGCGCCAGGCGATCGAGGGGTTGCGGGCTATCCGTCAGCCGGTCCTTGTGCTGGTCGACCTTAGCCTTGCGACTGTGCAGACCGGCGAGGTTGCAGAGGCCATCAGTCACGGCACGGCGCGCATCTATAATGAGGCCGACTATGTCGCGCTCTACGCGGGCTCCGTCCTGCTCGCCATGCAGATGAAACATGCCGCCAAAGTACCCAATTTTGCGGTGTTCACGGAAATGGCGCTCGCGCAGGACTGGCTTGTCGCGCGGCGTGCCGAAATGCGCGCGTGAAATTCCTGCTGTTTTAACGTCTCGTCAACCGGACGCGGCTTAGCAAACGCCTTTACTCCCATGGTCAGTCCACTCAGCTTCACGGGCGCTCCCGGCGATCCCTTCATCCAGGTCACAGGCATCGGCCTTTGGTCGCCTGCAGACATCGAACGGCACTTCCGCGACCTCGACAAGGTATTGCGTGGCATGCGCGCGCGTCATGGCGTTGCGCGCGTGCTTGTGGACATGAGCGGGGCGAAGGTTCAGACGGCCGAGTCAGCGGCAGCGCTCGACCGCTGGACAGGCCTCGCCTATCGCGACCGCGACGAAGTGGCGGTCATCTGCACCTCCACTCTGCTCGCCATGCAGACGAGGCGCACGGCCAAGATCTACCATCGCGCTGTTTTTACCGACAAGGGCGCCGCCGTGGCCTGGCTCCTTTCCGACAAGGCATCGCGCCCGGCACGCAGCGCCTGACGCGAAAAGCGCTGCCCGGTTGCGCCGCGCGCAAAAGGGACTAGGGCTTCTGCATGATCAATCTTCTCCTCGTTGCGGCTGGCGGCGCCATCGGTTCGGCGTTGCGCTATGAATATGGCCGCGCCAGCATGCGCCTGTTCGGGACCGGCTGGCCATGGGGCACGTTGGGCGTCAATATCGTCGGCGGCCTTGTGATGGGCCTGTTCGCGGGCTGGCTGGCGGCGCGGTCGCAGGGCGGCGAAGGGTTGCGTCTCTTCTTCGCGGTCGGCGTGCTCGGCGGCTTCACAACCTTCTCCTCGTTCAGCCTTGAGACGATCCTGATGATCGAGCGCGGGGAGTGGCTCTCGGCGGGCGGCTATGCGCTGGTGTCGGTTCTGGCGTCGGTTGCAGCCCTGGCTGTCGGCCTCGGCATCGTGCGGGCGGCGGCATGAGCATCAACAAGAGCACCGATCCCGCGGCCGTCCGGCAATTTCGCGTCGCGGCGGATGATGACGGCATTCGTGTCGACCGCTGGTTCAAGCGCCACATGCCGGACGTTTCCTTCGCGATCGTCTCGCGCTGGGCGCGCACCGGGCAGCTGCGTGTCGACGGCGCCCGCGTGGGGCCCGGCGACCGCCTCGGCGAAGGCCAGACGATCCGCGTACCGCCCCTCGAGCCAATGGCGGCGACTGCCTCGGCGAGGAAAGCCCGGCCGCGTCCCGTCCTGACCGAGGACCAGCTCGCCTTCGCCGAGGAACTGGTCATCCATCGCGACGCACAGGCCATCGTGATCAACAAGCCGCCGGGTCTTGCCACCCAGGGCGGCACCAAGACGCACGAGCATGTCGACGGACTGCTCGATGCGCTCATGTTCGAGCGCGACGACCGGCCCAAGCTCGTCCATCGGCTCGACAAGGACACGTCGGGCGCTCTGCTGCTCGCCCGCACCTCGCGGTCGGCGGCCCATTTCGCCAAGGCCTTCTCCTCGCGCACGGCGCGCAAGGTCTATTGGGCACTGGTCATCGGCGTGCCGTCGATCAACGATGGCTTCATCGACCTGCCGCTGGCCAAGCAGCCGGGTACGGGCGGCGAGAAAATGCATGTCGACGAGAAGGAGGGCATGCCCGCACGCACGCGTTATCGCGTGATCGAGCGCGCCGGCAATCGCGCCGCCTGGGTCGAGCTTCAGCCCCATACTGGCCGCACCCACCAGCTACGCGTCCACATGGCCGCCATCGGCCACCCGATCGTCGGCGACGGCAAATATGGCGGCAAGGACGCATTTCTCTCCGGCACGATCAGCCGCAAGATGCATCTCCACGCCCGCCGAATCCGCGTCGACCATCCCGACGGCTCACCACTCGACGTCTACGCCGAGCCGCCGCCGCATTTCCGCGAGAGCCTGACCGATCTCGGCTTCGATCCGGCCGGTGGCGACCTGCCGCTCGACGAGGATTTGAAGCCCACCGGCGCGCAGAGGAAAGCGGCCGAGAAGCGGGCTGCCGGCGCCCAGGCCAAGGACGCGCGCAAGGCTCGCAAGGGCGAGCGGCGTTCGCGAGGGAGCAGCGAAGCGAAACCCGGCGTGTCCGGACGCGGCAAGCCCAATACCGGGAAGACCAACGCGGGCAAGCCGGGCGGAGGCAAGCCTTCCGGACCCTCCGGCGGGCGTCGCGCCGCGCCGGGCGGCAAGCGCCCGACCAGCGGCGGCAGTCCCAGGCGCTAGAAGCGCGTCCGCTCGTAGGTCCAGCGCATGGCCTGCGATCCGTCCATCTTCGATATTTCTGCAACCAGCCGTTTTCCCTCCAGCCGGTAGCCAATCTTTTGCGGATAATCATGCGCCGGATTGGCGAAGACGATTCCCGTCGGACTGGAAGAGGTGCGGTCGAAGCGGGTCGGCGGCTTGCCGCCGGGCGCCGCCAGCAGGGCGATGGCACCCTTCGCGTCCATTTCGATGCGCAGCAATTCCCAACTGCCCAGCATGTCGCCCTTTCCGGTGCGGCTCGTCCCGATCATCTGCCCGGCGCGTGGCGGCGACCAACGTTCTTCGGTCCATTCGCCGGACTTTTCCATGTGCCAGGCACCGGCCAGCCAGCCCGGCAGTGTCGCGGTCTCGGCAGCGGCATTGGCCGTCGAGGCCAGCAGCGCGGCGCTCAGTGCAAAGGCAATCCATCGGTTCATGCCGGCCTCCCCGGTGTCTGGCCCGCATTGGCCTCGTGACGCCGCATTTGGATACATCGGGTTTCGCACGCTGTCTTGAGCGAAACCGACATGGATCATCCCCGGCGGGGCGACCGATGGCTTGCATCCGCGCCTCGCCTCTGCGACGGGGCTGCGGCATGACTCTGCGCCTTGCCATTTTCGATTGCGACGGCACGCTCGTCGACAGCCAGCACAGTATCGTCACGGCCATGCAGGCTGCATTCGACGCAGCCTCGCTGCCCTGCCCGGAGCGCGCGACGATCCTCTCCATCGTCGGCCTGTCGCTGCCCAACGCCATGGCGCGGCTTCTGCCCGAGGCCGACAGTGAGTTTCACGGCGTCATGGTCGAGCATTACAAACGCAGCTTCTTCGAGATGCGCTCCGCCGGCACGTTGCGCGAGCCGCTTTACGACGGTGTCGGCGACCTGCTCGATGCGCTCGAAGCGCAGGGCTGGCTGCTTGCCGTAGCAACCGGCAAGTCGGATCGCGGACTCAATGCGGTCCTCTCCCATCACGGCCTGCTTGAGCGCTTCGTCTCGCTGCAGACAGCCGACCGGCATCCATCCAAGCCGCACCCCTCAATGATCGAGACTGCCTTGATCGATGCAGGGGTGGAGAGGGACAATGCCGTGATGATCGGGGACACCAGCTTCGACATGCTCATGGCCCGCGCGGCAGGCGTCGCGGCGCTCGGCGTCGGCTGGGGCTATCATTCAGCGGACGAGCTGGTGGCGGCCGGTGCGCACAGCGTTGCCATGGACAGTGCGGAACTCGCTCGCCATATCGGGCTGGCATGAGCGAGATACCCGCAGATCCCCTGACCGATCCCGACGCCGCGCGCCGCGCCGCCGCGGCGAAGCAGCGCTTCTTCGCCATCAGTCTCTTCCGCCTCTCGGGCGCCTTCATCCTGATGTTCGGGATCGCCATCTCGCTGCAGCGCTTCGGCTGGGTCCAGGGCGACAAAGCCAAGTGGATGGGCCTCATCGTCTCGATTGTCGGCTTCTTCCAGTTCCTCATCGTGCCCCGCCTGCTGGCGCGCGCCTGGGCAACGCCCCGGTCAGAACCGGCGCCCACGACCGAGCCGCGCGACGAGCCATGAAGCGCTTCTATAAGGTTGCCGATGCGGTGGCCGGGCCCGACGGGTGGGCGATCATGCTGGATGGCCGGCCGGTCAAGACGCCTGCGCGCGCAGCATTGGCCGTGCCCGGCGAGGCGCTCGCGCGGGCCATCGCCGCCGAATGGCAGGCGCAGGGCGAGACCATCGACCCCGGCACGATGCCGATGACGGGCTTCGCCAATGCGACGATCGACCGCGTGCTGCCCGCGCTCGCCGATTTCCGGGCGCAGATCGTCGCCTATAGCGCGTCGGACCTGCTCTGCTATCGCGCCGGTGAGCCGCCCGAACTGGCGGCGCTTCAGGCGGCGAGTTGGGAGCCGCTGCTCGACTGGGCGCGTCGGCGCTACGACGTGAGCTTCGCAGTGACCGACGGGATCATGCCCGTCGACCAGCCCGCCGCGACCCTTGCGCGCCTGTCCGCCGTCGTCGATGTGATCGATCCCTGGCTGCTCTCCGGAGCGGCGACGCTCACCCAGATCGGCGGTACACTGGTCGGCATGCTCGCTCATCTTGAGGGCGAGATCGGCGCTGAGGCGCTGTACGACGCAGCCACGCTCGACGAGCGCTGGCAGGCCGGGCAGTGGGGCGAGGACGAGGAAGCGGCTGCCCGTCTCGCGAGCCGCCGAGCCGATTTCCTCGACGCCGCCCGCTATTGCGCGCTGGCCGCGTCCGGGCGGAGCCGCTAGGACGAGGTCATGACCGACGCTGCCCCCCAACCCGCAATCGAACTCATCGACCTCTGCAAGACCTACAAGGGCGGCAAGCAGGCCCTCGACAAGGTCAACCTGACCGTGCCGCGCGGCAAGATCTTCGGCCTGCTCGGCCCCAATGGCGCTGGCAAGTCGACGATCATCAACATCCTCGCCGGCCTCGTGAACAAGACCAGCGGAAGTGCGCGGGTCTGGGGCTTCGACATCGACGAGCACACCCGCAACGCCAAGAACTCTATCGGCATCGTCAACCAGGAGATCACCTTCGATCCCTATTTCACGCCGTTCGAGACGCTTGAGATCCAGGCCGGCTATTATGGCGTACCCAAGGGCCAGCGCCACTCGATGGACCTGCTCCGGGCTGTCCATCTCGAGGACAAGGCCGGCGCTTATTCCCGCTCGCTCTCGGGCGGCATGAAACGGCGGCTGATGGTCGCCAAGGCCATGGTCCATTCGCCGCCGATCCTGGTGCTCGACGAGCCGACGGCCGGCGTCGATGTCGAGCTGCGCCAGCAACTCTGGGCCTATGTGCGCGAACTCAATGCCGGCGGCGTCACGATCGTGCTCACGACGCACTATCTCGAAGAGGCCGAGGAGCTCTGCGATCGCATCGCCATCATCAATCATGGCAAGGTCGTGACCGACAAGCCGACCCGCGAGCTGGTCGACATGGCGCAGGAAAAGGTGGTCGAGGTGACGGTCGACCGCGATCTCGATGTGCTGCCCACGCATGAACGCTTCGGGAAGGTCGAGAAGGCGGGTGATCGCGTCCTCGCCGTGACCTATATGAAGGATCGCGCCACCGCGGGCGACGTCATCACGCTGATCCAGGGCCAGGGCTTCGGCATCGTTGATGTTTCGACGCGCGATCCGGATCTGGAGGACGTGTTCCTGAAGCTCACGCGCGCGGCGGCTTGAGTTCGTCAGCGACGAGCTGGCGCACCACAGCTTCGACTTCCTGGACGGTTGCCAGCAGAGCGTCGGGATGCAACGTCTGGTTAAGCCGCGCCGCATCGTAGCGAACGACAAGATATTCGCGCCGTTCCTCCAGCAGGATCAGTCTCTCTCGTGCCTTGTCGCTGAGCGGCGCCGCTGGATCCAGAAGGTCGAGCCGCTCCTTGAGCTTGTGGTGCATACCGCGGACAAGCGCGGCCTCCATTCCTGCGTGACGCAAGGCCGCCGAGAGACACAGTTCAATCGCTTGACAGGCGCAAAGTCGGAAAGGCGCCCAGCGGCGCGCATGGCCGCGCGGACCGTCGCGATGGAGGATTTCGGCCGCCGCCCGATACTGTTCGGCAAGTGCGATGATCTGCTTCGGGCTGGCATCGCTGCCCGGGTAAGATGAGATTGGATCCATCTTCATGTCGCTCTGCCTATCATCCCGCGAGCGAAAGCAAGGTTAAGCCCAATGATAAAGGCCGCCGGTCCCACGACCGACGGCCTCCCCCACAAGTTCGTCCCTCGAATCAGGCGAAGGCGACGTCGACCTTGCGGCGGCGCATGCTCGTGCCGACGACGCCGAGGCCGAGGATCATCATCGCCCAGGTGGCAGGCTCTGGCACGGCGGTCATCGAGACCTTGTCGACCGCGAAGTCGGCCGCGGTGCTGCCGAGTCCGGCGAAGCGGAACGCCAGCGTGACCGGGCCGGTCGCGGCGGCGACATAGCTGGTCGAGAAGCTCTGCCAGGTTTGCGGCGTCGTGCCGCTGGGGCTGCCGGCCTGCAGGACCGAGCCGACCTGGCTGCCGTTGATCGCGAAGCTGAGCGTGGCGTCGTTCGGATTGTTATAGCCGTTCTGCGGCACATAATAATCGAACGAGAGATTGTAGAGCTGGCCGGCGACGACATTCACGATCTGCGAGAGCGTGTCGGGGCTGGCTGTGTCCGACGAGAAATAGGCGGCATAGTTGCCCCCGCCGACGGCGTTCGGAATGGCTTCGCCGAAGGCACCGACGGGATAATTGCCGGCCTGGTTATAGTGGATCACGACCGGGGCGGTGCCGCCGCCGACATTGCTGAGCGTCCAGCCGGAGAAGTTGCCGGTCTCGAAGCTGCCGTTGGTGATCAGGTCGGCCGAAACGGCGGGACTGGAAAGGGCGATTGCGAGCGTTGCGCCAGCTGCGAGAAGTGCCTTCATTATCTTGTTCCCACTTTAAAAAGCGCGGGCTCAAAGCCCTGCAACGTCCCCACGTTGGAAATGCGCCTACCACCGGGCGGGAAATGGTTCACGCGCGTTAAGTACGAATCTGGCGTCGTTAAGCACGATTATGTCGTTCGTCGTGTCTCATGCTGCGGCCCAGCAGGCACCGGGCGTTCATCGGCCATGCAGATGGCGTCGATGTGACGGCTCGAAAATGCCGCTGTCCTACAACGGAAGAGCGGTTGCATAAGCCGCGCGATGACCCATACGCCGCTTTGCAACACTCGGGCAGGCCCGTGTTTACGTGCACATTGGCGCTACTGAAAAATAAGCTCTTTTCTTGATGACGTATCCGCAATTTCATCAACTTTGGAAAAACGGTTCTGGCTCTCCCGTGTCCAGCAAACTTTCAATCCTCAGCGGATCGTGCTGATAAGGCGGCGCCATGACCATCTCGACCTCCCACGACGTCATCATCATCGGTTCGGGCGCAGCGGGCCTCACCGCCGCGATCAACCTGGCCCAGACCCACAAGGTGCTGGTGCTCGCGAAAGGCGCGCTCGACTCGGGCTCCACCAACTGGGCGCAGGGTGGGATTGCCGCCGTGCTCGACGCAGGCGACAGCTTCGAGGCGCATGTCGAAGATACGATGATCGCCGGCGCGGGGCTCAACAACCGCGCGACGGTCGAGTTCGTCGTCTCCGAAGCCCCTGCGGCGATCGAGCGGCTTGCGGCGCTCGGCGTGCCGTTCAATGCGGGCGAGGGCGGCGAGGCCGGTGAATTCGGCGAGCGCTGGCACCTGACGCGCGAAGGCGGTCATTCGCATCGCCGCATCGTCCACGTCGATGACGCCACTGGAGCTGCCGTGCAGCAGGCACTGGTCAAGGCCGCGCAGGACAATCCCAACATCACGCTCATCGAGGACATGGTCGCCATCGACCTCATCACCTCGCGCCATGGCGAGCGTTACTCGGGCGACGGGCATGTGTGGGGCGTCTATGCCTTCAACCGCAAGACCGCGCGCGTCGATGCATTCGTCGCCCGCGCCACGATCCTTGCTTCGGGCGGCGCGGGCCGCACCTATCTCTTCTCGACGGCGCCGCGCGGCGCCACCGGAGACGGCATTGCCATGGCCTGGCGCGCGGGCTGCCGCGTCTCCAACATGGAGATGATGCAGTTCCACCCGACCTGCCTCTACAATCTGGACGTCAAGAACTTCCTGATCACCGAGGCGATGCGCGGCGAGGGCGGCAAATTGAAGCTGCCCCCCGGTGTGCCAGGCGGCGGCAAGCGTTTCATGGACCGCTTCGACTCGCGTGGCGAGCTCGCGCCCCGCGACATCGTCGCGCGGGCCATCGACCACGAAATCAAGCGCCTCGGCCTCGACTATGTCCATCTCGACATCAGTCACCGCGAGCCGGAGTTCATCAAGGAGCACTTCCCGACCATCTACGCGCGGCTGCTCGCGCTCGGCATCGACATCACGAAGGAGCCGATCCCGGTCGTCCCCGCGCAGCACTATACCTGCGGCGGCGTGGTCATCGATCTTGACGGGCGCACCGATCTTCCGGGCCTTTACGCTGCGGGCGAAGTGACGCAATCGGGCCTGCACGGCGCCAATCGCCTCGCCTCCAACAGCTTGCTCGAATGCTTCGTCTTCGGCGAGGCGGCCGCCAATCATATTCGCGCGCATTGGGAGGCGCTGCCGTCGCCACCGTCGATCCGGCCATGGGACGAAAGCCGCGTGACCGACAGCGACGAGGAGGTCATCGTCCAGCATAACTGGAAAGAGATTCGCCGCTTCATGTGGGATTATGTCGGCATCGTGCGCTCGACCAAGCGGCTCGAGCGCGCGCAACACCGCGCCGACCTGCTCGCAAAGGAAGTGGACGACTATTACGGCAATTTCCGCGTGACGCCGGACCTCATCGAGCTGCGCAACCTGCTCGAGGTCGCCCGCCTCATCATCCGCTCGGCGCTCCACCGCAAGGAAAGCCGCGGCCTCCACTATACCATCGACTATCCCGAGATGCTCGCGGCCGCGCAGGATACTGTGCTGGTGCCGTAAAAAAGGGGGCGCCCTGAAAGGACGCCCGCTCGAGGAGGTTGATTAGGAGGGGAAACGCGGGGCGTTTCCATGACAGAGGGTGGTCGCCGCCCTGTCGAATACAGGTCTACGCGGCTACCCGGGGCGCTGCATTGATTCTGATCAATAGCTTCCTAACTAGGAGTTAACGGTTCATGTTCCCGGCATTTGCCGCGCGTCTGACTCCGTTCGTCGCATCACGGAATCCGCGCGTCGCACGATGCTTGCGCCTCTTTTCCGACTGTTAACTCTCTGGGCGCACAACAAGGCAATGGACAGGGTCGCTTTCACCTTGCGCCGTCAGGCGCCTCGAGCCGGAAGGGCTCGCCGCTTCCTCGCGGGCGGTGTCGCGTTCCTGTGTGCGGCGACGGCACTCGCAGTGCCTATGATGCGGACCTCCGGCGTCGAAGCACGGGGCTATGAGGTGCAGCCCACCCCCGGTGCTTCTGCTTATTCTGCGCCGCAGATCGTTTCCATGCCCGCGCTCGCGCCGCAGCCGGCGCAGCCGGGCAGCCCTGCGCTCGCCGCGCTGATCCAGTCGCTGGGCGCGCAGTTCGCCGGCCATGTCGGAATCGCTGTCCAGTCGGTCGACAAGGGCTGGACGGTCGACTTCAATGGTGGCCAGCTTTTCCCGCAGCAGAGCGTTTCCAAGCTCTGGGTCGCGATGACCATGTTCGACGCGATTGATCGCGGCAAGGTCACACTATCGACGCCGGTCACGATCCGCACGGAGGATTTGACGCTGTTCCACCAGCCTGTCGCCGCCATGGTGAAGGGTGCGGGCTACCAGACGACGCTGTCCGATCTTTTCACGCGCGCCATGACCCAGAGCGACAACACCGCGAACGATTCGGTGCTGCGCACGGTGGGCGGGCCCGATGCTGTGCGTGGTTTCCTTGCGCGCCGCTTCGTCTCCAATGTCCGCTTCGGACCTGGCGAGCGCCTGCTGCAGAGCCAGACCGCCGGTATCACCTGGTCGCAGGACATGGCGCTCGGCCGCCGCTTCTATGCCGCCCGCAATGCGTTGCCGCTGTCGGAGCGCGAAAGGGCGCTCAATGCTTATGCCGCCGATCCGATCGATGGCGCCTCGCCGCTCGCCATCGTTGGAGCGCTTGCAAAACTGAAGCGCGGCCAGATGCTCTCGCCGACATCGACCGCATTACTGCTCGAAACGATGGGCGAGGCCCATACCGGCCCCAAGCGCATCAAGGGTGGCGTGCCGGAAGGCTGGAGCTATGCGCACAAAACTGGCACGGGGCAGGAACTCGGTGCGCGTCAGGTCGGCTATAACGACGTTGGAATCATGACCGCTCCGGACGGCTCCTCTTATGCGATCGCCATCATGATCGGCGATACGCGCCTGCCCATCCCCAAGCGCTGGGAACTGATGCAGTCCGTCGCGCGTGCTGTTGCCGCTCTCCATCAGCCGCCTGCGCTCGGTGGCGGCACTGTTGCCACGTCCTACGCTCGCTGAACTCGCGAGATTGACCCGCACAGGGTCGTCACCTATCCGCTAGGCCCATGGCTCAGGCTCCCCGCCTCGCAATCGTGACCGTCAACTACCGGACGGCCGACCTTGCCATTCGCTGCGTCGAGGCACTGGCGGCCGAGCGCGAGACGGTAGGCCCGTTCGATCTCTTCATTGTCGACGGCAATTCCGGTGACGGCTCTGCCGAGAAGCTCTCCGCGCATTTCGGCGATACGCCCTGGATCACTGTCCTCCCGCTCGATTTCAACGGCGGCTTTGGCTGGGCCAATAACCAGGCGATGCTGCGCCTCCTGCAGCGCGACGATCCGCCCGACTATATTCACCTGATCAATCCGGACGCGATCGTGGAGCCTGGCGCCATTGCGGCCTTGCTCTCCGTTATCGAGAGCAACCCCAGGGTCGGCGCAGTGGCGAGCCAGCTGCTTGAGCCGGACGGCCGCATCGCTGGGTCGGCCTTCCGCTTTCCCTCCCCCGGCCGGGAGTTCCTGCGCGGCGTCGGTCTGGGCGGCCTTGGCGAGAAGATCGGAATTAAGCCGACGCTGATGGAGTTCATCGCGCCCGGTCCGGCGGAATGGATCACAGGCGCCAGCGTGATGTTTCGCAGCGAAGCGCTGCGCCAGACGGGCCTCTTCGACGATGGCTTCTTTCTCTATTTCGAGGAAGTGGAGCTGATGCACCGCATGACGGACGCCGGCTGGTCGCTCTGGTCGGTTCCCGCAAGCCGCGTCATGCATATCGGCGGCGCCGCGACGGGCGTCGCCAGCGGCATCCAGATCGCCGTGCGGCCGCTGCCGGCCTATCGCTATGAAGCGCGCCGACGGTATTTCGTTCGGGCCAGTGGTATTTCCGGCCTCATTGCGGCCAATCTTTCCTGGCTCGCCGGCAAGATCGTGGGATGGCCGCTCAGGCTGTTGCGCGGCAAGGGGGATCCCGGTCCGCCGCGGGAACTGTCGATGACGTTGCGCTACTGCTTCTGGCCGTCGCGAAGTGATCGCGGAGCATCCATTCCGCGTTGGGACGAGCCCCCCGGGCGTCGCCCGGCCTGGTCCGTCAAGTAAACCCCGCCGTCATTGATTCGCTGACCTATCGCCGCTATACGCGCGGCCTGACGATTGGCGGCCTCGCACGGGCCGCCTTTTTCCGTTTGTGAAGCTGTCGTGCGAGAAAGGAGCCTTCCAATGTCGATCACCCCGCTCATGCCCGTTTACCCTCGGTGCGATGTGCGTCCGGTGCGCGGTGAAGGCTGCCATCTGATCGGCGAGCGCGGCGAGCGCTATCTGGACTTCGCGGCCGGCATTGCCGTCAATGCCCTCGGCCATGGCCATCCCCATCTGGTCAAGGCAATTGCCGAGCAGGCCGCGACGCTGATGCACGTCTCCAATCTTTACGGCTCGCCGCAGGGCGAGGCGCTAGCCAAGCGCATTGTTGACGCAAGCTTTGCCGACACCGTGTTCTTCACGAACTCGGGTGCGGAGGCGGTCGAATGCGCGATCAAGACCGCGCGTCGCTACCATTACGTGAACGGCAATCCGGAGCGGCACAAGCTCATCACCTTCAAGAACGCCTTCCATGGGCGCACGCTCGGCGCCATCAGCGCGACCGACCAGCCCAAGATGCGCGACGGGTTCGAGCCACTTTTGCCGGGTTTTGAGTATGTAAAGTTCAACGATCTCGATGCGGCGCTGGCGCTGATCGACGATCAGACGGCCGGCTTCCTCGTCGAGACGGTCCAAGGTGAGGGCGGTCTTCAGGCCGGCACGCAGGAGTTCATCAAGGGCCTGCGGAAGGCGTGTGACGAGCATGGCCTGCTGCTGGTGCTGGACGAAGTGCAGTGCGGCTATGGCCGGACCGGCAAGTTCTTCGCCTATGAGCATTATGGCGTGAAACCGGACATCATCGCGGTTGCAAAGGGCATCGGTGCGGGCTTCCCGCTTGGCGCTTGTCTGGCCACCGAGGAAGCGGCCAAGGGCATGGTCTTCGGCACGCATGGCAGCACCTATGGCGGAAATCCGCTCGCCATGGCGGCAGGCATGGCCGTGCTCGACGTGATGCTCGAGCCGGGCTTTTTCGAGGGTGTCGCGGCCAAGGGCGAGCGGCTGCGCGGCGCGCTCGAGCAACTTATCCCGAACCACGACCATGTGTTCGAGGAGGTGCGCGGCCTCGGCCTCATGCTGGGCATCAAGCTCAAACCTGAGGCAGATGCACGCAATTTCGTAGCCCATCTGCGCGATAATCACGGGCTGCTTACGGTTTCAGCCGGCGAGAATGTTGTGCGCATCCTGCCGCCGCTTGTCATCGAGGAAAGCCACATCGCCGAAGCGATCGAGAAGCTGTCCGCAGGAGCGGCCAGCTTCAAGGTGGCGGAGACGGCCTGATGACCCGGATGAGGGCCATTGGCCTTGCGCTGGCAGCAGGGGGCGGCCTGCTGCTGGTGGTGTGTCTGGCCCTCATCTTCTTCTATCCATCTCTGACCGGAATCGGCCTCACCATGGCCATCACGTCGCGGCTGGGCTTCGCCGGCATTCTCGGCTTTGCCCTGCTGGCATCTGGTCTTCGAATCATGGGCAATAGTGGGACGAACTGATGCGGCATTTCCTCAACCTCACGGATGCGGGCGGCGATGCCATCGCCGCGATGATCAACGACGCGATTAACCGCAAGGCGGCGCGTGCGGGCATGCCCAAGGGCGCCGCCGACCAGGACGCGCCGCTTGCGGGACGCACGCTCGCCATGATTTTCGAGAAGAATTCGACGCGCACGCGCGTCTCGTTCGACATGGCTATCCGCCAGCTCGGCGGCACGTCGCTCATTCTCGACGGGGGAACGACGCAGCTCGGTCGCGGCGAGACGATCGCGGACACGGCGCGCGTCCTTTCGCGGATGGTCGACGCGATCATGATCCGCACTGACGATCACGCCAAGGTCGAAGAAATGGCGGCCTATTCCAGCGTGCCGGTCATCAACGGCCTCACCGACTTCTCGCACCCTTGCCAGATTGTCGCCGACCTGCAGACGGTCGTCGAGCATGGCATCGCGCTGCCCGGCAGCAAATGGGGGTGGATGGGCGACGGCAATAACGTGCTGACCTCGATCATGGAGGCGGCCGGCCTCCTGCATTTCGATGTCGTTGCCGCCTGCCCGCAGGGCTTCCAGCCCCAGGATAGTGCCGTCGCGCTGGCCAAGGGCCGCGCCCGCGTGGTTGCCGATCCGAGGGAAGCGGCCGAGGGCGCCGACATCATCGTCACCGACACCTGGATCTCGATGGGCCAAGCTGGCGGCGAGGCAAAGCTCAAGGCGATGATGCCCTATCAGGTCACTGCCGCGCTTATGGCGCACGCGAAGCCCGCCGCGAAGTTCCTGCACTGCCTGCCCGCCCATCGCGACGAGGAAGTGACCGCCGATGTCATCGACGGCTCGCAGTCGCTGATCTGGGACGAGGCGGAAAACCGCCTGCACGCGCAGAAGTCCGTGCTGCTCTGGTGTTTCGGCAAGCTGGGCTGACATTCCGGTTCGCCGCGCCTATCTAGGCGTTGTGACCGATCCTGCTCCCTCCCTTCCACTCGACACGATCCTCGGCTTCACCATTCCCGCGCGCCATGTGCGCGGGCGTCTGGTACGCTTGGGGCCGGTGCTCGACGAGGTGCTTTCCGCACATAATTACCCGCCGGTGATCGAGCGGCTGGTTGCCGAAGCGCTGGTGCTTGCCGGACTTCTGGGCTCGACACTCAAGGATGAGGCTGGCCAACTGACGCTACAGGCGCAGACCGAGCAGGGCGTCGTATCACTGCTGGTCGCGGACTATAAGGGCGGCGCGGTACGCGCCTATGCGCAGTTCGATGCGGACCGGCTTGCCGAGCTGGGCGAAGATCCGACGCTGTTCGGCCTGTTTGGCAAGGGCTTCCTCGCGCTTACCTTCGATCTGGCAACCACCGGCGAGCGCTATCAGGGCATCGTGCCGCTTGAAGGCACAAGCCTCGCTGCGGCGGCCGATCATTATTTCGAGCAATCGGAGCAGATTCCAACCCACTGCCACATAGCCGTGCGCCACGATGCGGGGGAGGGCTGCTTCGCCGCAGGGCTGCTGCTGCAGCATCTTCCGGAAGGCGAGGTTGGGCGCGAACGGCTTCATGTTCGGCACGATCATCCCGACTGGGAGCATGTGGTGATCATGGCGAAGACGCTCACCGACGCCGAACTCACCGACGCGAACCTGCCGATGAGCGACATTGCCTGGCGGCTTTTCCACGAAGATGGCGAGATTCGGGTGCTGGAGCCGCAAGCGATCAGTAAGGGCTGCCGCTGCGAACTTCAGCATATCCGGGGCGTGCTTAGCCGCTTCTCCGAAGCGGAGCGTGTCCATATGGCAGACGAGGCGGGCATTATCGCGGTCGACTGCGCTTTCTGCTCGCGCATTTTTCCGATTCCGCTCGCCGAACTTTCGCCCACAGCTTGAGGCGCTTCGCGCAGGTACGTTCAGCGTCCTGTGTTCAATAATATCCACTTCTTGCCGTATTTGTTCGGTAACGACATGTGTCGTCTTCGGAAACGACCGGATTCGGGAGTTCCCGGTAGCAATGGGGTTCAAGATATGACGCGTTCTGAGGGAGCGGCTGCTTTTGCCGTGCTGGCGCTGATTGGCGCCGGCGCCGAAGCGCCTGCCCAGGCGCCGGCACCCGCAGCGCTTTCGCCGCTCGAAACCGGTCTTTGGGAATTCAAGGAGGTCGGCGGCACGTCGCCGTCAACGCGGCTGTGCGTCAGGGACCTCCGCCAACTGCTCCAGCCGTACCAGCCGACCCCGGTCTGCAAGCAATTCACGTCCGAAAATGCCGGCGACCATGCCGCTGTTTCTTACGATTGCGCGGCGCGGGGCCAGGGCCGCACGTCGCTTCGCGTCGAGACGGCGCGATTGGTGCAGATCGATTCGCAGGGCATTTCCGGCGGACGGCCTTTCGCTGTGCGTTACGAAGCACGGCGCGTCGGCGCCTGCGTTGCCGCGTTTCGCTGAGGCCGATCTCCCCCCTGCGCAGCTCTGGCGCCCGAGCCGGATTTGAGCTAGCGGCGCCCGATGCCGACTCCGCCGACCCATCCTGACGAAACGCTTGCCATCGTGCTGCTGTCCGGCGGCCTGGATTCCATGGTTGCGGGCGGTCTTGCTCGTGAAGCCGGCTGCAGACTGGTCGCGCTCACGATCGATTATGGCCAGCGCCATCGCATCGAGATCGAGTCGGCGCGGCGTGTGGTGGCGGCGCTCGGCGTCGAGCGTCACATTGAGTTGCCGATTGACCTGTCCGTCTTCGGCGGATCGTCGATTACCGAGGCGGACATGCCCGTGCGCAAGGACGGCGTCGAGAACGGCATCCCGACAACCTATGTGCCGGGCCGCAACATCGTCTTCCTTGCCCTTACGCTTTCGCTCGCTGAAGCCTCGGGCGCGAGCCGCATCTATATTGGCGTCAATTCGCTCGACTATTCCGGCTATCCTGACTGCCGGCCCGACTTTATAGCCGCCTTCCAGCAGATGGCCGCGCTCGGCACCAAGGCGGGCGTCGAAGGTCATGGCGTGCTCATCTGCGCGCCGCTCCAATATATGACCAAGGCCGACATCGCGAAGGAGGCCGCGCGGCTCGGCCTCGACGCGGGCATAAGCTGGTCCTGTTACGATCCATCGCCCGAAGGACTTCACTGCGGTCGTTGTGACAGCTGTCGATTGCGCGCCAAGGGATTCGAGGAAGCGGGCCTACAAGATCCGACGCGCTACGCCGAGCAGCCCTGACCCGCCCATGAGCTATGCCGTCAAGGAGATGTTCCTGACCCTGCAGGGAGAGGGCAAGCAGGCGGGGCGCCGAGCGGTCTTCCTGCGCTTTGCCGGCTGCAACCTCTGGTCTGGCCGCGAACAGGACAGGGCGAGCGCGGTCTGCAAATTCTGCGACACCGATTTCGTGGGGACTGATGGCGAGAATGGCGGAAAGTTCGCCGAGGCTGCATCGTTGGCCGGTGCGGTCGCCGCGCTTTGGGGCGACGATAGTGCGGAACGGTTCGTCGTCATCACTGGCGGCGAGCCCATGCTCCAGCTGGACACGCCGCTTGTCGATGCCCTGCACGCAGCTGGTTTCGAGATCGCCGTTGAGAGCAACGGCACTTTGCCAGCGGTGTCCGGCATAGACTGGCTCTGCATCAGTCCCAAGGCCGGAAGCGAGGTCGTGCAGCGCTCAGGTGACGAACTCAAGGTGGTGTGGCCGCAGCCGGGCGTCGATCCTGCGGAATTGCTCGGCTGGGATTTCCGCGCTTATCTCGTCCAGCCGATGGACTGCGGCAATGAGGCGGACAATGTGGCCGCGCGTGAAGCCGCGATCGCGCTGGTCATGGCGGAGCCGCGCTGGCGGCTCACGCTCCAGACGCACAAGCTGCTCGGCTTGAAATAGCTTATTCGGAAGGGACGGCTTCGGCGTCGGCCGAGGGTTTCTCCGTGCCCTGTGTCTTGGGCGCAGGTGCCGCGCTGTTTCCGGCAGCGTTGCCGGTGCCCACGCCATTGGTGCGTACTGCGTCCAGATCGGTCATGTCGTCGTTGGCGGTGCCGTCGACCACCTCCATGTCCCGCATTTCGACGACATTGCTTGCTGCCGTCTTCTTCTGCCCGCAGGCCGCCACCACGATGGAAGCTGCCGCCAGCACGATCAGGCCGCATCCCCTCCGCCCAAAACCAGTCTCCGTCGTGCGTCCCGACATTCTGTTCTCCTTGGCGCGACCGGTCGCCCTGACATGGACACCCCCTTATCCGGCCGCCAGGTTCCCGCATTTAGGGTTAGCGGGCATTCACCTCAAGGGCCGATTGCGCGCAACATCGCCGGTGCGTGGGTCTTCAGCGCCGCGTCGAGTTCGGTCATGTCGTTGTTTTTGCCCAAGGCCGCCAAACTCGTGACGCCGAGGTCCCCGATGCCGCAAGGCACGATGCCGCCATAATGGGACAGGTCTGGCGCGACATTGATAGAGAGGCCGTGCATCGTGATCCATTTGCGCACGCGCACGCCGATCGCCCCGATCTTCGCCTCGGCACCGTCCGGCCCTCGCGTCCAGATACCGATGCGGCCTTCTGCCGTCCAGCTTTCGACACCCAGATCGGCCAGTGCGGCGATGACCCAGTGCTCGAGCGCCTGGACGAACCGGCGGATGTCGCGCCCGCGGGCACCAAGGTCGAGATTCAAATAGACGATGCGCTGGCCGGGACCGTGATAGGTATATTGGCCGCCGCGACCAGTCGCATGCACCGGGAAGCGCGCATCGATCAGGTCGCGCGCCTTGGCGCTGGTGCCGGCCGTGTAGAGCGGCGGATGCTCGATCAGCCAGATGCGCTCGCTCGCGTTACCGTCGATCATTGCAGCTGCGAGGCGTTCCATCTCCGCCAGCGCCGCATCATAGTCGGCAAAGCCCGCATCGACGCGCCATTCGACGCCGTCGAGCGTTTCGGAATCCGGGCTGGACTGGATGCTGGCCATGTGCTGCGACATGGGCCGCACCGATCGGCTTGGCAAGCGCTGCGCAGGATGCTGGCCATGGCCGGATATTTTCCCTATCGCAGAGGCATTAATGGAGTGATGGTGTGAGCAAGATCGATCTCAATCGTGTCTGGGACGACGCAAGGGTCATGGGTGCGGCCAACAAGGATCTGCTCGCTGCAATCTCGGGCATGTTCGTGCTGTTGCCCAGTGTCATCGGTAGCCTGCTGGTCAAGCAACCGCCCGAAGCGCCCAAGGATCTGCCTGCCGAGCAGGCCTACCGGCAACTCATCGATTTCTACGCGGACAACTGGCCCGTTTTCGTCGGTCTTGGCATCGCGGTCTCCTTTGGCTTGCTCACCATGCTTGCGCTATTGCTGCGGCCCGAGAGGCCGACCGTCGGCGAATCGCTCAAGGCGGCCGTGATTGTGCTGCCGGGCTATGTTCTTGCCAGTTTACTGCAGGGCTTTGCGCTCGGCTTTGGCTTTCTGCTGTTCATCTTGCCCGGCCTGTATGTGATGGCACGGCTCTGCCTGATCGGTGCCGTCGCGGCAGCGGAGCAATGCACGAACCCGTTCGAGCAGCTCAGGCGAAGCTGGACCATGACGCGTAGCAATGGGTGGCGCATCCTCGTCATGCTGATGATCCTCTATGTGACCGCCGAGATCATCAGCATCGTCGCGACGACTTTGGTCGGACTGGTCGGTGAGCTGGCTCTGCCCCAGGACCTGGCCAATCTCGGGGTGGGCGTCGTCGGCGGATTGATTTCCGCTGGCCTTGCCATGTTCGTCGCACTGTTGACCGCCGCCATCTATCGGGCCGCGACAGAGCCGGCGCCCTCGCCTTGGCTGCCGGGATCGAACGGTTGATCAGCTCCAGGTGACGCGGGGCGGCAGGCTCATCAGGATCGCATCGATATTGCCGCCGGTCTTGAGGCCGAACAGCGTACCCCGATCGTAGACCAGGTTGAATTCAACATAGCGCCCGCGCCATTCGAGCAGATGCGCTTCCTCCGTCTGCGTCCAGGGCAGGCCCATACGGCGACGGACAATACGCGGGAAGACATAGAGAAACGCTTCGCCCACGGCACGCGTGAAGGCGAAATTGGCGTCGAAATCGCCTTCCAGATGATCGTAAAAAATGCCGCCGA
Source organism: Sphingobium sp. (assembly GCA_036404995.1). Classification (GTDB taxonomy): domain Bacteria; phylum Pseudomonadota; class Alphaproteobacteria; order Sphingomonadales; family Sphingomonadaceae; genus Sphingobium. Next base: position 38,470 of record DASWYL010000071.1, on the reverse strand, counting down.
CGCCGCGATGCACCTGCCGGTGCGGAATGTAGAAATAGTCGTCCGCCCATTTTGAGAAGCGGTCGTAATAGTCGGCGCCATGCGCGTCGCAGGCTGACTTGAACGCGCCGTGAAAGTCTGTCTTGTCTTCTTCGTAGGGGAGCGGCGGATTGAGATCAGCGCCGCCGCCGAACCAACGCTTGGTCGTGACGAGGAAGCGGGTGTTCATGTGGACGGCGGGCACATGCGGGTTGGTCATGTGCGCGACGAGGCTGATGCCGGTCGCGAAGAATGCCGGGTTCTCCTCCGCCCCGTTGATCGTCTTGGCGAACTCGGGCGCAAAGGCGCCGCCCACCGTTGAGACATTGACGCCGACCTTCTCGAAGACCTTGCCCTTCATGACGCCGCGCGTACCGCCGCCGCCGCCGCCCTGCTCGATAGGTCCTTCAGGTGCACCGTCCTGTTCGCGCCACCAGCTTAGGTATTCGAACGTCGCGTTGCTGCCCGCTTCGCGCTCAATCGCCTCGAACTCAGCACAGATGCGGTCCCGCAGACCCTCGAACCAGGCTCTGGCGGCCTGCTGTTCGGCGTCGAGAGTGAGGGCCGTGTCGGAGGGGGCTGTCATTTTGGCATTTGTCCTGTCTGCCGCATCGCTTCGCCGAGCGCGATGCCCGATGCGACAGCGAGGTTCAAGGACCGGAAGCCCTGCGCCATCGGAATCCGCGCGCGCAAATCGGCCCGCTCATGCAATTCCGGCGGTAGGCCGGCGCTTTCGCGGCCGAGCAGGAGGATATCGCTGGCTTGGAAACGAACGTCGTAGAGCGCCGTGTCGCCGCCACTGGTGAGAGCGACCAGTCGTGCGCCGCCAGCGAGCCGGGCCAACGCAAACGCCTCGAAATCCGCATGGCGCACCACATCGGCAGCGTCACCATAGTCCATGGTGGCGCGCCTCAACTGCGCGTCGGAGGCCGGAAAACCGCAAGGGAGGATGATGTCAACACTCACTTGCCAGCATGCCGAAAGCCGCAGGATCGTGCCGACATTGCCGGCGATGTCGGGCTGGAACAAGGCGATGCGCATGCGGGCCTAGCTAGCTGGAATTGACGCCCGCGGCGAGGGTCATCACATTTGCGTCAAAAAAGCGCTGCGCCCGCGAAAATTCGAGGTTGGCAAATCGCGATCAAGGACGCTATCAGGCGCCCGAACGCGCCGGGGAGTTCTCGGCGCGCGGTGTGTCGCATCGTCTCAGGGGCGCGCGGTTTTTCCTTCTAGGAGGCCGCGCAGCATGCCAGCGAGAATGATCTCAGCGGCCGCCGTAGGGGTTTCAGCCTGGCGGCCGCCTTTCGTGCCGCCGGGTATAAGGAGGCTAGGCAAGCGCATGGCGACAGAAGTGCAAGGAGCAGAAGCGGTCAGTGGAGAAGGCGAGGGCGTTCGCCGCCGCGACTTCATCAATGTCGCCGCCGTGAGCTTCGCAGGTGTCGGCGGACTCGCCGTTCTGGCGCCGCTAATCTCCCAGATGAGCCCGAGCGCCGACGTGCTCGCGCAGGCAACCACCGAGGTCGATCTCTCGGCAATTGCGCCAGGCCAGGCTGTGAAGGCTGTGTTCCGCTCGCAGCCGCTGTTCGTGCGTCATCTGACGCCGGCCGAGATTGCTGCCGCCGACAAGGTCGATCCTTCGACGCTGCGCGATCCGCAGACGCTGGAAGAGCGCACGGTCGACGGCAAGACGCAATGGCTCGTGACCATGGGCGTGTGCACTCACCTGGGCTGCGTGCCGCTTGGCGCGGCCGAAGGCGAAGTGCGCGGCGAATATGGCGGCTATTTCTGCCCCTGCCATGGATCGGTCTACGATACCGCTGCCCGCATCCGTAAGGGTCCGGCGCCCAAGAACCTCGAGGTGCCCAAGTACAAGTACACCTCCGAAACCGCCATTCTCGTAGGCTGAGGACGAAGATAATGAGCTTTCCCTGGGCTGAGCATTACGAACCCAAGCATCCGCTGATGAAGTGGGTCGACGAGCGTCTTCCGCTTCCGCGCCTCGTCTTCAATGCAGTCGGCGCCGGCTATCCGGTACCGCGCAACCTCAACTATTTCTGGAATTTCGGCGTCCTCGCCGGCCTTGCCCTCACCATCCAGCTGGTCACCGGCATCGTGCTCGCCATGCATTATGCCGCGAGCGCCGGCGTCGCCTTCGATTCGGTCGAGCACATCATGCGCGACGTGAATTCGGGCTGGCTGCTGCGCTACGCGCATGCCAACGGCGCGAGCTTCTTCTTTATTGTGGTCTACATCCACATTTTCCGCGGCTTGTATTTCTCAAGCTACAAAGCGCCGCGCGAGATGGTGTGGCTGCTCGGCGTGGTCATCTTCCTGCTCATGATGGCGACGGCGTTCATGGGCTATGTGCTCCCCTGGGGCCAGATGAGCTTCTGGGGCGCGCAGGTGATCACGGGACTCTTCTCGGCTATCCCGCTCGTCGGCGATACGCTCCATACTTGGCTGCTCGGCGGCTTTGCGCCGGGCGACGCGGCGCTCAACCGCTTCTTCTCGCTGCACTATCTTCTGCCCTTCGTGATTGCGGGCGTCATCATCCTGCACATCTGGGCACTGCATATCCCGGGTTCGTCGAACCCGACGGGCGTGGAGGTGAAGGGCCCGCAGGATACCGTGCCTTTCCATCCCTACTATACGGCGAAGGACGGCTTCGGGGCTGCGATCTTCCTGCTGATCTTCGCGACCGTGGTGTTCTATGCGCCCAACTTCATGGGTCACCCGGACAATTATATCCCGTCCAATCCAATGGCGACGCCGGCGCACATCGTGCCTGAATGGTATTTTTGGCCATTTTACGCGATCCTTCGTGCGTTCACCTTCGACTTCGGCATCCCGGGCGTGATCACAATCATACCGGCAAAGCTCATGGGCGTGCTGGCGATGTTCAGCTCGATCCTTCTGCTGTTCTTCCTGCCCTGGATCGACACGTCACCGGTGCGCTCTGGCAATTATCGCCCGGTGTTCAAGCGCTTCTTCTGGCTGCTTATCCTGGACGTGCTGGTGCTTGGCTACTGTGGCGGCTCGCCGGCCGAAGAACCATATGTGATGATCAGCCAGATTGCCGCAGCTTATTATTTCGCGCACTTCCTGATCATCCTGCCGCTGATCGCAACGATCGAGAAGCCGCTGCCGCTGCCGGGCTCGATCACCGAGGCGGTGCTGGCAAAGGCCAGGCACAAGACGGGCACGGCAGACGCCGTGGCTGCTGAATAAGGGGGCTGAAAACAATGGTTCGTATCCTTGGCGGCCTCGTCGGCATTTTCTTCACTGGCTGGCTGCTCGTCACCTTCCTGGTGGGTGCCTATAACTACGTAAGCGCTCCGCCGGTTCAGACGGTCGAAGCGGCGTTCCACGAGCATCCGCACGCGATCTCGTGGAGCTTCAACGGTCCCTTCGGCAAATATGACAAGGCGCAGCTGCAGCGCGGCTTCCAGGTCTATTCGGAAGTCTGCTCGGCTTGCCATTCGCTCAAGCATGTCGCGTTCCGCGATCTCAAGGACCTTGGCTACGAAGACGCCGAAGTGAAGGCGATCGCCAAGAACTGGAAGAGCAAGGTCAGCGAAAAGAACCCTGTGACCGGCGACGTAACGGAGCGCGCGCCGACCCCGGCGGACTTCATACCGGTGGTCTACTACGCCGGCCAAGGCACGCCGCCCGATCTATCGCTGATCGCCAAGGCGCGTCACGGCGGTGCGGATTATATCCACTCACTGCTGACGGGCTACAGGGAGCAACCGGCAGAATTGCTGAAGAAGTTCCCCGATGCGAAGACGCCGAGCGGACTCTACTACAATCCCTATTTCGCCAACCTCAATCTCGCCATGCCGCCGCCACTCGCGTCGGAAGGACAGGTGACTTACGGCGAGGGTAATCCCAAGCCGACCGTCGACCAGATGTCGCAGGACGTCTCTGCATTCCTGACCTGGGCCGCCGAGCCCAAGATGGAAGCGCGCAAGGCGACTGGCTTTGCGGTGGTGATTTTCCTGCTCTTCGCGTCCGTCCTGGCCTATCTGTCCTACAAGTCGATCTGGGCGGGCAAGGAGCATTGATGACCCTGGCGTGATGGGCCATTCAAACACGAAAAAGCGGACCCGAAACGGTCCGCTTTTTTGTTGGCCCGCGTCGTGCGGGGAACCAGAATGGGAAATTAACTGTCTATCAGGCTGGTTGTGGCATATTGGAACCTTAGGCACGGATCGAATGCTTGGTTCATGAAACAAGAGCCGTTCAAAGTGGAAACCATGAGCCCCGGCCCGGTCAGGCGGGTGTTCTACGCAAGCGGCGGTGCGGCCAATATCATTGGTGCGCATGAGGCTTGGCGCTCTGGTCGCCAGGATCCGACCGAGGTTTCAATCACCTTCTCTTCGCAGATTGCCGATTTCTGCCGGAGCATTGGCGCAGAGGCTTATTTCGTCGCGCCGCATGCTGACGCGAAGATGATCAAGCTCGACGAGTTTGTGCTGGAGCACCGGCCCAAGAAGGGCGGTCGCGGCCTGGCCTATCATGTTCACGAAATCGCCTATGCGATCGGCCTGCTTCGGTCGGCGCGCCGCTTCAAGGCGGACGCTGCCCTTATCGATAGCGGTGCCACGCCGCCGTTCATGCTGCTCCTGTTCAAGCTGTTTGGCATCCCGGTTGTTTCGATCCTGCACAACACGCTCTGGCCCGCACATTTTCCACCGCCGCGCATGCGGGATCGGCTGCTCCGCTGGCTGGACCGGTTCTTCTGGCGCCACGGTGCAGCAGGGGCGATCGCGGTTTCGCCCGAATGTGAGCGCCAGCTGCGGATGGAGGCGCCACGCCTGACCTATCCGGTCATTCAGATTCGCGCACAGTTCCACCGCAATTGGTTCGCTGCGATTCCGCCTGCGCCAGCGCATGAGCAGCGGCCGTTCCGCGTCATGTTCATCGGCCGTGTAACCGAGAGCAAAGGTGTCTTCGACATTCTCGAGATGGCGCGGTCGGTCGAGCAGACCGATCCCGGCGTTGTGCGCTGGACCATCTGCGGCAGGGGCGACGCCCTGGACGCACTGACGGCGCAACGGGATGCCATGGGCCTTGCCGATGTCGTCGATCTGGCGGGCTGGGTTTCGCTGGAGCAGCTCCGGGATGTCTACGCACAGAGTCATGCCGCGATCGTCCCGACCCGCAGCAGCTTTGCGGAAGGGCTGGCGATGACGGCGGTAGAAGCCGTACTCGCAGGGCGGCCGGTCATTCTGAACCCGGTCGTTCCGGCCATTGACGTGGTTGGCGCTGCGGTCCTGGCCGGTAAGACCAACGACCCGGAAAGTCATGCTGAACAGGTGCGCCGCTTGGCGCGTGATCCCGTGCTCTACCGGCGCCTGCAGAAAGCTAGCGCGACGTGTGAGGCGCCCTTCTACGACCGCGAGCAGAGCCTCACGGCGGGGTTGTGGAAGATGTTCGACGCGTGCGGCCTGCTCGGTTCGGCGGGCCAGAGCTTGAGATTCATGCCTGTGCCGGGGCCTGCGCCGGTTGAGGTCGGCCGAGCCGCCCGGAAAATCGCCAAGACTTCATGAGCGCCGCACCGCGATGTGCTGTCGTGGCCATTGGCCGCAACGAAGGTGAGCGTCTTGTACGTTGTTTCGAGAGCATCGGCAGCGACTATCCGGCCATCTATGTCGATTCCGGTTCCACCGACGGAAGCGTTACAGAAGCCGAGAAGCGCGGCATTCAAATCGTTGTCCTCTCAACCGACGTGGGTTTTACGGCCGCCCGGGCCCGCAACGCAGGCTGGCGTACGGTCGCTGAGACGCATGTCACGCTCGACTATATCCAGTTCGTTGACGGCGATTGCGAGTTTGCGCCGGGATGGATTGCAACGGCCATTGCCGCGCTCGATGCGGATCCCTCGCTCTGCGCCGTGTTCGGTCGTCGTCGCGAGCGCTTTCCGGAGGCGTCGATCTACAATGCTCTGTGCGACGATGAGTGGAACGTACCGGTCGGCTTCATCCAGGCTTGTGGCGGCGATGTTCTGTTCCGACTTTCTGCGCTGCGAGAGGCGGACGGCTATAGTGACGACCTGATTGCCGGCGAAGAACCCGATCTCTGCCTGCGCCTAGGCACGAAGGGCTGGAAGATCCGCCGCATCGATGCGGAGATGACACTGCACGATGCTGCCATCACCACCGCGCGCCAGTGGTGGCTGCGAACGCGTCGCGCAGGTCATGCGTTCGCTGAACATGTTGCGCGGCATGGCGCTCTCGCCTTTCCAGGCTGGCGGAGCGAACGGAATCGCATCGCGCTCTGGGGTGTCGCACTCCCCCTCCTGCTCCTCGCGTTGGCGGCTGTTGCGCTCGTCGCCTGGTCCTGCGCTGCCGCGTTGGCTGCCTTGGCGGTCGCTTCACTCTTTCCGCTGCAGATGGCGCGGCTCACCCTGCGCGACCTGCGCAGCGGCCGCGCGCTTCGCTTTTCGGCAGCTCATGGCTTCTGGCTGGTGGCTGGGCGTTTCGCCCAAGCGGGCGGTATGGCGCGCTACTGGCTCAACCGCGCGCGCCGCCGCCGCAACAGCTTGATCGAATATAAGGGCTAAGGCTGGGTGCTCAGCCCAGCAGACCCCTAGCCCAGGCCTTGAGCTCGTCGCCCATGCTCGCGTCCCGGGCGGCCAGCGCGAAATTCGCCTGGGCAAAACCCAGCTTCGATCCGCAGTCGAATCGCTCGCCGTCGAAGGTGACGCCATGGAAAGCCTGCGTGCCGATGAGCTTGGCCATCGAATCCGTGAGCTGCACCTCGCCACCGGCGCCCGCTTCCTGCGTGGCCAGCAGTGCCATGACCTCGGGCTGGAGAATGTAGCGGCCGGGCAGCATCAGGTTCGAAGGGGCGGTGCCGGGCTTGGGCTTCTCGACAAGGCCCTTCACTTCGGTGAGCACGCCCTCGCGCGTCCCCGGATCGATCACACCATAGCTCGACGTTTCTTCCATCGGTACTTCGAGTGCGCAGACGAGATTGCCGCCGACCTTGTCATATTGCTCGACCATCTGGGCGAGGCAGCCCTTCTGGCGGCCGATCAGCAGTTCGTCAGGCAGGATGATCGCGAACGGCTCATTGCCGATGATGTCGCGTGCGCACCAGATCGCGTGGCCCAGGCCGCGTGGTTCCTGCTGACGCACGAAGATGGCATTGCCTGGCGTGAGCCGCGTCCCCTTGAGCGCATCGACCGGCTTGCCGCGATCGGCTTGGGTGCGCTCCAGCTCATAGGCGACATCGAAATGATCCTCGATCGCGCCCTTGCCGCGCCCGGTCACGAAGATCATCGTCTCGATACCAGCTTCCAGCGCCTCGTCCACGGCATATTGGATCAGCGGACGATCGACGACCGGCAGCATTTCCTTGGGGACGGCCTTGGTGGCCGGAAGAAAGCGCGTGCCCAAGCCCGCCACGGGAAAAACGACTTTACGGATGCTCAACGGATTGCTCCCCCACCAGGAAATCTTTCACGAGGTCCCTATCGCCGATTCAGGTAAATATCGCGCTAGCAAAAGGCCAATGTTTCGAACGCTCTGATCAGCGGCCGACGGCCGTGTAATGGAATCCGGCATCCTCGGCGAGTTTGCGCGGATAGATGTTGCGAAGGTCGACCATGATGGGCGCCTTGAGCAGGCCCTTGAGCCGCTGCAGGTCCAGTGCTCTGAAGGCATCCCATTCGGTGACGATGACAAGCGCATCGGCGCCTTCCGCTGTCTCATAGGCATTGGCGCAATAGTTGATGTTCTTGAGGACGAGCTTTGCCTGCTCCATGCCCTCGGGATCGTAGGCGCGGATGTTGGCACCCGCCTGTTGCAGCGTTTCGATGATAGCGATCGCCGGAGATTCGCGCATGTCGTCCGTGTTCTGCTTGAAGGTCAGGCCCAGCACCGCGATCGTCTTGCGGGTCACGCTTCCGTCCAGCGCGTCGATCACCTTCTGGCCCATGGCGCGCTTGCGCGCGTCGTTCACCGCCACGACAGTCTCGACGATGCGCTGCGGTGCGCCAAAATCGTTCGCGGTCTTCAGCAGCGCCAATGTGTCCTTGGGGAAGCAGCTGCCGCCGTAGCCCGGGCCGGGATGCAGGAACTTGGCGCCGATTCGGTTGTCGAGACCGATTCCGCGCGCCACTTCATAGACATCGGCACCGACTTTTTCGCAGAGGTCGGCGATCTCGTTAATGAAGGTGATCTTGGTCGCGAGGAACGCGTTGCCGGCATATTTGGTGAGTTCCGCGCCGCGACGGCTCATCTCGATCACGGCAGAGCGGCCGATGACGAGCGGGCGGTAGATCTGGCGCATGACCTCAAGCGCGCGTGGGTCATCACCGCCGATGACGACCCGGTCGGGCCGTTTGAAATCGTCGATGGCCGCGCCCTCGCGCAGGAATTCGGGATTGGAAATGACCGCAAAATCGGCATCCGGATTCGTGGCGCGGATGATGCGTTCGACCTCGTCACCGGTGCCGACCGGGACTGTCGATTTGTCGACAACGACCGTGAAGCCCTGGATTGCAGCGGCGATCTCCTCGGCCGCGGCATAGACATAGGCGAGGTCGGCATGGCCGTCGCCGCGACGGGACGGCGTGCCCACCGCGATGAACACCGCGTCCGCGCCGGCCACGGCTGGCGCCAGATCGGTGGTGAAGGAGAGGCGGGCGGCGGCGACGTTCTTGGCGACGAGATGATCAAGGCCCGGCTCGAAGATTGGCATGCGTCCCGCGCGCAGCGCTTCGATCTTGGCGGTGTCTTTATCGACGCAGATGACGTCGTGACCGAAATCGGCAAAGCAGGCGCCCGAGACAAGCCCGACATAGCCCGAGCCGATCATCGTAATCTTCATTGTGCAAAGTCCTCTTGGCGCGCGGTGCCCCCGCGCGAGAGGCCCCTATTTCAATTTGGGCTTCAAGACCAGCCAGACATAGACCACAACGCCGATGATCATGGCTCCCGCAATACCATGCAGTAGCAGGCTGTCATTCTTGATGCCGTAATTGCCCGCCTGGTTGGCGATCGCGCAGCCGAGGGTCGGTGGCAGATAGTCGATCATCCGGTCGGGCGGATTCTCCATCGACGAGCGCTGGAGGAAAAGCACGATGATTCCGGCGAACAAGGCCAGTGTGAGCCAGTCATATGCCGTTTCCATTCATCACCCTCCGCCTATGCGGTTTACTAATTTCGCTGCGTCTGTACCGACGAGTGGCTAATTTTTTTGTCAATAAAAGGCAAAGCGATTCACGATCTTTTCGCTGCGTATGCATTAAAGGCGTTGCCGAGAGCGAATTTGGCAACAAGGCGTGACGAGACTTGCATCGCTTCGACGAGAAGTTAGGCGCATGGGATCGAACCTGGCCGGATTGGGCGTAAGGGGGTACGCGCGATGAAATTCAGCGAAATGCTGGCGCTGATCCGCGAGGATTATGCGGCTCATGCACGCGATTGGACACGGCCCGGCTTTCGCGCGGTTGCGGTGCATCGCTTCGGTAACTGGCGCATGGCCGTGCGGCCCAAGCTGCTGCGCGCGCCGCTGAGCATGCTTTATCGCGTCGCCTATCGCCGGTGCCGCAACGTCTACGGCATCGAGCTTCCCTATACGGTCGAGCTCGGGCGCCGCGTCGTAGTCGAGCACCAGGGCGGCATTGTGATCCATGGCTGGAGCAAGATTGGCGACGATTGCATCATCCGTCAGAATTGCACTCTGGGTATTCGGACGCTCGACGCCTTGCGCGACGCGCCGGCGCTTGCCGCGGGTGTGAATGTGGGCGCTGGTGCAGTGCTACTGGGTGCGATCAGCATCGGCGCGGGCGCACAGATCGGCGCAAATGCAGTCGTTCTTCAAGATGTTCCTGCCGGAGCACTTGCGGTTGGCGTTCCTGCCCGCATCGTCGTGCGCACTTGAATTGGATAGGCAAGTGGCTAGGCAGGGCATCCGCAAGGCTGGGGAGACGGTTTCTTGACGACGCGCAAGGGTATCATATTGGCGGGCGGTTCCGGTACGCGCCTCTATCCGCTGACCAAGGCGGCCTCAAAGCAGTTGATGCCGGTCTACGACAAACCGATGATCTATTATCCGCTCTCGGTGCTCATTCTTTCGGGCATCCGGGAGATCATGATCATCACGACCCCCCAGGACCAGACTGCCTTCCAGGCGTTGCTCGGCGACGGATCCGACATGGGCCTGTCGCTCACATATGCCGTACAGCCTCATCCCGGCGGCCTTGCTCAAGCTTATCATATCGGCGCCGACTTCGTGGGCACGGATCCCTCAACGCTTATCCTTGGCGACAATATCTTCTATGGTCATGGCCTGACGGACCTGCTCCGGTCGGCTTCGGTGCGGGATAACGGCGCGACAGTGTTCGGCTATTATGTGAGCGATCCCAAGGCCTATGGTGTCGTTTCCTTCGACAAGGACGGCCGCGCGGAGACCATTGAGGAAAAGCCGACCCTTCCCAAGTCCAACTACGCCGTCACCGGCCTTTATTTCTACGACGGTAAGGCGGTCGAGCGCGCGCACCAGATCAAGCCTTCGCCGCGGGGCGAACTGGAGATCACCGATCTCAATCGTCTCTACCTCGAAGCCGGCGAACTCAATGTCGAGCTGATGGGCCGCGGCTACGCCTGGCTCGACACTGGCACGCACGGCTCGCTACTCGACGCCGCCAACTACGTGCGCATCACGGAGGAACGGCAGGGGCTCAAGATCTGCTGCCCCGAGGAGCTGGCCTGGCGCATGGGCTTCATCGACGACGCGCAACTGCTCCGCATAGCCGAACCGCTGCGCAAATCCGGCTATGGCGAATATCTCGTGAAGTTGCTGGAGCGCGGCATCATATGAATGTAATCGAGACTGCGATTCCGGGCCTTCTCATCATCGAGCCCAGAGTCTTCGGCGACGAGCGCGGCTTCTTCATGGAAAGCTGGAACGCGAACAGCTTCGCCGCAGCCGGGCTGGATATCGATTTCGTGCAGGACAATCACAGCCGCTCCTCGCGCGGCGTGCTGCGCGGTATGCATTATCAGCAGCCCGGTCCGCAGGGAAAGCTCGTGCGCGTTACGGCGGGGGCGGTCTTTGACGTGGCGGTCGACATGCGCCGCTCCTCGCCGGCCTTCGGCAAATGGGTCGGTGTGGAACTCAGCGCCGCCAACAAGCGCATGGTCTGGGTGCCGGAGGGGCTGGCCCACGGTTTTCTCTGTCTCGAGGACGGTACCGACTTCCTTTACAAATGCCGCGGCTATTATGATCCGGCCAATGAGCACAGCCTGCTCTGGAACGATCCGGACGTCGGCATCGAATGGCCGCTTGACGGTATCGTGCCGCAGCTTTCCGCGAAGGATGAGGCAGGCAAGCCGTTCGGTGAAGCCGTGACCTTCCCGTGAAGGTGCTGGTCACCGGTGCAGGCGGCCAGCTTGGCCAGGCCCTGCAGGCAAGTGCTCCGGCAGGCGCCCAGGTCGTCGCGCTTGGTCACTCTGATCTCGACATTGGCGATGCGGCCAAGGTGGCGGCGGTCATTTCGCTCGGCGCATTCGATCTCGTCATTAATGCCGCCGCCTATACTGCCGTCGACAAGGCCGAGAGCGAGGAATGGGCTGCTTATCGTATCAATGGTGAAGGCCCGGGCCACCTGGCTGCGGCCTGCCGGGCGGCACAGGCGCGCTTCGTGCATGTCTCGACCGATTTCGTGTTCAATGGCCGCTGTGGTGTGCCTTACCTGCCCGATCAAGAGACCGATCCGCTCGGCGTTTATGGCGCGAGCAAGCTGGCCGGCGAAAAATCGGCACTGGCGGCCGACCCCGCGGCGCTCGTCGTGCGGACGGCCTGGGTCTATGGTGCGACCGGCCACAATTTCGTGCGCACGATGCTGCGGCTCATGGCCGAACGGGACGAGGTGCGCGTGGTGGCCGACCAGATCGGCACGCCGACCTTTGCCGGCAGCCTTGCACAGGCGATCTGGGCGCTTGCAGCAACAGGCGCGAGTGGCATCCATCACTGGACGGACAGTGGCGCCGCGAGCTGGTACGATTTCGCGGTGGCGATCCAGGAGGAAGCGCTGGCGATCGGCCTGCTCGACCGGGCTGTGCCGGTGATCCCCATCGCGACGAGCGACTATCCGACACCGGCCAAGCGGCCGCATTATTCGGTTCTCAACAAAAGCTCCGCTATTCAGATCATTGGAGCAGCGCCACCGCACTGGCGCGTCAATCTTCGCCACATGCTGGGAGTGATCAAGGCGAATGGCTAATCTTCTCGTGACCGGCGGTGCCGGCTTCATCGGCGCCAATTTCGTGCATTATTGGGCGGCGCATCATCCGGACGACACCGTCACGGTGCTCGATGTGCTGACCTATGCCGGCAACCCGGCCAACCTCGATGGCCTCAACAGCGTGGACCTCATAAAAGGGGACATTTGCGACACTTTCCTGGTCGAAACGCTGCTAAAAGAGCGCGAGATCGACACGGTGGTGCATTTCGCCGCGGAAAGTCACGTCGACCGGTCGATTACGGGCCCGGATGCGTTCGTGACGACCAACATTATCGGCACACACAGCCTGCTGAAGGCAGCCCGCAAGCTCTGGCTCGACACGGGGACCGGCAAGCCGCACCGTTTCCACCATGTCTCGACCGACGAGGTTTACGGCTCACTGGGTCCGAACGATCCGGCCTTCAGCGAGACCAAGCAATATGAACCCAATTCGCCTTATTCGGCGTCAAAGGCAGCCTCGGACCATCTCGTGCGCGCCTATCATCACACTTATGGGCTGGAAGTGACGACGAGCAACTGCTCGAACAATTACGGTCCCTACCAGTTTCCCGAAAAGCTGATCCCGCTCTTCCTGCTGAACTGCCTCTATGGGCGCAATCTGCCCATCTATGGCGATGGCATGAATGTGCGCGACTGGCTGCATGTCGAGGATCACTGCCACGGCATCGAGAAGGTGCTGCAGGTCGGTCGGCCGGGCGAAACCTACAATATCGGTGGTGGGCAGGAACTGCCCAACCTGCACGTGATCGAGGAGATCTGTGCGACGGTCGACCGCGCCTTCGCAGAAAACCCCTCGCTCGCCGATCGCTTCCCGGATGCACCTGCCGCGAAAGGCAAGCCGTCCGACAGCCTCAAGACGTTCGTGACCGACCGCGCGGGCCACGACCGGCGCTATGCGATCGACGAGACCAAGGCTCGGGGCGAATTGGACTACGCACCCCGTCGCACCTTCTCGGAGGGCTTCGCGCAAACGCTCGCCTGGTATCTGGCCAATGAAGCCTGGTGGCGGCCGCTGCTCAACAAGGCATAGGCGATTTCACGCGGCGGTTGGATCATCCGCCAAAACCGCAAAGAAAAAGCCGGCGCGCTGATGCGGCCGGCCTTTTTCTTGCCGTGCGGCTGGGGCGACGGCCTCAGTCTTCCTTTCGATAATAATCCGAATATTTGTCGTAGGCGCCAAGGCCAATGCCTTCGCCGATGCCGCCCTCATAGCGGTTGAGCACCGAGCCGATGCATTTGGCTGGCTCGAGCAGGCGCATCGAGTCCGTGATCTGCCGCGCGCTGGTGCGGCCCTGCTCGACAACCATGAGATAGGCGTCGATCATCGTCGCCACGACCATCGCGTCATCATTGGCGAACACGGGCGGCATGTCGAAGATCACGATCGTGTCGTCCGGCGTATCCTTCAGGGCCTTGACGAAGTCCGCGAAGCGATCGCTCGCCAGCAGGTCCACCGTCTCCAGATCGTTCGGGAAGCAGGGGAAGAGACTGAGGTTGGTTCCTGCGACCGTGCAGCCGCACTCGGTCAGATCATCCGTGCCGCCAGCCAGGAAGTCCTCGAGACCGCCCTTGCCAGTGAGGCCGAAATTGGCCGCCAGCGACGCGCGGCGCACGTCGAGGTCGAAGGCGAGCGTCTTGATGCTCGGCAGGCGGCTCAGCGAGGCGGCGATATTGGCCGAGAGGAAGGACTTGCCTGCGCCTGGCGCCGGGGAGGTGATGCCGACGATCTTGTAGCCGTTCGAGCGCATGCGCTTGATCAGCTGCGAGCGAAGCAGGCTGAACGGGCGGGAGGTGAAATTGCGGCTGTTGAAGCCGACAATATGGTTGCGCTCCAGCACCGCTGCATTGGGCGTGAAGACCGGCAGCGCATCGCGCTGCGGGATCGAGAAGTTTGTGCGGTCGGTGGCCGCGTCGGGCGCGAAAATATCAGACAACGGTCATTCTCCTGTCGCGCTTCCGGTCAATCGTCATCATCGTCGTCGTCATCTTTCTTCCCGCCCTTGGGCCAGAGGCCGGACAGGAAGCCGATGCCGCGCTCTCCCGGCGCATAGATGGTCGGGATCACCACCAGCGGCGGCTCTCCGATCGTCTTGGTCACGGTCATGACGTGGCGGATTGGGCGATTGACGATTTCAAGCAGCATGATGACGGCGATGCCGAACATCGCGCCCAGGCCAAGGCCCGCCGAAACGAGCAGCGGCCGGTTCGGGCTGATGGGCTTTTCCGGGATCGTCGGCGATTCGAGCATGCGCAGGCGTTCGCCCTGTTGCTCGTCGTCCGCACGCTTGCCGGCGCGCGCTGCGCGCAACTGCACGGCAGCACGCTGATATTGCGCGTTGAGGCCATCGAGCTTCTCTTGCAGTTGGGCGACCTGGCCCTGCACAACCGGCGCCTGGCGCGCGGCGGCGACCGAAGAATTGGCGACGCTGAGCGCGCCGCGCAGCTGTGCGATCTGGCGATTATTGAAGGCGATCTGGTCGTCGATGGTGCTGGCGCGGTCGACGGGGAGTTCTGCTTCGCGGGTCTTGGCAAGCTGCTTGGCTTCCTCGAGCCGCCGCTTGGCCAGGATCACGTCCGGATGTGTCTCGGTATAGGTGGCGCGCAGCGTGGCGAGTGCCGACTCGGCAGCCTGGACGCCCGGATCGCGATCCGAGGTCGTCTTGGCGAGATTGCGCTGGGCCCGCAGCTGTGAATTGGTCTGCTCGATCTGGATGATCTGGGACTGGATCATGTCGGGCGACGAGAAGATCCCGCCGCTGCCCGCCGCCAACGCCGTGCCGTTGCGCGACTTGATGGCCAGGATCTGGCCTTCCAGCTCACTGATCTGCTGGGCGAGCTCCTCGGTCTGGTCGGTCAGGAACTGGACCATGTTGGTCGCCTGTTCCGACTGCGTGGTCGAATTGATCTGCTGGATCTGCTGGGTGATGGCCTGCAGCACGGCCTGAGCCTTCACCGGCTCGGCATAGTTGAAGCTGATACTGAAGGCGATGGTGCTCTGACGGCCGTTGCCGCTGGCCTGAATATTGCCGGAGACAGGCTCGATCTGGATCGCACCGCGCATCTTCTCGATCACTTCTGAGAAGGTCTTGATGCGCAGTTCGGTCTGATAGAGCGAATTGCGGTTGATGAGGTCGATGAGCTGCGAGCGGCTCAGCACTTCCTGGCGGATTCGCGCCATGCGCTGGTCGATGATCTCCGCGCTGCTCGCGTCGCTGGCGACATCTTCAGGCAACAGTGGCGCTTCGACGAGTAGGGTCGCCTTGGACTGATAGGTGACCGGCAGCAGGAATGCGAGCGCGACGCCAATGATGAGGCCGACCAGGGTCGGGATGAGCAGCAGCCATTTACGCTGGAAGAGGATCGTCGGCAGATGCGGCAGCATCGCGCCGATCGCGGACTCTTCCGAGGCTTCGAAGGTGTTCGATTGCGTATTCATGGTCATCGTCCGAACCGGTAGGAGAGGCCGACGCCGCCGTAAAAGCTCTGCCTGCGTCCGATCGCCGATTTGATCGGATCGGTGTAGCGGGCCTTGACGGTAAGCGAGAGGCGCTCCCTGAGCTGATGTTCGTAAGTCGCCGAGGTGCTGAGATAGCTGTAGTCATAGGCGGTTGCGACGCCAGTCGACTTGGTCTTGGCATAGCCGCCGCCAAGGCTGAACGAGCTGTGCGGCGAGAGCTTGTAGCCGTAGTTGAGATTCACCTGCGTGATCGCCGAGCTTCCGGCAGACGACGTTGCGCCGACGGAACGCGATCCGGTCAGGCAGACATTGCTGCGCGCGCCTTCGTGGCAGAGCGAGGCATTGCCGGTAAAGTAGGTGTTGCTGGTCGACGGGCCGACGGGGCGCGTTTCCGTGTTGAAGGTCGCGCCGGCACTAACGCTCAGCGTCGTCCGCGGCGCAAGCTTGAGCGACATGGTGGCGGCGGGCGAGAACGCCCTGAATGAGCCGAATGTCGCCTGGTCATATTCGGTCTTCGCATAGCCGACCGTGAAACCGCCCGACATGCGGTCGCTGAATGTGTGCGAGACGCCGCCCGAGCCCGAATAGGTCGTGTAGCTCGACGAGCCGATACCGTCATAATCGACCTTGTAGACGGTCGCGGACAGATTGATGCTGTCCCGTGCCGAAACCTGGCTTTCAACGCCCGCGCGCCCGACGAGGGTCTTGGTGCGCAGGCCGCCATTCTCGGTCACCGTCGGGTCGGGTAGCGGGTTGGTCGGATTCAGCGGAAGCAGCGGG
The DNA here is from genome assembly GCA_036404995.1 of Sphingobium sp. GTDB lineage: Bacteria > Pseudomonadota > Alphaproteobacteria > Sphingomonadales > Sphingomonadaceae > Sphingobium. The sequence goes on along the minus strand of DASWYL010000071.1, from coordinate 21,956 downwards.
TCGATCCCGGTTGCAAGGCCGCTATTGACCGTGCTTGCATAGGATGCGCCCGCCGAGAAGCTGGTGCGCGGGCTCACGCGGATCGCCGTATCGGCGCCGAGCGACCAGTTGGTGATGTCCGAATAGCGGCTGGTGAAGAAAGCCTGCTCCAGCCGGCCGTTGAGGTTGAGGCTGCTCGTCGGCCCGGTGATCTGGATATTGGGCGCGGCGCTCAGGATGACGGTGCCGGTATTGTTGTTCGAGGCTGTTGTGTCGAAGAACGGATTCGATCCGTAGCCGCCTTCTGCGCTAGCGACGAGCGAAGCGCGCGTGTCGGCATGGGCAGCGCCCGCGAGCAGCAGTGCCGCCAGCGGAAGCGCTGGCATGAGGCGCATCGCCAACGTCATGGTACGATCACCGTGTCGCCCACCTCGATCTGGGGAATTTCCTTGGCCGCCGCAGCGGGGATATTGCCCTTCATCACGCCGCCGAGGCGCACACGTAGGGTGGTGAGACCTGCGCCGGATTTGCGCACGATCGTGATATTGTCGAGATTGGCGAACTCGTCCGGCCCGCCCGCAGCGGCGAGCGCCTCCAGCACATTGACGTAGCGCATGGGGGTGAAGCTGCCGGGGCCCTTGACGCGGCCGATGATGGAATAGCTGTAGCCGGTGGGCGACTGGACCGAGACGGTCACTTGCGGCGGCTGGCCGTTATATTGGGAAGACAGCGCCTTGGAGATCATCGCCTCGACGTCGGTCGTCTTGAGATTGGTGACGACCACGCGGCCGACCAGCGGAAAAGTGAAGCTGCCATCGGGCAGGACCCGGATCGCGCGCTGAAGCCGTTCGTCGCCCCACACATAGACTTCGATCTGGTCGCCGGGGCTGAGCGTGTAATCCGCGCTCGGCGCCTGAGCCGCGGCGGGCGACGCAACTGCACAAAGCAAGGGAAGAACAAGCGGAATCGCCCATGACTTCTTGAGTGGCGCCATGTGAAACGATCCTTTCGCTGGTCTAAGTACCGCGCATCCTATAGCAGCTTAGTGTGCCGAAACCACGTAAAAGGCAGGTTAACGACGTAACGGAGCCGCATCCTTTCAGAGCGCGTTGCTTCAACCATGTCAAACCATTAGAGGTTCCGAAAGGTCGGCTGCGATAGAGAATTGGCGCATGATATCAAGCACCGCCGCCGGTCGCGACCGTGGCCACCCGCCTTTGGAAAGCCACCGCGCTGCAGCGCGACATGTGGCGCGTCCGCCACTGTTACGGCGGCTCATGCCAGGGCTGCTGCTGTTGTTGCTTATCCCCGCGGCCTGCAAGGCGCCGAGCGAGCGCGCCGATGCATTCGCGCAGCAGGCCAGCCAGCTGGCGGACGCGGGTGACCGGCTCGGTGCCCTCGAGGCCATCCAGAAGGCGATCGCGCTGCGCGACGACAATGCATCCTATTTTCTGCTGCAGGCGTCGATCGAGATCCGCTCGGGACATCCGATCGAGGCGTTTCTCGCTGGCCGGCGTGCACTCGAACTTGACGCGGCGAGCGTCGAGGCGCTGAGCCTGGTTGCCAATGTCGGCATGCAGGTCGGCCAGATCGACGAATCCTATGACGCAGCGACCCGGCTGCTCGCCTTGGAGCCGACATCGCTGATCGGGCTACAGTCGAAGGGCCTCTACGAGCTTTTCAAGAATCGCTATGCCGATGCCGAGGCGACGTCCCAGCGGCTGTTGCAGATCAGCCCCTCCGACACGGCGGGCATCATCATCCACGCGCGTGTGCTGGCCAAGACCGGCAAGCTCGAGGATGCGCTTAGCTTCATCGACGCCAGCCTGGCGCAATCATCGGCCTCGCCGGCCTTGCTGGTCACCCAGATCAACCTCAACCGAGCGCTTGGCCGGGCTGAAGACATGGCCAAGGGTTTTGCAGAACTCGACCGTGTTGCGCCGGAGCTCAGCGCCGCGCTGCGCATCGACGAGATCAACTTGCTCTACCAGCTCGGCCGCACAGAGGATGCGCGCGCCAAGACGGCGGCGTTACTCGCGAGCCGATCGGCCAAGGTCGGCGATCTTGCGGTGTTGCAGAGACTCTGGTGGCAATATGACCCAAAGCCGTTCGACCGGCAGTCGTTGCAGGCGGCGAAGGACTGGAGCGATCCCGCCATCCTGTTCGCGATCGCGCGCTATTTCATCTGGCAAGGCGAGCCGCAGCTGGCCGACGACGCCTTTTTCGCCTTTCCCGAGGGGCTGCGCGCCGTCGGGTTTGCGCTTCACCTGCGTGCCCAGTTCGCACTCGGCGAAACGGTCCAGTCGCGGGCGCTCAACGACAAGCTGCTGCAACGGGACGGCGAGAATACGGACGCGCTGCTGTTGCGCGCGCTGTTCGAAGAGAAAGCCGGCCATCGCGATCTTGCGATCGAAGCGGTCCAGCGGGCGCTGAACGTCGATCAGACCAATCCCGAAATCTACGTGATGCTCGCGGAACTCAATGCGAGGGCGGGAGACAAGGCGCGCGCGCAGCAAACCTTCGAGGATGGGCTGCAGCAGATGCCGCAGGATTTCCTTCTCATCCAGCGATATACGCAATTTCTTCATCAGTCCGGCAATAGAAGCCGGGCAGTTTCGGTTTCGCGGGCATTCGCGCGCGCCCTGCCTTCGTCGGTAAAAGCCTGGACGATCATGGCGCAGCAATGTGCATGGGCTGCAGACGCTGCTTGCGCAGCGGAAGCAGCGGCGGGTAGGACGACGGCGGCGACGCGGTTGCGTGTCGACGATCCCCCGGGGTCAGCCCCGGATCGCGGACTGCTCGGGAAGTTTTGAATAGATTAGTGTCAGGATTTTCGTTGCGGAAGCTGAACTGAGCAATGGGTGTTACGCGACCTACCCGGAACAAATATGTTCGCTTCACGTCGAACGTGCTTCGCTCCGGCGGTATCCTCAACGATATTGCCTGCTTCCTTTCGGCATTCGGGCTGACCGTCCTCCTCGTCGATGGCTATCTCCATTATTATTTCGAGTTCCGGCTGCATTCGACCGCGGCGATCGTGCTCGCGATCAACTTCTTCCTGATCCGAATTTCACGAGACGCCTATTCTGCACTGCGCGGACAGGGCGATGACCTCGGCAGTGGGACCATCCTCGATTTCCTTGTTGCTTCCACGCTGACAGGCTTCACCATCCTCCAGTTCGGCCGGTTCGACGATCTCAACTCGACCTTCGTGACAAGCTATCTGGGCATCTGCTTCGCGCTGCTGATCGTGACGCGTCTCCTGTTCCGGCGGTTCGTGTGGACGATCATGCGTCAGGGCATCATCGGCCAGCGCGTCGCCATTTACGGCGCGGACCGAGAGACGACGACGCGCGTGCTCGAATTGCTCGACATCGAGCGGCTGCCGCATATCAACGTCATCGGCTTTGCCGACGACCGGCGCGACGGCCGCGTCGAGACCGGCATGATCGGACGCTTCCCGTTCCTCGGCGGCTTCGAGGAACTCTTGATGCTCGCGCGCGAGGGCATGCTCGACCAGCTCATCGTGGCCCTGCCGATGGTCCGTCAGGAGCGGTTGAACATGATCATCGAGCAGCTGTCCGCCGGCTCGATCGACGTGTGCATCATGCCGCGCGAATTCCTCGTGCTGCGCGACCGCTATCGCGTGAATTACATAGGCTCGCTGCCGGTCCTGAACGTCTGGCAGCAGCCCGTCCGCGATTTCGACGGCATCCTCAAGACGGTGCAGGACTGGCTGCTCGCCTTTTTCGGCCTACTCGTCCTGTCGCCGTTGCTGATCCTCACGGCCATCGCGATCAAGCTCGAGAGCAAAGGGCCGATCTTCTTCAAACAGAAGCGCTTCGGCTTCAACAATCTCGAGATCGACGTGCTCAAGTTCCGCTCCATGTATGTGGACAAGCAGGATGTGACCGGCGGCGAACGCACAACCAAGGGCGACCCGCGCGTGACAAGGGTCGGGCGCTTCATCCGTCGAACGAGCATCGACGAGCTACCCCAGCTCCTCAATGTGCTGAAGGGCGACATGAGCATCGTTGGACCCCGTCCGCACGCGACGGTCATGCGCGTCGGCGAAGCTTATTATCATGATGCCGTGCGCGGCTATGCCGCGCGGCATCGCGTACGCCCGGGCATTACCGGCCTCGCACAGGTCCGCGGCCTGCGCGGCGAGATCGACACGATCGAGCGAGCGAAGAAGCGCGTCGAATATGATACCTACTATATCGAGAACTGGTCGCCGCTGCTCGATCTGCGCATCATCTTCGAGACCCTCTTCAAGCTGATCTGGGACCGGCATGCCTATTGAACGTCGCATCGCGGGAGCCCGGTAATGGGCAATATGATCGCCCAGGCGATGCTGCTCGGCTGGCCGTTGGTCACTCTGGTGCTGTTCCTGACCATGTCCACCCAGCGGGCCATCGTGACGTCGCTCGTCGGGGCCTATCTCCTGCTGCCGTTCAGCCTGTCATATGACTTTCCGGGTGTTCCGCTGCTCGACAAAAGCAGCATTCCGAACATCGTGACCTTCCTGCTGGCCCTCGTCCTCGGCCGGAGCGGAGAGTTCCGGTGGATTCGCAGCGTGCCAGTCAACCTTCTTCTATTGGCCTATGTCATCAGTCCGTTCGCTACGGGTTTCGCCAACACGGACGCCGTGCAGATCGGATCGGTCTTTCTCCCGGGTCTGACCCTGTACAATTCGGTGTCCACCGCCGCTGGCCGGGCCATCGAACTGATGCCTTTCATTCTCGGCGCGGGTCTCGTGAGTAGGCCGCAAGGCCACCGCGATATTCTGCTCGTCTTCGTGCTGGCCGCGCTGGCCTACACACCGCCGATCTTCCTCGAGGTCCTCAAGGGTCCCTTTATCCAGGCGCGTCTCTACGGCATCGATCCGGGCGACTTTTTCCAGCAACAGATTCGCGGCGACAGCTTTCGTGCCATGGTCCTTATGGGACATGGTCTTGCCGTGTCGGCTTTCGTCGGCTTGGCGGTACTTGCGGCCGTCGGCCTGTGGCGCTCCAGGCTGCGCGTGTTTGGGATGCCTTCTTTGCTTTGCGGCCTCTATCTGTTCGGTGTCCTCGTCCTGAACAAGTCAGCCGGTTCGGTTATTTTCGTGGTTGCGATCGCACCTTTGCTCGCGCTGCTCTCGGGGCGGCGCTTCCTGACGCTGGCGCTGGCGATCGGCCTCGTGGTCGTGACCTATCCGCTGCTGCGGGCCTCCGGCGTTATCCCGATCGAGTACGTCACTTCGACTGCCAGCAGCTTTTCCAAGGAGCGCGCCGAATCGTTCAACACGCGCGTTCGGAACGAAGAGATATTGCTCAAGCGCGCCAATCAGCGCCCTCTGTTCGGCTGGGGCGGCTGGAACCGCAACCGCGTATTCGTGGTGACGGCTTGGGGCTCGACGACGGACATCACTGTGACAGACGGCACTTGGATCATCATGATCGGCACGGGTGGATGGGTCGGCTATATCGCGGCGTTCGGCCTCTTGTGCTATCCGTTCTGGCATGTCTTCCGCCGGCGCAAGATGGACGTATCACCGGCCACGGTCGCGTTGGTTGCGATGCTGATGTTCAATGTGCTCGATCTGATACCCAATAGCTCGCTGCGTCCGATCACCTGGCTGATTGCCGGCGCACTGGCGGGCTTCACTCCGCCGCGGCCGCAAAGACGGCCTTCTACCGGCGTCGCGCGCGTCGCCGGCCCACAGTCCGACAAGGGCCTGGCGACCGCATAACGGGTTCAGCGACTACGCCGTCGCGTGCGCGTTTCCGCACCGGACTTCCATTTGTCCGACCTGTGTCTCGTTTCGTCCTTTCGGACCCATGCTTAACCGTTCGCTAACCATAACCCGTAGGCATTGCTTGGCCTATTTTACCTACCTTCGCTCCTGCATCGGACCGGGCATTCCCTATGCCCTCACATCGGGAGCCACTGTAAGTGAAGAAAAGCCGCATCAGAAAAAAGACCACCGGAAGGACCCTGTTCGGGCTTTTCGGTGCTGGGTCGCTCGCCTTGTTTTCAACCGCGGCAGTGGCAGGCGCCCTGTCATTGGTCTATGCGTCGCTTGAGATGCCAGACTCGATGGTAGCAAAGTGGCTTGTGCGCCCGCTGGCAATCGCCAGTGTCGGCACCGTCGGCACATCTGGCGGCCTTCCCAGCGGCGTCGGCACGTCCACGGCGGTGACCAATCCCGCGCCGGTCGCTCTCAAGCCGACCAAGCTCGGCGTCAATCTGACGCCGCCGGCATATTATATGCCCACGCGCGTGTTCATGAATCTGGCAGCCGACGCCGGCTGGTACGTGAATCCAGCTGGCGGCGGATCCACCGACAGCTATTACGACGCGAACCGCAACGTCATTAAGGTATTGCCCGGCGATACGGTTACGCGTTTCATCATGCGTCCGACCGCACTCTTTCTCAAGAAGAGCGTGGACGTCGTGTGCAAGTGGGACGGCGTCGGCACCATCGAAGTCTCCAAGCCGGCCGGAGTGAAGAACTTCGTTCAGAGCGGGAACAGCTTCCGCTACACCCATCTGTTCGAAGGCCTGAACACGGGTTGGATCCCGGTTATGCTCCGTGCTGTCGATGCGAGCAATCCGGTCCGGAACTTCGACTGCCGCGAAGCGGGCGCCGACCAGACGGCCTTGTATGATCCCACCTTCCTCGCCAGCGTGAAGCGCTACAATACACTGCGCTTCATGAAGTGGCAGGCCATCGAGGCCAACAAGGTCGTCACCTGGGCCAAGCGCACCACGCCGGCCATGGGGCCGATCATGGGCGAGGCCGACGGCATTGCGATCGAGAACCTGATCGCGCTTGCGAACCAGACCAAGACCAACCCTTGGTTCTGCATGCCCTGGAACGCGGACGACGATTATATCCGTCGCTTTGCGCAGCTCGTCCGCGATACGCTGGACCCGAACCTGACAGCCTATGTCGAGACGTCGAATGAGGTCTGGAATTGGGGCTATCAGGTGACGCACCAGGCGCAGCAGGAAGGGCTTTCGCGGGGTCTCACGACGGACGGTCAGGTTGCGGTCTGGTATCGCTATGCCGAGCGTACGATTGAGGTCATGGATATCTGGAGGGACGTTTTCCAGGGCCAGATGTCGCGCATCGTTCGCGTGGCGGCCATGCAAAGCGCCTGGCCCGCGACAATCCAGAACGTCCTGGCGTTCCGCGATACGCCTCAGCATATCGATGCCATCTCATCCGCGCCCTATTTCGATTACAATCTTGCCAGCTTTACGGGCAACAGCACGGACATCAGCAGCATCTTCACGTCGCTGCGTGCGACGCTTGACTGGCAGATGGACATGGCGAACCAGTTCAAGCAGATCGCCGACCAGCATGGCCTAAGGTTCGTAGCATACGAAGCCGGTCAGCATGTCGCCAACATCCCGATGGATAAGATCGACCTGCTTTGGCAGATCGAACATGATCCTCGCATGGGTCAGCTATATACATACTATCTCAACCGCTGGAATACGGAGGTCGGTGATCTGATGACGCTCTTTGTCGACGTCGACAACGTGTCGCAGTTCGGCGGGTTTGGTATGTCCGACTATATCGGTCAGCAGCCTAACGCGACGCCGAAGCTGAAGGCTACGACGCTATTTCTGGCTTCGATCAGCAAATAGCGATCGGCTCTCGCTGAAGAGCTGGATGCAACGTCGCCTCCGGACCTCACGGTCCGGAGGCGATGTCGTCTGAACACTCGCCAGTGTCCTTGGCTCGCTTCGCCCGCTAGATCCCCAGACTCAGCGTGACCCGCACGTCGCGACCGGCCAGTGGGGCATCATCCTTGAGGATGCTCGCGTGGCGGCGCGCGACGGCATCGAAGATGTTGTTTGGCCAAACGCGCAGCCGCGCCTTCTGGTCGCGCGGCGGCGGCCGTCAGCCCATCGAGCTATTGACCAACGTGAACGCCCTATTGGCGTTTCGAGGGCGCTACGCGATCCTGCGCGAAATCATGCTCAACGTCGATCCGGCCGTTTGGTCGCCCGGCGCCGACGGAGAGTCTGCGGAGGACATGCAGCGGCAGGATGCGCGGGGCCGAGCCGAAGCCGATAATCTCCGCATTGGTAAAACCGGCGAGAGCATTGGTGTTGAACACGTGTTGCCGATCTCACCGAGCGTTACGTCGCCTTCGATCTCGGCGCCATACTCGCGCGCCGGCCCCAGGCGCGCGCCGGCTGGCCGATGGACTGAATTCAGCGCGCCTTGGTGGTGCGTGTCGCGGGTGTTGCGCCGCCACCTTTGGATGCGCCGTTCCTGGTCGTGATGGGCGCAAGCGCCGGCCTTGCTTCGGCTGACGCCGCCTGCGCCGGTACCGTGCGGATGCCGGCTGGCAGGCCCTTGAGCTGCGCGAGCCGGCCCTTGAACGCCGCCAGCGCCTTGCCGCTGAGCTGGGCGACTTGGGTGAACTTGATCGAATTGGGATTGATCGAGGTGCCGTTCCTGAACAGCTCATAGTGGAGGTGCGGCCCGGTCGAGAGGCCGGTCGAGCCGACATAGCCGATGACCTGGCCGCGCGCGACCTTCTGCCCGTTGCGCGCTGCGATCCTGCTCATATGGCCATAGCCCGTCGCGAGACCGCCGGCATGGTTGACCTTCACATAATTGCCGTGGCCGCCATGCCAGCCGGTGAAGCTGACCGTACCGTCGGCCACCGCGCGGATGGGCGTGCCGAAGGGCGCGGCGATGTCGATGCCGGCGTGCATGCGCAGATAGCCGAGGATCGGGTGCATGCGCGCGCCGTAGGATGAGCTGATGCGGCCGCCCGAGACGGGCGATGCCAGCGAGCCCTTGCTTTCGCCGACGCCGGAGGCCTCGAACCACTGGTCATGGCCGTCGACGGGCCATTTCAGCATGTCGATGTCCTTGCCGCGACTGCGGCTGAGGCCGGCATACAGCAGCTGGCCGGTCTCCGTCTCGCCTGTGGCGGCGCGCCGATGCGCGACGATCATGTCGAACTGGTCGTCGGCATGGACGCCGGTTCCGATGTCGAGCCGGGTGGCCAGAACCTTGAGATAAGCCTGGATGGTCGAGGGCTCGGCGCCAGCTGAGCGGGCGGCGCGATAGAGGCCGCCGCCGACCGTGCCGCGAATGCGCAGCGGCGTGTCGTCGACCGCGATGGGGATGCGCGTCATGGTCAGCGCGCCATTCACGCGGTTGAGTTCGAGCGCCAGTTCGAGCTTGGCCCGCACGGCCAGCTTGTCGAGCGGACGCGGCACGTTGCGGTTGGCGCGACGGCCGAGCACCATGCGCACGCGCGTTCCTGCCGCAATGGAACCCGGCGAAACCGCCTGCGAGATGAGGACGAGCGCATCCTGCGCATCGACATCGCTGACGCCCGCGCGCGAAAGCGTGCTGGCGAAGCTGGTACCGTCGCCGATCGCGGCATCGAGCTCGATATGCGGGCGCTCCGGTGTCTCGGCGAGCGGCGAGACTGCATCGGTCGGGCCCATATGCGTGCCGCTGTCGCCGCCGAGCGCGAGGGCGTTGACCATCTGCGCGCGATACTGGTCGAAATGGCGCTCGCCGACAGGGCCGGGGACGGCGCCGGGAATGGCGCGGAAGCCCGGCGAGAGCGAAATGGTCAGAGCACAGAGCAGGAGGCAGGTGAACAGGCCGCGCCACCACGTGGGCGTGCCGATGTCTCGGCCGAGATCGGGCGCAAGGTCGACACGTTGGGCCCAGGCCTCGATTTCGTCGCGCCAGTCACCACTCCGGGCAAGCGCGATCGCGCGCGCGGGGCCGCTCAGACGCAGCGCGCCGGCCGGACTCCCTTTGCCGGGATTGAAGTCAATCTTCTGAAACACCGCGAAAAATACCGATCCCCCGAAGGCGCTCGTTCTGTGCGGCCGGTCGGTCAGCTGGCGCCGGTCCTGGCCGCCAGCTTTTGTGAACGGGCAGGGTTAATGTCAAATGAAGACCCGTCCAGCGGACTCGGGCCTGCGACAAGCTGTGCGAGGGGATCGGCAGGCAGGTCGCTTTGTGACGATGCCCTGCGGGAAACGCGGAACCCTCCTGGACAGCATGGCGTTCTTTTGCCTTCACTCCGCAGCTCCTGGATCTCTCTGCCAATCAGGACTTGCGCCTGGTTCAATATAACTGGGCTGGCCTTTTTGCTTCCCGGCAGCAAGAAGCGCGCGCTTGACGACGCACGGAGCCGGAATGAATCGACCCAGCTGGATGAAGCCGCTGCTGCCGGGCACGCATCTCGTGCCGCGGCTGCTGGCCTGCGTTGGCGCGGCGATCGGCATCGCCCTGACCATCATCGTTTGCGCGCAGTTCCCGCTCGCGGCATTGGACCTGCCCATCATTGTTGCGCCGATCGGCGCCTCGGCGGTGCTGGTCTTTGCCGTGCCGGCGAGCCCGCTCGCCCAGCCCTGGCCTGTCGTGGGCGGCAATATTCTCTCTACACTCGTCGGTGTCGCGGTTGCCAGGGCGGTCCCGGACATGCCGCTGGCGGCCGGCCTCGCTGTCGGCGGCGCGATCTTCGTCATGTCCGCCTTTCGCTGCCTCCATCCGCCCGGCGGCGCGGCGGCGCTCACCGCCGTCATCGGCGGCCCGGCCATCCATGCTGCGGGCTTTGCCTTCGCCTTCGCGCCGGTCGCGATCAATTCGATCGCCCTGGTTTCGCTCGGCATGTTCTTCCATCGCGCGACAGGCCACAGCTACCCGCACCACGCGCCGCTGGCACCGAACGACATCGAGGCGCTGCGCGTCGCCGCCGGATTCCAAGTCGAGGATATCGACAAGGCGCTCGACGAACTGCCTGACAGTATCGACATCAGCCGCGACGATCTCGACCTGCTGCTGGCCCGCGCTGAAATCTATGCGAAGGAACGCCATCATCGGTCCCTCGCGCTGCCGCCGTCCGGCTGAGAGTCGTGCTCTTGCCCTCAGAAGCCAAGACGCCCATGTCTTGAACCATCATGACGAGCTTTGCCCGTGCGGCCCATATGGCCGTGCTGGGGCCAACCAACACCGGCAAGACCCATCTCGCGATCGAGCGGATGTGCGGTCATTCCAGCGGCCTCATGGGCTTCCCGCTGCGCCTGCTGGCGCGCGAGGTCTATGACCGCGTCTGTCGGATCAAGGGGGCCGACCAGGCGGCGCTATTGACCGGCGAGGAGCGTATCCTGCCGCCCAATGCCCGCTATATCTGCTCGACCGTCGAGGCCATGCCGACGCGCGGCGGCATCGGCTCGCTAACCGATTTTGCCTTCGTCGCTGTCGACGAGATCCAGCTCGCCGCCGATCCCGAGCGCGGCCATATCTTCACCGATCGGATGCTGCACGCCCGGGGTCGCGAGGAAACGATGTTGCTCGGCTCCGCGAGCATGGCACCCCTGGTGAACAAGCTCTTGCCCAAGGCAGAGATCATCACGCGCCCGCGCTTCTCGACACTTTCCTATGCCGGTTCCCGCAAGCTTTCGCGCCTGCCCAGACGCTCGGCGATCGTCGCTTTCTCGGTGGAGGAGGTCTATCGCGTCGCCGAGATGCTACGGCGCATGCGCGGCGGCTGCGCAGTCGTCATGGGCGCACTCTCGCCGGCCACGCGCAACGCGCAGGTCGCCATGTTCGAGGCAGGCGAGGTCGATTATCTCGTCGCCACCGACGCGATCGGCATGGGGCTCAATCTCAATGTCGATCATGTCGCTTTCGCATCGCTGCGCAAGTTCGACGGACAGCGCGCTCGGCGCCTCACGATTTCGGAAATGGCGCAGATCGCCGGGCGCGCGGGACGACACCAGAAGGATGGCACCTTCGGCGACCTGGGCGCGTCCGACGGACCGCCCGCCTTCACGGCCGAGGAGGTCGAGCGAATCGAGGCGCATCGCTTCGATCCTGTCGAATCTATCTTCTGGCGCGAAGCTGAGTTGCCGATGGAGTCGATCGGCGCACTGATGAATGCGCTCGAACGGCGCCCGGCCCTGGAAGGGTTGCGCGCCGCCCCGGAGGCGATCGACCTCGCGGTCCTCAAGTATCTCGCCGACCTGCCCGATGTTCATGAGCGCGTGCATGGGAAAGCGCAGGTGCAGCGCCTCTGGGCAGCCTGCTCTGTACCCGACTTCCAGAAGCTCGGGCTCGAACATCATGGTCGCACCGTCCATCGCCTCTGGACCTATTTGAGTCAGGGACAAGGCTATATTCCGCAGGACTTTTTTGCCGGGCAGATCGCTCGCCTCGACAATGTCCAGGGCGATGTCGACGATCTCGCCGGGCGCATCGCGGCGGTGCGCATCTGGTCCTATGTGGCGCAGCGCGACGACTGGCTGCAGCAGCCCGCCGAGATGGCGGCGCGCGCGCGGGCGCTGGAGGACCGCCTGTCCGATGCCTTGCACGGCGCGCTGCGCCAGCGTTTCGTCGACGCGCGTACATCGGTACTTTTGCGCAACGCCGGCCGCGATAACGCGCTTTTGCCCGTAGACGTGGACGCAGCGGGCGCTGTAACAGTGGACGGACACAGGATCGGCACCATGCGAGGCTTCCGCTTCGCGGTTGATCCGACTGCACGGGCGAGCGAGAAGCGAATGCTGCTCGCCGCCGCCGAACGGAGACTGGGTGCACATTTGAACGAGATGGCTCAGGCATTGCTGGCTGTGGACGACAAGGCGTTCGCACTGGCCAGCCCTCCCGCAGGCGAAGCACAGATCGTCTGGAACGGACATGCAGTCGCGACGCTCAGGGGCGGACAGCGGCTGCTGGCCCCGGAAATCACGCTCGATTCCGGGCTGTCGGCGCTCGCGCCCGAAATCCAGCAGGGCATATCCGAACGCCTCGGCGTCTGGGTAAAGGGGCAGCTCGAGCGGCACGTCCCCGCGCTGATCAAGATGGACGAAGGATCGCAGGATCCGGCCATGCCGGCGAGCGTGCGCGCGGTACTCGCCCAGCTCGCCGATGCCGGCGGCATCATGGCGCGCAACCTGCTCGACGAATCGCTGGCCCAGGTGAGCAAGGAAGACCGCGCGCATCTCCGCAAGGCGGGCGTCGTGATCGGCGTCATGGACCTTTATCATCCTGGCCTCATGAAGCCCGGCGCGGCGCAGTGGCGCATGGTGCTGCTCTCGCTCAAGCGCGCCAAGCCGCTTGTCGCACTGCCCCAGGCCGGCATCGTGTTGATCGGCCCCAATGAAGACGGCACGCTGCCGGTCGACGAGATCGGCGCGCGCATTGCCGGCTTCCGCAAGCTCGACAACAGCCTGCTGCGCATCGACATGGCCGAGCGGCTGGCCCGCGGCGCGCATGAAGCGATCGCTGCGGCCAAGCCCTATGCGGCGACCGACCCGACCATCGTTTCGATCGGCCTGTCCGAAGCGGCGTTCCTCGACCTCATGCGCCAGGCCGGCTTCCGACCGGTGCCGGATGCGGCCGAGGACGCGCCCAACTGGCAGTTCCGCGGCCGTCCCAAGCCGCGCCCCAAGCCCGAGCGCGGCCCGCGCCGTGGCCCACCCAGAGAGGTTCGGGGCGAGCGCACGCAGCAGGGCGCGGCAAAGCCGGAAGGCGCGCAGCAGGACCGCGGCAAATTCCGGGGAAAACCGCGCGACAAGGCTGGCGAGGGCAGGGATGGCGATGCCCGTCCGCCCCGCCCGCAGCGAGGCACCAAGCCGGGACATGGCGGCGGATCCGGGGATCGCGGCCGCGATCGCGATCGTCCGCGTCAGGCGCCCCTCGTCGCCACGGCCAAGGGCCTTGCCGGCCTCGCCGCGTTGCTCGGCAAGGACGAATAGGGACGGCGTCGCGCAGCATGCCTGCTGGCCAGCCTCCCAGTCTGCGCATCGACAAATATCTCTGGTTCGTGCGCCTCGCGCCGGACCGATCGAGCGCGCAAGCGCTGGCCGAACGCGGAATCATCCGCCTCAACGGCCGCCGCGTCGAACGCGCGCATAGCCCTGTGCGCATCGGCGATCTCATCACTGTGCCGCAAGGCAATGTCGTGCGCGTCATTCGCGTCGAACAGCTGCCGCTGCGGCGCGGGCCGTTCGTGGAGGCGCAGCTCTGCTACAGCGCAATCACGCCGGGCGCGGCGCCGTTCCCCGACGAGGGTTGAAGCGCGCAATCCGCTAAGCTTATTGACGCTAAACAACTCCGCGCATATCGCGGCGACGAACGCCCCGGCATGTTTGCCCGGGATCGAAGGACGAATAAGGGAAGAGCCGCCATGACCTATGTCGTGACCGATGCATGCATCCGCTGCAAATATATGGACTGCGTCGAGGTCTGTCCTGTCGATTGCTTCTATGAGGGCGAGAACATGCTCGTCATCAACCCCAATGAGTGCATCGACTGCGGCGTGTGCGAGCCGGAATGCCCTGCCGAGGCGATCCTGCCCGACACCGAGAGCGGCCTGGAACAATGGCTTGAGCTCAACGCGAACTATTCCGCGCAGTGGCCGAACATCACGACCAAGGGTGAGCAGCCCGCCGATGCCGACGAGCACAAGGGCGAGTCCGGCAAGTTCGACAAATATTTCTCGGCCGAGCCCGGCACGGGCGGCTGAAAAGCTGCATTTGCTTGGGTTAGCGTAACAAAATTGCGCTATCTCGCGTTGTGGTTAATGCAGCAACGCCGCGCTGGCTTTTTTATGACGAATCTGTTAATTGGCTTGCGAAGCGTTTGCTACAGCATCGCTAAGGAGCACGATCGCATGGCTATCAGCGGGCATCGGACACTTTTCCGACTTCATGCCCGCAACCAATTCCAGCCAAGCCAATTCAAATAGAAGAAAGGTTCGCAAGAATGGCTGCAAAAGCGCTGTCTTTCGACGTCGGCGACTATGTCGTTTATCCCAAGCATGGTGTCGGTCGCGTCATTGAGCTCCAGAGCCAGAAGATCGCCGGCATCGATCTTGAACTCTATGTGCTGCGTTTCGAGAAGGAACGCATGACGCTCCGTGTTCCGACCAACAAGGCCGAGAGCGTCGGCATGCGCAAGCTCTCGTCCGACAAGACGCTTGGCGAAGCGCTCGAGACGCTCAAGGGCAAGCCCCGCGTCAAGCGTACCATGTGGTCGCGTCGCGCCCAGGAATATGAAGCGAAGATCAATTCCGGCGACCTCGTGTCGATCGCCGAAGTGACGCGCGACCTGTTCCGCGCCGACGACCAGCCCGAACAGAGCTATTCCGAGCGCCAGATCTTCGAGGCGGCCTCCAGCCGCCTCGCACGCGAGCTGGCCGCTATGGAAGAGACGGACGAGCCGAGCGCACTCAAGAAGATCCTCAAGATCCTCAACGAGGCTGCTCCGAAATATGCCAAGGAACGCGTCGAATAAGACGCAGGTCCTTCGCGACAAAGAGGCGCCGGAGACGATCCGGCGCCTTTTTTTTGTGCGCGGCCCGCCACCCTCGCTGTCCGACGCATATTGACGTGAGGGTCTGCGGCTGTTGTAATGGACTAATACAGCAAGAAGGCTTTCCGCTCGATCCATGCCTGCCGTCTCTCCGCCTCGCAGCGCCAACCCCTTGGCAGCTCGAACCTTCGCTCCCATGTGTCCGGCTTCATCCGTGGGAGACGGACATGGGCGATAGGACGCGCCTCTTCATGACTGGCATTGCCGCAGCCGGTGCCATCGCCGTGACGGTTGCCGCGCCCCCGCCCTGGACCTGGTTCGACGACGATCGTCCACCGCAGGTCATGGTGCCGCTCTCCAGTCTCAAGGATTTCGACGGGATCACGCTCCATGCGTCCGACGATGTCGTGGTGACCAAGGGCGACAAGTTCGAGGTCGTGCTCGACGGCGACCAGAATGCCCAACGTTATCTCAATCTCTACGTGAAGGACGGGGTGCTCCATGTCGACCGCCGCGGCCATCCCTGGAATGGCCAGGTCACCGTGCGCGTGACCATGCCGAATCTCACCCGCTTCTGGCTGGCCGGGTCGGGCGATGCACAGATCGAGCAGGTCGATGGCAAGTCGCTCAGCGCCATGCTGACCGGTTCGGGCGATCTCCAGGTCGACAATATCGTTGCCGAAAATGTCGCGGTGACAGTGCGCGGCTCGGGCGACGTCGTCATGGCCGGCACCACGGATGCGCTTGAGGTCAACGTCTTCGGTTCAGGCGACATGTCGATGGAACATCTCGATGCCAAGTCAGCCAATATCGTGATTCGCGGATCCGGCACAGTGCAGGCGCATTCGAGCGGCGTGGCCCGGATCGACATCACCGGTTCAGGCGACGCTCAGGTGACCGGTACTACGAACTGCCAGATCAGCAAGAACGGGTCTGGAGACGCGGAGTGCACAAGCTGAATAGAAGGCTGATGCCAGCCACGCTGGCGAGCGCGTTGCTGATGACCGCCGGTCCGGCAGTCGCCGCGACCCGTACCTATATCGTGACGGATTTCGATACCGTGCGGCTGGAAGCGCCGATCGCGGTCGGGGTGCAGACGCGCCGGGGTGCGACCGCACGGGGTGAAGGCGACGCCGATCTGCTCGAGCGCATCGAGCTGCTGGTGCAGGGGCGGGTGCTCACCATCCGCCTGAAGCCATCGCCGTTCGAAGGGCGCAAGAGCGACCGCGGCATGACGGCCCGGCTGCTCCTTACGACGTCGCAGTTGAAACGCGCGCATCTTTCCGGCCCCGGAACGCTCGCCATCAAGGGCATGGCGGGGCAGAACGCGGAACTGGTGGCGGCCGGGAGCGGCATGCTGAGCGCGGCGGGTGTGGATGCGGACACCTTCTCGGTCGCGCTGCAAGGCCCTGCATCCGTCAAGATCACCGGCAAGGCGCGCAAGGCGACCTTCATGTCGTCCGGCAGCGGCGCGATCGACGGTTCGGCGCTGACCGCGTCCGATCTCGAAGTGACTGCCCAAGGCACCGGCATCGTCCAGGCACTTGCGACGCGTTCGGCCAGGGTGGTCGCAATCGGCCCCGCCTCCGTTTCCATCGACGGCCGCCCGGCCTGCACCGTCCGTCACACCGGCAGCGGCACTGTCAATTGCGGTGGCGAGGACTTCTGAGCGCCTAGACCCGCTCAGCCTGCACGACGGCGTCGACCGCCCGTAGCGCCGAGATGATGCGCGCGACATGGCTCGCATCCTCCACTTCCAGGTCGATGAGATCGGTGTGGAAGGGCCCCTCGCGGTTGGCGAGCTGCAGGTTGAGGATGTTCGCCTTGTTGACGCCGAAGATGTTGGCCACCGTGGCGAGGGCGCCGGGCTGATTCTTGACGATCACCTGCAGCCGCGCGGTGCCCCCTGTGGCCTTGCTGTCCCATGAAAGGTCGACCCAGTCTGCGTCCTGGCCGGTCTCCAACGCGAGGCAATCGATGGTGTGCACCTCGATCGGTTCGCCCGGGCGGCGCAGGCCGACGATGCGGTCGCCCGGCACCGGGTGGCAGCATTCCGACAGGGTGAAGGCGATGCCCGGCGTCAGGCCGGTGATCGGCACGGCATGGGCCTGTGCCTTGGTCTTGCGCCCGGCCGGGCTTTCCTCGACGCTCCCGGGCACTAGTGCGTTCAGCACCTCGTCGTCCGAAACCCGCCGGGTCGCGATCGCGACCATCAGCGCAGCCTTGTCTTCGACTTTCAGGCGTTTGATCGCGGCCTTCTCTGCTTTGTCGCCGATCTCGACCGGCAGGCGCGAGACGATCTCGGCATAGAGCTTCTCGCCCAGCGCGATCATCTCGCCCCGCTGCTTCTGGCGGATGAAGCGGCGAATGGCCGCGCGCGCCTTGCCCGTGATCGCGAAGGCGAGCCAGCCGGGCTGAGGCTCCTGCGCGTCGGATTTGAGAATCTCGACCTGGTCGCCATTTTCGAGCGGCGTGCGCAGCGGCATGACGCGGCCGTTGATCTTGGCGCCGACCGTCTGGTTGCCGAGCTTGGTGTGCACGGCATAGGCGAAGTCGACCGGCGTGGATCCCTTGGGCAGCTGGTGCAATACGCCCTTGGGCGTGAATGCAAAGATGCGGTCCTGGTACATCGCCATGCGCGTGTGTTCGAGCAATTCCTCTGCGTCGTGGCTCTGTTCGAGAATCTCGACGAGATCGCGCAGCCATCCCGCCTGCCCGTCGGGGCTGGTGCCTTCCTTGTAGGCCCAGTGGGCGGCGAGGCCGAACTCGCTGTCGCGATGCATGCGCTCGGAGCGAATCTGGATCTCGACGCGGGCATTTTCCTCATGGATCACCGTCGTATGCAGCGAGCGGTAACCGTTGCGTTTGGGCGTGGAGATGTAGTCCTTGAACCGGCCGGGGACCATTTTGTAGCGCTGGTGGATGAGGCCGAGCGCACGATAGCAGTCGTCCGTCGAATCCGTGACGACCCGGAACGCCATGATGTCGCTGAGCTGCTCGAAGCTGATGTGCCGCTCCTGCATCTTGCGCCAGATCGAATAGGGATGCTTCTCGCGGCCTGAGACCGTGACGTGCATGCCGGCCTGGCCGAGCATGAGCTGCAGGCCGGACGCAATCCGCGCGACTTTGTCGCCGCCGCCCTCCTTGAGCAAGGAGAGGCGCCTGGTGACGCTTTCATAGGCTTCAGGCTCGAGTTGCGCGAAGGCAAGCAGCTGCATCTCACGCATGAAATCATACATGCCGATGCGCTCGGCGAGCGGGGCGTAGATGTCCATTGTCTCGCGCGCAATGCGACGGCGCTTGTCCGGATTCTTGATGTGGTGGAGCGTGCGCATGTTGTGCAGCCGGTCTGCGAGCTTGACCAGCAGCACGCGGATGTCGTCCGACATCGCGAGCAGGAATTTGCGTAGATTCTCGGCTGCACGCTCATTCTCGGTCTGCGCCTCGATCTTCGAGAGCTTGGTGACGCCGTCGACCAGCCGCGCGATTTCGGATCCGAATTTCTGCTCGATCTCCTCGGTGGTGGTGAGTGTATCCTCGATCGTGTCGTGCAGCAGCGCGGTCACGATCGTCTTGTCGTCGAGGAATAGCTCCGTGAGAATCCCTGCAACTTCAATTGGATGGCTGAAATATGGGTCGCCGCTTGCACGCTTCTGGCTGCCGTGCCGTGCAACCGAGAAAACATAGGCGCGGTTGATCAGCGCCTCGTCGGCATCCGGATCATAGCCCCGGACCCGTTCCACAAGTTCATATTGTCGCAACATCCGCAGACAGGATGTGGTGTCTTGGTGCTGCTTCGCAACAAGAAATTGGCCTATCCCGGTGCGTGCGTTGCGCGCCCGCGACGGGCTGTCATCGCGAAGACACGCTTGCAGTGGCCTCGCGCGGGGAATTGCAGCGCGCCAGGGCTTGCGCGGCGAGCGGCATACCACGGGTCGAGAAGGCGAGGACAGGCCCGATCGCGCGGGCCAGCGCCATGCACATGATGACCGGCCGGCTGTCGCTCTCGTTCACCGTAATGCACTGCCTGTCGCGGCACTGCCAGAGCATGTCGTGGACAACGAGGCGGGATTGATTGACCGGTGCTGCAAACAGTGCCTCATGGCCCGTTCCTGCCGCCCGCGCTTGGCCGCCAATCATCGCGACCGCCAGAAGGAGTTGAATAGTCCGCATATACGCCTCCCATATCAGTTTCGAATCGAAACTTACTATGATAAATTGCAATCTGCAACTGAAATGCCTGAGAACGGGATTCCTGCAACTTCGGGGTTTGGCGCGGAGCAAAGAATGCGCTAGCGTCACACGCTATGGGTGCGCGTAAAGGTCTTGAGGCTTTCGAAGGCTGTGCATTGCCGGCGGCGCTGGAGGCGATGGGCGAGCGTTGGTCGTTCCTGATCCTGCGCGCCGCGTTCAACGGCATCGTTTATTTCGAGGATTTCCAGTCCACGCTGGGTATTGCCCGCAACATCCTCTCCAATCGCCTCGGCCGGCTGGTCGCGAACGGCATCATGACGCGCGAACCGGTCCCGTCGGACAAGCGCCGCATTGCCTATCGGCTCACCGAGAAGGGTCTGGGGCTGGTTCCGGTGATGATCGCACTGCGCCAATGGGGTGAGCGCTGGGGAGGCCATGCGCCGATGCGGGGGCCTGTCCTGTCCGATTCGCGCGACCGCAAGCCGATCCGCCCGATCACCATACAGGCATGGGACGGCCGCACGCTTGAGCGGGGCGAGCTTTGCTGGGTCGAGCAGGCTGACGGTGCCAGCGAGCCGGTGCGCTGCACGGGTCCCGCCCGGGACCGAAAACCGGTCGTTTGAGTTTCGACGACGATGACCGTCATTGCCTATTCCGCCAAACCGTTCTTCCAGGACAAGAATCACGCCTTCTGGATGCTGCAGGGCATCGGTTGGGGCGGGGCCTTCCTGCTGCGCACAGTGACGGGGCTCGCCAATGGCCAGCCGCTGTCCTTTCTCATCCCTGTGCTCATCTCGACTGTCACGGGCTACTCGCTCACGCTGCTCATGGCCGTGGGCTACCGGCTCCTGCTGCGGCAGAAGCCAATCCTCACCTGGTCGGCTTCGATCATGCTCGTCCTCGTTGCCGCCGCCATCGCGGCCGGCGTCGACAGCTGGGTATTCGCGATGCGCAACCCGCTGACCCAGACCAACGGCCTCAACCTCGTGCTGGGTTCGCTCTACATCAACGTGACCCTGTTCGGCGCCTGGTCGTCGCTCTATTATGCGATCAACTTCTTCCTCACCATCGAGGAGCAAGCCGACCAGCTCCAGAAACTGGAAGGGCAGGCAAGCGCCGCGCAGCTCGCCATGCTGCGCTACCAGCTCAATCCCCACTTCCTGTTCAACACCCTGAACAGCATCTCAACACTGGTGCTGCTCAAGCAGACCGAGCGCGCCAATGCCATGCTTTCGCGCCTGTCGGCCTTCCTGCGCTACACGCTGATCAACGAGCCGACCGCGCAGGTGACGCTGGCGCAAGAGGTCGAGACCCTGAAACTCTATCTCGAAATCGAAAAGATGCGGTTCGAGGATCGCCTGCGGCCGACCTTCAATATCGATCCGAGCGTTGCGGGCGCGCGCTTGCCGTCGCTGTTGCTCCAGCCGCTGGTCGAGAATGCCATCAAATATGCCGTAACGCCGCAGGAGGAGGGAGCGGATATCACCATCACGGCGCAGCCTGTCGGCGAAAACGTCCGGATCGTCGTGTCGGACACCGGTCCGGGCTTGCAGGCAGAGCGTCCGCGGATGACCTTGGGAACCGGTGTCGGCCTTCCCAACATTAGGGAGCGGCTGGTCCAGGCCTTTGGAGACCGGCAAACTATGGAAACGCGATCCACGGCCGAGGGGGGATTTTCCGTCATCATTGAAATCCCGCTTCTTGCCGAGGATCAGCCGAAAGTAGCCGCATGACCATCAGAACCATTCTCGTCGACGACGAGAGCCTCGCGATCCAGGGCCTCAAGCTGCGCCTGGAGGCTCATGAGGACATCGAAGTCGTCGAAACCTGCAGCAACGGCCGCGAAGCCATCCGCGCCATCAAGACCCACAAGCCCGATCTCGTCCTGCTGGATATCCAGATGCCCGGCTTCGACGGCTTCTCGGTCGTGCAGGGGGTGATGGAGGTCGAGCCGCCGCTGTTCGTCTTCGTGACCGCCTATTCCGAACATGCCGTGCGCGCCTTCGACGCCAAGGCGATCGGCTATCTGGTCAAGCCGGTCGAGGAGCAGCGCCTTGCCGACGTGCTCGACCATGCCCGCCAGCGCCTGGCGGAGAAGCGGCAGAGCGCGGATGCAGAGCGCCTTCGCGAAGTGCTCGCGGAAGTCGCGCCGGATGCGATGAGCGATATGGATCTCGCCGTCGATGCCGAGGCGCCTGCCTCAAATCGCTTCGAGAAGCTCATCAATATCAAGGATCGCGGTCAGATCTTCCGCATTGATGTTGACACGATCGAGCGCATCGAGGCGGCCGGCGACTATATGTGCATCTACACCGGCGACAATTCGTTCATCCTGCGCGAGACCATGAAGGATCTTGAGCGCCGGCTCGACCCGCGCGTCTTCCAGCGGGTGCACCGTTCCTGGATCGTGAATCTCAACCTGGTCCGCCAGGTGCGGCCACATACCAATGGCGAATGCTTCCTGATGCTGGAATCGGGC
>DASWYL010000070.1:0-5634 GCA_036404995.1 Sphingobium sp. | reverse complement strand
CGTCGAAATGTGCGTAGAGATTGCGAAAGCCCTCGCGCATGGTCGGCGTAGCCGCGTCGAGCCACGGCCGGACCAGACCTTGCCATTCGTCGAGAAAGGCCTGCGCCTGCGGGCTGGCCGGGTCCATCGGTAGCGCCGCCTTGATGCGCGCCTGCAGGTCCTTGAATCCGGCCTTGAAGCCTTCAAAGTCGAAATCGGGCGCCAGCTTGTCCTTGATCTTGTCATACTCGTCCATCTGTTCGGGCGTCATGTACCGGGCGCGGATTTCCGCCCCTTTCTCCTGTGTCACGATCATGTCTCCTTGGCGGATCAGCGAGCAGAAGGTCGCGACATCGATGGGCTCGTTGCGGTCGATGCGGGACAGGATGGCGGTGAGAAGTGTCTTGGCCTTGTCGAGATCGCGCTGCTGGGCCTCGAGCGCTTCGACCTGTGCGGCGACGAGCGCGCGCAGGTCGAGCTTGCGTCCGGCGGTCAGCTTCTCGATCTGGGCGAGGCTGAGGCCGGTGCGCTTCAAGGCCAGGATCTGGTGCAGCCGTTCGAGTTCGGCAGGCCCGTAATGGCGGCGACCGGAGGCGCTGCGCAGTGGCTTCACGAGACCGCGCGCCTCGTAGAATCGCAGCGCGCGCGATGTGAGGCCGGTCAGTTTGGCAACCTGGGCAATGTCGAGCGAATCAGTCATGACGGCTGTCTAACAGTTGACGTTGCGTCAACTTCAAGCGGCATTTCAGGGCCTGTGCCGTGCCAAAGGTGATGAAGGTTGCGGGGTCGCATCCATGTCTTCACGACTCTCTTCTCGATCTCCAGATTGGCGCGCCCTGTCCAGCCACTCATTGCCAGTCTGCCCATGCGGCGCATTCAGGCATTGAACGGGACAAATAGGACAGCTGTTTTTGAGCCGGTTGGGAGAAAAGCGGCGGCTTGTTGCCGCCGCGCCAAGCCTCTAGCCTGCGCTGCAGGGGGGAGAGGATCATGGTGGTCACAGCGCGGGACGAGAGCGCCTTCGAGGCGGCGACCTATCGCAAGGTCTTGTGGCGGCTCGTGCCGCTCCTGTTCCTGGGCTATTTCGTCGCCTTTCTCGACCGGGTGAATGTCGGCTTCGCCAAGCTGCAGATGGCGGGCGACCTCCAGTTCAGCGACGAAGTCTACGGATTCGGCGCCGGGGTCTTCTTCATCGGCTATTTCCTGTTCGAGCTGCCGAGCAACCTGATCCTCCACCGGGTCGGTGCGCGGCGCTGGATGGCGCGCATCGCCATAACCTGGAGCCTTGCTTCCGGCGCCTTCATGTTCACGGATCACATGCACTGGGGACCGGTCTCGGCGGCCTTCGGCTGCACCGACGCGCAGTTTACCTTCTACCTGCTGCGCTTCATCCTCGGCGTGGCGGAGGCCGGCTTCGTGCCGGGCGCGGTGCTCTACCTGACCTTCTGGTTTCCGGCGGCACGGCGCGCCCATGTCGTTGCCTTGTTCTTCATCGCGATTCCGCTGGCGAGCGCGATCGGGTCGCCAGTCTCGGGCGCGATCCTGCAATTCATGAACGGCGCGCATGGCCTGCGCGGCTGGCAATGGGTTTTCCTCATTGAAGCGCTGCCTTCGCTGGCGATCGGTTTTCTCATCCTCGTCCTGCTGCCCGACGGTCCGCGCGACGCGCGCTGGCTGAAGGCGGACGAACGCACGCTGATCGAAACCCGTCTTGCCGAGGACGAGCAGCGGAAAGCACTTCACGGGCAGCGTTCGCGCATCGTCGACATCTTCAGCGACTGGCGCGTCTGGGCGCTGGCGCTGGCCGACTTCTGCCGGGGCGTCTACAGCAATGCCCTCAATTTCTGGATGCCGACGATCATTCAGGAGATCGGCATCGACAAGAAGAACTATTTCGCGGTCGGGCTGGTCGCCATGATCCCGTGGGGCATCGGTGCGCTCGCCATGGTGCTCGTCGCACGCCATTCGGATCGCGTCAACGAACGCCGCTGGCATGCCAGCATTGCCTCCATCGTGGCCGCGACGGGCCTGCTCATCCTCGCCTTTGGCGGCCGGGAGCCGGTGCTGTCGATTGTCGCCCTGTCAATGGTCGCAGGCGGAGGATTGGCCTGGCTGGCGGTGTTCTGGACACTGCCGACGGCCTTCCTTTCGGGCACGGCTGCGGCTGGCGGCATTGCATGGATCAACGCGCTCGCGATGCTCGGCGGCTATGTCGGTCCCGACACGCTTGGCCGCATCCGCGGCGCCAATGCGGGCGATGACTCATCGGCCTTCCTGATCCTCGCGCTGCTGGCTCTTGTCGGTACGGCGCTGACTTTCGTGCTCGCGGGGCGAAAGCCGAGCGCAGCGCCCATCACGCAAAGCTAGCTGCCACCAAATCGTCGTCGTCATCCCCGCTTTCGCGGGAATGACAGGGGTGCCTAGATGCTCATCATCAGCCCGACGAGCGCGGCGCTCATCAGGTTGGACAGGCTTCCCGCCATCAGCGCCTTGAGACCGAGCCGGGCGAGCACGGGCCGCTGGTTGGGCGCGAGCGTGCCGGTCACTGCCATCTGGATGGCGATCGACGAGAAATTGGCAAAGCCGCAGAGCGCGAACGTGACGACGGCCACCGTGACCGGCGAAAGCGTCTTCATCTGGCTGAGGTCGATGAAGGCGACGAACTCGTTGAGCACGACCTTGGTGCCGAACAGGCCGCCCGCCGCCTGTGCTTCGTTCCACGGCACGTTGAGCAGCCACATGATCGGCGCGAGGATCTTGCCGAGGATGAGCTGGAAGGAGAGGTCGGGATAGCCGAACCAGTTGCCGACGCCGCCGAGCAGGCCGTTGGCGAGCGCCACCAGCGCGACGAAAGCCAGCACCATCGCGCCAACCGCAACCGCGAGCTTGACGCCGGTCTGCGCGCCCTGCGCGGCCGCCATGATGATGTTGGCGGGCTTTTCCTCGTCATGGCTCGCATCCGGCATCGGTTCGCCGGGCGTGCCCTCGGGCAGCAAGGCGGCGGGGCCCCGGCCGCTGATCCGCGCCTCCGAGAGGGCGATTTCCTCGTCCAGGATCTTGGGACTGACCGTGTCCGGCATCATCAGCTTGGCCATCAGGATGCCGCCTGGCGCGGACATGAAGGATGCGGCGAGCAGATAGTCGATCTTGATGCCCATCGAGGCATAAGCGGCGAGGATGGTCCCTGCGACGCCGGCCATGCCGCTGGTCATGACAAGGAAGAGCTGCGCCGGGGTCAGGCCCGCGAGATAGGGGCGGATGACCAGCGGGCTTTCGCTCTGGCCGACGAAGATGTTGGCCGCGGCACACAGGCTCTCGACCTTGGAGACGCCGGTCACCTTCTCGATCGCGCCGCCGACCCAGCGCACGATGAGCTGCATGATGCCGAGATAATAGAGAATCGAGACGAGGCTGGCGAAGAAGATGATCACCGGTAGTGCCGAGATGGCGAAACTGGTGCCGCCGATCTTGGCATCGGCGAGCGGGCCGAAGATGAAGTTGGTGCCGGCCTGGGCATAGCTGAGCAGATCCGCGACGCCGGCCGACATGCCGCTGATCGCGTCCCGGCCGAGCGGAACCCTGAGCACGACCAGTGCGATGGCAGCTTGCATCAGAAAGGCCGGAATGACGACCCGGGGGCGGATCGCACGCCGATCGGCGGAGAAGAGAATCGCAATGGCGAGGATGACGGCAATGCCGCCAAGGCCGATCAGGATGGGCATAAGGTCGTTCCGTCCCCCAGGGAGCGCGCGCCGAGCGGGCCGCGTAACCGGACCGTTATAACCGCCTTGCCGCGCGCGGCAACACGGGGCGGCGCCAGTCACGGAACTGTCAAACCATTGCCGCCGGGACGTCATCCCGGGCCGCTATTTGAGCTCATCGGATCCGGCGTGGCGCTGCCCCCCCAAGCCGTGACCGGACCCGCGCGTCATGATTACCCCCGCTGGTCCCAGCCCGACCGGCAAACTCAAAGGGCGGCGTCCGTGGGGCGCCGCCCCTTTTCTGACCGTCTCCCGGCTGCAC
Source organism: Sphingobium sp. (assembly GCA_036404995.1). GTDB lineage: Bacteria > Pseudomonadota > Alphaproteobacteria > Sphingomonadales > Sphingomonadaceae > Sphingobium. The sequence goes on along the minus strand of DASWYL010000070.1, from coordinate 1,632 downwards.
GCACTGCACGACATGCCCTTTTCGCGGGAACGCAAAGCCGATAAGGGCACGCAATGACCAAAGCCTCTCCCGCGGTCGTGCCGCGCTCGCTCTTCGTCTTCTCGCTGCTTTATGGCGGGCTCGTCGTGCTTGCGGGCATCCTGGGCACGAAGCTCGCCTCGCTGGGCACCTGGCCGGTGCTGGGCAGTCTCGCGGTGGAGTCGGGCATCTTCGCCTTCCTGCTGCTGGTCGTGCTGTCGAGCGCGGTCGCGGAGCTGCATGGGCGGAATGCCGCCAATGCGCTCGTGCGCTGGGGCTTTGTCCCGCTCATCGTCTCGATGATCCTGCTGATGGTTGTCATCCATCTCGTGCCGCCCGCGTCCTTCTGGGGCGACCAGGAGATTTTCGCCAAGCTGCTCGGGCAGGGCGCGCGCATGCAGTTCGCGGGGCTTATCGCCTATGGCATTTCGCAGACGCTGAACGTCGCGATCTTCTCGCGGCTCAAGGGCGGCGATACCGGCGGTATGCTCTGGCTGCGCGCGTGGATCGCGGGCCTGCTCTCGCAGATCGTGGACACGGTCATCTTCATTTCCGTCGCCTTCTACGGCGTTCAGCCGGTCATCCCGGTGATGGAAGGGCAGATCATCTCCAAGATGCTGCTTTCGACCATCCTGGTGCCGCCGCTCATCTATGTCTTCGTGGCGCTCGGCCGCCGCCTCGACCGTTAAAAAAGGGTCCTCTGCAATGACAGGCAATAGTCACGCGCCCGATCCGGCGCTGCTCGCCAAGGCGGAAATCCTCACCGAGGCGCTGCCCTATATGCAGCGTTATGCGGGCGAGACGTTCGTCGTGAAATATGGCGGCCACGCCATGGGCGATCCCGAGGCCGCGCGCGACTTCGCCGAGGACGTGGTCCTCATGAAGATGGTCGGCATCAATGTCGTGGTCGTGCATGGCGGCGGGCCGCAGATCGGCGCGATGCTGAAGAAGCTCGGCGTCGAGAGCAAGTTCGTCGGCGGGCTGCGCGTCACCGATGCCGAGACCGCCAAGGTCGCGGAAATGGTCCTCGCCGGATCGATCAACAAGGAGATCGTCGACTGGATCGCGGGCGCGGGCGGCCGGGCCGTGGGCATCTCGGGCAAGGATGCCGGCCTCGTCCTCTGCGAGAAGGTCGGCAACAAGCGTGCGCCGGATCCGAACAGCGGCATCGAACGCAATGTCGACTTGGGCTTCGTCGGCGATCCGGTGAAGGTCGACCGGCGCATCCTCGACAGCCTCTCGCGCGAAGGCATCATTCCGGTCGTCGCGCCGGTGGGCATCGGTACGGACGGCGCGACCTACAATGTCAATGCCGACACCATGGCCGGCGCGATCGCGGCGGAACTGAAAGCCAAGCGCTTCTTCCTGCTGACCGACGTGGCGGGCGTGCTCGACAAGCAGAAGAACCTGCTCTCGGATCTCAAGCCCTCCGACATTGGCGGACTGATCGACGACGGCACGATCTCCGGCGGCATGATTCCCAAGGTCGAGACCTGCGTAACGGCCGTCGAGGGCGGCGTCGACGCCGCGGTCATTCTCGACGGGCGTATTCCGCACGTGATGCTGCTCGAAATCTTCACCAAGCGCGGCGCGGGCACGCTCGTCAGGCTCTAG
>DASWYL010000069.1:0-23191 GCA_036404995.1 Sphingobium sp. | reverse complement strand
GTCGTGGGCTCCACGCTCCTGAAGATCCAGATGCGGCGGATGCTGGGCGACGCGCCGGTGCCGATCTTTCTCTCCGCCAAGGAAGCCATGAACTGGCTGCTCTCCGAAAAGGCGGCCAGTGCCGCCGGCTGAACGCGATCGCGATCAGCTGGATTTCTTGCCGAAGCCACCCATCGGACGCTGCGTCTTGTTCGCGCCGAACGCGTTCACATTCTCCTGGAAGCGCTTCCAGATCGCTGCGAGCGGGCCGTCGTTCAGCGGGGTATCGAGCCGAACGCCGACCGTCCCGTCGGGCTTGGCCCAGCGCACCGTTCCGCATACCGTGTCGCCCTGGCATTCGATGATCACGCGCATGCGCGGCTGGACTTTTTCGAATCCCCGCAGCCGCAGGCCCTGCTGCGACACGTCGACGATGAAGGCTTCCTGCCCATCGAGCACGGTGCTCACGAACACGGGCAACTCCGTGCGGAAGCGTCGGTCTATGCGGTTATTTTCGTCGCTCACGGCTCATTCGTCCTGGCGGCCCCACGGCCTACGGGTTCCCCCTAGAACAAATACAGCCTGCTGTCGTCAGGCCAATAGTTCGACATCCCAGTAGAGCCAGTCATGCCAGCTCTCGTGAAGATGGTTGGGCGGGAAGGCGCGTCCATGGTCCTGGAGCTGCCAGCTGGTCGGCCGGATCGGATATTCGTGCAGGTGCATGCCGGCCTCGCGCGGCGTGCGGCCACCCTTCTTGAGATTGCAGGGCGAGCAGGCGGTCGTGACATTCTCCCAGGTCGTGCGCCCGCCGGCGCGGCGCGGGACGACATGATCGAAGGTCAGGTCCTTGAGCGATCCGCAATATTGGCAGGTGAACTTGTCCCGCAGGAACAGATTGAACCGCGTGAAGGCCGGATGCTCGCTGGGGCGCACATATTGCTTGAGCGCGATCACCGAGGGAATCTGCATCTGGAAGCTGGGGGAGTGGACTTCCGTCTCGTAGCTGGCGACGATGTCGACCCGATCCAAAAAAACCGCCTTGATGGCGGTTTGCCAAGACCAAAGGCTCAGCGGATAATAGGAAAGAGGCGTGTAGTCCGCATTGAGGACCAGCGCCGGACAATTTTCCGGATGTCGTATTCGATCGGGATGGTACATGCGCGCTCTCAGGCTCCCTTTCGCTGCCGACGCACTTCCTAAAGGACGAAGCGTGACGACCTCATGACAGCATCCTTAATGAGTTCTCGTCAAGAGCTAGTATGAGTCAAAATCGCATCACACCGGATGTGGTGACTCGCTTCGCCCCCAGTCCGACCGGCCGTCTGCATGCCGGCCATGGCTGGTCGGCATTGCTGGCCCATGACTTCGCCCGGAAACGCGGCGGGCGCTTCGTATTGCGCATCGAGGACATCGACATAACACGATGCAGGCCGGAGTTCACGGCCGGGATTTATGAAGACCTGCAATGGCTTGGCATCGCCTGGGATGAGGTGATGATCCAGTCGGAGCGGATCGCAGTATACGATGCGGCACTGGAAGTGCTGAAGGTGCAGGGACTTGTCTATCCCTGCTTCTGCAGCCGCGCCGATATCGCTCGCGAGGTAGCGGCGAGCCTCTCGGCGCCGCATGGCGCGGACGGGCCGCTTTATCCCGGCACCTGCCGAGCTTTGGGAGAGGCCGAACGCGCGGCGCGCATTGCCCGCGCCGATCCGCATAGCTGGCGGCTCGACATGGGCGCGGCGATGGCGCGGACGGGTCCTTTATTCTGGTTCGACGAGGCGGCGGGCGAGGTGCGGGTCGATCCCGATGCGCTGGGCGATCTCATCCTCAAGGGCCGCGATCGGCCGGCCAGCTACCATCTGGCCGTGGTGGTGGACGATGCCGCGCAGGGCGTGACCGATATCGTGCGCGGACGGGACGTCTTCGCCTCAACGCATGCGCATCGCATGCTGCAGGCGCTGCTTGGCCTGCCGGTGCCGGATTATCATCATCATGCGCTGGTCGTCGACGGAGACGGCAAGCGTCTTGCCAAGAGGGCGGCGGGCCTCAGTCTTGCCGAACTGCGCGAGGCAGGCTGGGACGGCGTGGCGTTGGCGGCCGATCTCAGGGCAGTGCGCTTTCCAGTTGGAATCGGTCTGGAGGAAGCCTAGATCGGCGGAACAGGAGAATTTCAGATGGGCAACGCCTTCCTCGTCATCCTACTCATCGCCGCCATGATCGGCGCCGTCGCCTATCTTGTGCGGGGGATCATCGCCTTCCTCAAGACGACGGAGGAAGATCTCAAGAACAGTGCGAACGGGCCCAGCCAGTCGAGCCTCAAGCAGAACAAGATGATGATGGGGCGCGTCACAATGCAGGCCGGCGCGATCCTGGTGGTCGCGCTGTTGCTGCTGATGAACAGCGGCAAATAAGCCGGAGAGGGGCAATTGGTCCGCCTCAATCGCATCTACACACGCACAGGAGACGATGGCACGACCGGCCTGGTCGATGGCTCACGTGTCGCCAAGGACGAGCCGCGCATGATCGCGATCGGCGAGGTTGACGAGCTCAATAGCGCGATCGGCGTCGCGGTGGCCACGATGAGCGACCCGGGCCGGGCCGCGCTGCTGCAATCGGTGCAGAACGATCTTTTCGACCTCGGTGCCGACATTGCGACGCCGGGCGAGGATTTCGAGCCATCCGAGATGGTGCTGCGCATCGTGCCGTCGCAGGTCGATCGGCTGGAGCGCGCAATCGATGCGCTGAATGGGGACCTTGAGCCGCTGCGCAGCTTCATCCTGCCCGGCGGTTCGCTGGCGGCAGCTCACGTGCATCTCGCTCGCGCGATTGCCCGGCGGGCCGAACGGGCCGTCATTGCGTCAGCCCGGGCGGCGCCGGTCAACCCGGCGGCGCTGGCCTATCTCAATCGCCTCTCGGACCTGTTGTTCGTGCTGGCTCGCGCACTGAATGCCGACGGGGCTGGCGATATCCTATGGATACCGGGCGCCCAGCGCTGAAGATCAAGCGGCGCCTGCCATGATTGCGATGACCGAGGAGAAGCTGGTCAGCGCGAACAGGACAGCGAGCGACATCAGGCTCGAGGTGGTGAAGAGGTCGGACTTGGCGGCGTAGGACTTGATCATGGCTTGGTTCCTTCATCGAATTGCGATGAGGACCGTCTAACCGCTTAGCTTGATAATAATGTCTCGCCGCCGCTAAAGTAGAATTCAGCGCTGAAATGTTCCGGACGGTTCTGCGACAACTCCAGTTTCACGAAAAGAAAACGGGGCGACACTCCCGCGCCGCCCCGTTGGGCAATCCTGGCATGGATGAGGACCTTTAGAATTCGGCCCAGTCATCCTCCCCCTTGAGCGCAAGATTGCCGGAAACAGCTGGGGCGCGTCGCGCGGCCGGACGGGCTGGCGCTGGAGCCTTACTGGCGCCGCTGGTCAGGCTGAAGCGCGAGACGAGCGCCGCGAGCCGGTCCGCTTCCCCTGCGAGATTGCGGGCTGCCGCAGTCGTCTCTTCCACCATCGCGGCATTTTGCTGCGTCATCTTGTCCATGTCGCTCACCGAGCCGTTGACCTGCTGGATGTTCGTCGCCTGCATTTCCGTGCTGGCGGCCATATCGCCGATCAGCGTGTTGATCTCGCTGACCTTCGCGACGATGCGGTCGAGCATTTTGCCCGTTTCGCCGACCAGGCCAACGCCCTCCACAACCTGGGTGCTGGAGGTGTTGATGAGATCCTTGATCTCCTTGGCTGCATCCGCCGAGCGTTGTGCAAGCGCCCGAACCTCTGAGGCCACCACTGCGAAGCCCTTGCCGGCTTCGCCGGCACGCGCCGCTTCGACACCGGCATTGAGCGCCAGCAGGTTGGTCTGAAAGGCAATGCCGTCGATGACGTTGATGATGCTGCTGATCTGCTGGCTGCTCTTCTCGATCGCATCCATCGCAACAACGGCCCGGCTGACGACCGCTCCGCCTTCGCTGGCGTCGCGATGAGCCTGGCCGATCGAGCTGCGGATATCCACGGCCTTGCGGGCGCTTTCGCCGACCATCGAGGTGGCCTGGCTCATGGCCGCCGCCGTCTCCTCAAGACTCGCGGCCTGCTGTTCGGTGCGACGCGATAGATCCTCAGACGCACCGCGAATCTCGCTCGATCCGGCATGGACGCTCGCGGCTGATCCCGCGACGCGGCCCATGATCTCGTCGAGGCCGGTCACGGCCTGGTTGTAGCTGATGCGCAGGCGCTCGTAGTCGCCGCCGAATTCATTCTCGATCTTGTAGGTAAGATTGCCTTCTTCCAGCTTCTGGAGGCCGAGCGCCAGTTCCTGCACAACCTTCTGCTGCCGTGCTGCAGCGCTTGCCACCTTTTCGGCGTTGTCGCGGAAAACCTCCATCGCCTTGGTCATGCGGCCAACGCAGTCCTGATAATGGGTATATTGGATGGCCGAGGCCGTGTCACCCGCCGCCAGTGCTTCCATGCGCAGCACCGTGGTCACATAAGGCGTGCAGATGAGGCGCGATGCGACCAGTACGGTCGCGATCGTGAAGCCCAGGGTCGCTGCCGAAAGGGCGATCGCGACATAACCGCCGCCTGCCGCTGCATAGATGGTTGCCCCCAATGACAGAGCGGCGATCCCGCCATGAATGGCAAGCAGCGCCTTGAACTTCGTGCGGATCGGCGCCTTTTCCTCGAACCAGCTAAACATGTCTCTCGTCCCTTTTTCACGCCTTGCCGGTCCGCGGCAGGCGAGCCTTCCCTGCAGCTCCCGGCCACCCGCCGAGAACCTAATTTGTCATATCCGGTTCGATGTTGGATGCGCACGAGCGCGATCATGCCACGCGCGCCATGCCCACGATTCCCTTTCGCGGCCTGCGCTTTCGTGACGCCCCAATATTCCACCCGGACGAGCAAACCCTATCTATACCAATAGTGAAAAATCGGTTCAGAAGTGTACGGACACCGGTTCAAGGCACGCATTTCCTCGCTCGAGGTCCCATGCTATGCCCGGCTTCCCTTTGAGCGACAGGAATCGGACCGGCCATGAACGATCTCACTCAGACGCCCGAAATGGTGATCGGCGCCATGGGTGCACGGGCGCGCAATGCTGCGGCAATCCTCGCCCGGACATCGAGCGAGGCCAAGGCCAAGGCGCTTGTCGCGGCGGCGAAGGCGCTCCGCCACGCAACGTCGCAGATCATCCTCGCGAACCGCAAGGACATGGATCGCGGCGCGGCCAATGGTCTCACTTCTGCCATGCTCGACCGGCTGCGGCTGGATGAGGGGCGGGTCGCAGGCATTGCGGACGCGGTCGAGCAAGTGGCGAAGCTCGCCGACCCCGTCGGCGCCGTGATCGACGAGACGGTGCGCCCCAACGGCATGAGGCTGCAGCGCGTCCGCGTGCCGCTCGGCGTGATCGGTATCATCTATGAGAGCCGGCCCAACGTGACGGCTGATGCAGCGGCACTGGGCCTTCGCTCGGGCAATGCCGTGATCCTTCGTGGCGGGTCAGAAGCAGTGGAGAGCAATCGCGCCATTCACGCCGCGATGGTGGCGGGCATCGCGGAGAGCGGTCTGCCGGCCGACGCCGTCCAGCTTGTGCCCAGCACGGATCGTGCGCTGGTTGGCGCCATGCTGCGCGCGGTCGGCCTCATCGACATCATCGTGCCACGCGGAGGCAAAAGCCTCGTCGCGCGCGTACAGGAAGAGGCGCGCGTGCCCGTGCTCGCCCATCTCGACGGCATCTGCCACACCTATGTCCATGCGGCCGCCGACCCGGCCATGGCGCGCGAGATCGTCCTTAATGCCAAGATGCGGCGCACCGGCATCTGCGGGGCGATGGAAACGCTGCTCATCGACAAGGATTTTCGGCATCCCGAAGCGCTGGTCGGCGCTTTGCTCGATGCACGCTGCGAGGTGCGTGGGGACGCGGCGGTCAAGGCTCTCGATCCTCGGGTCGAACCCGCCCAGGAAGCCGACTGGGACACCGAATATCTCGACAGCATCGTGACCGCCGGCATGGTCAATGGCGTCGACGAGGCGCTCGCCCATATCGCGGCGCACGGCAGCCATCATACCGACGCGATCGTCACTGCGGATGCCGCGACGGCCGAGCATTTCCTGCAGGCATGTGACAGCGCGATCGTGATGTGGAATGCCTCAAGCCAGTTCGCCGACGGCGGGGAGTTCGGCCTGGGGGCCGAGATCGGTATCTCCACCGGTCGCATGCATGCGCGTGGTCCTGTCGCACTGGAAGGGCTGACCACCTACAAATGGGTCGTGCGCGGCACTGGGCAGACCCGGCCCTGAGGAACCGATCCGCTCGGCTCGCGATTGGCAGGACATGAGAAACCCGATTACTGGTCGCGCTTCGGCGATAAGCTTGCTCTCGCTCGCGGGGCTTGCGTTGCTGTCGGCCTGCGCGGTGGTGCCGCCACCGGCTCCGGCCCCTCCGCCTCCACCGCCCGCGCCGTCGCCCCCGCCGCCGCCGCCAACGCCGCCGCGAACCCTCGTGGTGGAGCCGGAAAAGGCGTGGGATGTTGCAACGCTTGCGCCAGGTGACTGGCGCTATGAGAAGCAGCTGACGGGGAGCGTCGCGCAATATGGTCCGCCGGCGGGGCCACGCATCGCGTTGCTACGCTGTGACTCAGCGACGCGGCAAATCACCCTGTCGATCGATGGAGTAGGGGCGAGCGGCGCGTCGGTCCCTGTCGTCATCCGAACGACATCCGGCACGCTCGCCTGGAGCGGCGTCGGTAACGCGGCTGCCGATCAGTTCGTCGCAATCACCCGGCCCGCCACCGATCCGGGCTTCAACTGGATCGCCTATTCGCGCGGACGCATCTCCGTCGAGCCCCAAGGAAAGGCGCGACTCATCTTGCCCGTCTGGGCGGAGATTGCGCGGGTTATCGAGGATTGCCGGGGCTGAGTTTCGAACCGACGCGGCTCAGGCCGGAGCGCGCAATTATGATTCCAAAAAAAATTAATACAAGTCTTGTTCGCCGACTCCGTTTGATTCACACATAGGCCATCGGAAGAAACAGGCTTTGAGCCAAACCCTTCCGAACCAGTTTTCAACCAATCGAAAGGAGGTGATCCGATGTCTCATGGTTCAGCAATGAGGTCGGTCAAGTCCGTTCGGGGAGCCCGCCGCTAAGCATATCGGCGACGGGTCGCGCGAGGGCCGCAAGGGGTCCGGAACGCGGCGAAAATTCCCGAGTGGCGGCACTTCCGGCCGCTGAACATGTCGACGGGCCGCTCGGAGCTTGATTGCTCCGGCGGCCCCTCTCATTATGGGCGGGTTGATTTTGGATCATTGGAGGAGAGGAATGATGTCGGTTCGTCGCTTAGTTGCCGCAATGTGTCTGGGCCTGGTGGCCACGGCCCCGCTCGCCGCCCAGTCGCCTGTCGTCGGCGTCGCCGACGCAGAGGCGCTGTTCAAGGATAAGGATCCGGTCAAGCACAAGAACAAGCAGGCCGCGCTGCATATCATGCGCGAGCTGCTTCAGTGCGGCCATTGGAGCGACGCCGGAAACTGGCTGACCGAGCGCTACATCCAGCACAATCCGAACGCCGCGGACGGCCTGGCGCCGGTGCAGAAGTTCTTCAGCAATATGCCGCGCACGCCCACCTGCGACAAGCTGACGACGCCGGTGGTCGCCGTGCTGGCCGAAGGCGATCTCGTCAATGTGGTGATTGCGCGCAGCTATCCGGACCCGAACGAACCCGGCAAGACCTACACGACGAGCTGGTTTGACATGTGGCGCTTCGTTGACGGCAAGGCCGACGAGCATTGGGACGCCGCAACCAAGGGCGCACGTCCGCCCCAGACCCAAGCGAAATAAGCTGGTGGAAGGCGGGTCAGCGCTTGGCTGGCCCGCCTCCATTTTCCTCGTCCGCGCGGTGATAGAGGATCTCGTTGCGGATATGGATGACACGTGAGCCGAGCCGCGTCTCGTAGATGAAGATCGCGAAGGCGGCACCGATCGAGAGCATCGATCCGATGAAGAGCAGCGCGATCAGCGTGCCGAGATTGACGTCGAGCAGGCTCGACGCAAACAGCAGGATCACCACCGCGCAGACCAGCAGCGAGGACAGGACCGAGAGCAGGATCGCCCGGTTCACCACCTTGATGCGCCGGTCGAGGACGCGAATTTCGTCGATCAGCCGGTCATGCTCGAGGCCGATCGTCTGCAGCACGCGCTGCTCGACGACACGCGCCCGGTCGATGACGCGGGCCAGGCGCGAGGCGCAGACGTTGATGAAGGCGACGATGCCGGCAAGCAGGAAGACCGGCGCGACGGCGAGCTGGATTGTATGAGCGACCTGGCTGACCTCCGTAGAGGTCAGCCCTGAAAGCGCGTTCACACCGCTTCCTTCGACGCGGGCGTGTTGATGCCCATAGACTGGAGATATTTGCGCACGTTGCGCGCTGCCTGCCTCAGTCGCTGCTCGTTCTCGACCATCGCGATGCGCACGAAGCCTTCGCCGTCCTCGCCGTAGCCGACGCCCGGTGCCACCGCGACTTTCGCGTGCGTCAGGAGCTGCTTGGAGAATTCCAGGCTCCCCATCTCCTTGAGCGCGGGCGGCAGCGGCGCCCAGGCGAACATTGACGCCTTGGGGGCAGGGATGTCCCAGCCGGCGCGGCCGAAGCTCTCGACCAACACATCGCGGCGCTTGTGATACAGCTCGCGGTTCTGCGAGACGATATCCTGCGGGCCATTGAGCGCGGCGCAGGCGGCTGCCTGGATCGGCGTGAAGGCGCCATAGTCGAGATAGGACTTCACACGCTTCAGCGCCGAAATCAGCTTCGGGTTGCCGACCGCGAAACCGATGCGCCAACCCGCCATCGAGTAAGTCTTGGAGAGCGACGTGAACTCGACTGCCACGTCCTTGGCGCCGGGCACCTGCAGGATCGAAGGTGTTGGGTTGCCGTCATAATAGAGCTCGGAATAGGCGAGGTCGCTGAGTACCCAGACCTTGTTTTCCTTCGCCCAGGCGACAAGCCGCTCATAGAAAGCGAGGTCGACCGTCTCCGCGGTCGGGTTGCTGGGATAACCCACGACCAGCACGCTCGGGCGCGGCACGGTGAAGGCCATTGCCCGATCGAGCGCGCGCCAATAGCCTTCGTCGGGCGTGGTCGGCACCGAGCGAATGGTCGCGCCGGCAATGATGAAGCCGAACATGTGGATCGGGTAGCTGGGGTTGGGCGCCAGCACGACGTCGCCGGGCGCGGTGATCGCGGTGGCAAGGCTGGCAAGGCCCTCCTTGGATCCCATGGTCACGACCACTTCCGTCTCGGGATCGAGTTCGACCCCGAAGCGGCGAGCGTAATAATTGGCTTGGGCCTTGCGTAGGCCCGGAATGCCCATGGACTGCGAATAGCCATGGGAACTGGGCTTCTGTGCCACCTCGCACAGCTTGTCGATGACGTGCTGGGGAGGGGGCAGATCCGGGTTGCCCATGCCGAGATCGATAATGTCCTCGCCTGCCGCGCGCGCCGCTGCCCGCATCGCATTGACTTCGGCGATGACATAGGGCGGCAGCCGCTTGATGCGGTAGAACTCGTCGTCGGACATTTGGAAGTCGATCTCCTGCAATAAGCCGGACAATTCCGGCCGGACGCATATAGCTCGCGTCACATTGACGTGCCACTAAAAGCGGGGACGCGCGAATCAGCATGGGAATGGGCATGGCCGAAACAGCACAGCACGACGCCGACCTGCCCGCCCTCGACCAACTGCAGCATTGGACGCGGGTGCTTGGGCAGGCGCAGCAACTGATCCTGGAGCGGACCAGCGAGCTTGTTGAGAAGGGCCTGCAACCGCGCGGCTTCGACCTGCCCCTGGGAGCTTCGCCGAATGTCGAACGCATCGCCGAGATCCAGGCCGACATGGCCGGCAAGGGCCTCGCGATCTGGGAGCGCTTCCTGGCGCAGGCGAGCGGGCAGAAGGAAAGCGATGCCGCACCGACCGCTGCCGATCGCGACCGGCGCTTCACCGATCCACGCTGGCGCGACAACCCGGTGTTCGACCTCATTCGCCAGATCTACCTGCTCGCCGCTGAGGGGCTGATGCGGCTCACAGACACGGTCGACGGACTCGATGCCCGGCAGAAGGAAAAGCTGCGCTTCGCGACGCAGCGCTTCGTGGAGGCGGCCAGCCCGAGCAACTTCGCCTTTACCAATCCGCAGGTGATCGATCGCACGATCGAGACCGGCGGACAAAATCTCATCGCCGGCCTTGAGCACCTGCTCGCCGATATCGACAAGGGCCAGCTCACCCACACCGACGGTTCGCATTTCGAGCTCGGGCGCAATATAGCGACCACGCCCGGCAAGGTCGTTTACGAAACGCCGCTCTACCAGCTCATCCAGTACGAACCGACCACGAAGCAGGTTCACGAGACGCCACTCGTCATCTTTCCGCCGTGGATCAACCGCTTCTACATCCTTGATCTCAACCCCGCGAAGAGCTTCGTAAAATGGGCGGTCGACCAGGGGCTGACGGTGTTCATGGTCAGCTGGAAGTCGGCCGACGCGAGCATGGCCGACATGACGCTCGACGATTATGTGCTGCGCGGGCAGGTCGATGCGATCGATACGGTACGCGATTTGCTCGGCGTCGAGAGCGTCCACGCCATCGGCTATTGCGTGGCGGGGACCACGCTCGCAGTCACGCTTGCGCTGCTGGCGGCGCGGGGCGAGGCGGACAAGGTCGCGAGCGCAACCTTCTTCACGGCCCAGGTCGACTTCAGCAAAGCGGGCGACCTGCGCCTCTTCGCCGACGACGAACAGATTGCCCTCGTGGAAAGCCTGATGACCGACGGATATCTGGATGGGCGCTATCTGGCCGCAACCTTCAACCTGTTGCGCGGGCAGGACCTGATCTGGAACTATGTCGTCAACAACTACCTGCTCGGGCAGGACTATCCGCAGTTCGACCTGCTCTACTGGAATGGCGATACGACCAACCTGCCCGGCAAGTGGCTGCGCTCCTATCTGGCCGATCTCTATCGCGACAACCGGCTGGTCCAACCCGGCGCGATCACGGTGGACGGCACGCCCATCGATCTCGGCACTGTCAAGACGCCCGCCTATGTGCAGGCCGGGATCGAGGACCATATTGCGCCGCCCGAAAGCGTCTGGCAGCTGATGGAGCAATTCTCCGGCGAACGACGGTTCTTGCTCGCAGGATCGGGCCATATTGCGGGGGTGGTCAACCCTCCGGCGGCGAAGAAATATCAGTACTGGACCTGCAGCCAGCCGCAGCCCAGCCTGACCGCATTCAGGGACGCGGCGCAGGAAACGCCCGGCAGCTGGTGGCCGGACTGGATGGCCTGGATAGCCCAGCGATCGCCGGATCGGGTGCCCGTTAGCGGCTCGCGCGTTCCTGGTGGCGGTAAATATGCTGCACTCGAAAACGCCCCCGGACGTTACGTCAAGCTACGCTGAAAAGGAATTGAAGCGCGAGTCGCAAGAGGGAATTTTGCTGCGTTGCATCAAAATTTTTCTTGATTAATGTAGGCAACGCATCTATGTTGCACTGCAGCATAAAGACTCAGGAGCTCGTTTTGGCAAAGGCGCCGATCAAGAAACCGACTTCCCGTCGCACACCCGCTGTTCGCAAGGGCGCGCCGAAGAAGGTGGCGACTGCGGTGCCGGTTGGCGAGGGGGTATCGAAGCCGGTCGAATGGCCGGTCTCCGGTGCAGCCAAGACAGCGAAAAAGTCTGAGAAAATTACGGCGCCGCTGAAGACGGTTCCGGCTCCTGCGCCAGTTGCTCCGCCGAAGGTGGAAAAGCTGGCCGAGCCGGTTGCCGCCAAGCCGGTGGCGCCCATCGTGAAGAAAACCGCAATCCCCGCGCCCGCTTCTGCCCCGGCAGTCGCCAAGGCCGCAAAGAAAGGCACATCTGTGATGACCGATGCTCTCGAAACCGCCAAGGCTTATGCCGAGGACGCCAAGATCAAGTTCCAGTCCGCTTTCACCGACGCCAGCGACAAGGCCAAGCTTGCCCTCGAAAAGTCGAGCAAGGCCATCGAAGAAATGGGTGAGCTGGCCAAGGGCAACTACGAAGCCATCGTGGAATCGTCGAAGATCGCCGCCAAGGGCGTCGAGACGCTGAGCCAGGAAGCCGTCGAGTTCTCGCGCAAATCGTTCGAGAAGTCGACCGCCACCTTCAAGAGCTTCGCGGCCGTCAAGTCGCCGAGCGAGTTCTTCCAGCTGCAGAGCGAGCTGATGAGCGCCGCGTTTGACAGCTTCGCGACCGAAGCCGCCAAGAACAGCGAGAAGTTCCTGAAGCTCGCTGGCGACGTCTCGCAGCCGATCAGCAACCGCGTTGCGATCGTCTCGGAAAAGGTCAAGGCGCTCGCCGCCTGATCGGTGCGGTGCATTCAATAGCGAAAAAGGCGGCCCGGCGCGGGTCGCCTTTTTTGTTCCCCGAGCAGATCATGCCGCATTTCCCGCCTGGCGCCCTTCGCCCGATTCAGCGGAAAATGGGTTAACGCGAGCACAGCCCTTGCAACCAACCCCTGCCCTGACCTATTTTCCACACATGCACGTTTTCGGGGCAGAGCAGATGGAGCCGTATATGGCCGGCGGGAGCGATGAGGAGGGGCCGGGTGGACCGGGCCTCGGCATCGCGACACGCACGCGTACGCGCACCAAGAAGCCGACGCCCTACAAGGTGCTGATGCTCAACGACGACTATACGCCGATGGAATTCGTGGTCGACGTGCTCCAGCGCTTCTTCCGTATGGACATCGAGCAGGCGACCCGCGTCATGCTCCACGTCCACCAGAAGGGCGTAGGCGTTTGCGGCGTGTTCAGCTATGAGGTCGCCGAAACCAAGGTGAACCAGGTGATGGACTTCGCCCGGCAGAACCAGCACCCGCTGCAGTGCACGCTGGAGACGGCCTGACGATCGAATGATCGTAGTCCGCCGGCAGCTGGCTCGGGCCAGTTGAGGAAACGGTCCGCGCTGCGGATCGGGAGAGACCCGGAAGACCCCGATTTCAGGCCCGGATGGTCCTGACCCGATGCCCGCCGCTGCGAGCGGCGCTTTTTTGTTTGCGAGACCTATGCCCTTTTCCGAACTTCCCGCCATTCTGGGCGATGCCCTGTCCGAACGCGGCTATGCCGCCCCCACGCCCGTCCAGGCCGCTGTGCTTGAGGCCGAAGCCCGCGGCCGCGATCTCGTCGTCTCCGCGCAGACCGGCTCGGGCAAGACCGTTGCCTTTGGCCTCGCTATCGCCGACGACCTGCTCGGCCCCGACGGTCGCCTGCCCGCACCCGCATGGCCGCTTGCGCTGGTGATCGCGCCGACCCGCGAACTTGCGCTGCAGGTCAGTCGCGAACTGATCTGGCTCTATGGCAAGGCTGGCGCGCGGATCGCCACCTGCGTGGGCGGCATGGACGCCGCCAAGGAACGCCGCGCGCTTAGCTATGGCGCACAGATCGTCGTTGGTACGCCGGGGCGCCTGCGCGACCATCTCGAACGCGGCGCGCTCGATCTGTCCTCGCTCAAGGCCATCATCCTCGATGAGGCCGACGAAATGCTCGACATGGGCTTCCGCGAGGATCTTGAGGAGATCCTCGATGCGACGCCCGCCGAGCGCCGCACCTTGCTCTTCTCCGCGACCATGCCGCAGCCGATTGTCGCGCTTGCCCGCCGCTACCAGCGCGATGCCCTCCGCATCTCGACGGTCGGCGAGGATCGCGGCCATGGCGACATCAGCTATCAGGCAATGGCGGTTGCTCCTGCCGATATCGAGAATGCCGTGGTCAACCTGCTCCGCTTCCACGAGGCGGAGACGGCGATGCTGTTCTGCGCCACGCGCGATAATGTCCGCCATCTGCACGCCAGCTTGGTCGAGCGCGGTTTCGGTGCGGTGGCCCTCTCCGGCGAGCACAGCCAGAACGAGCGCAATGCGGCGCTGCAGGCACTGCGCGACCGGCGCGCGCGCGTCTGCGTCGCAACCGATGTGGCCGCCCGTGGTATCGACCTGCCGAGCCTCAGCCTCGTCGTCCATGTCGAGATTCCGCGCGATGCCGAGACATTGCAGCATCGCTCGGGGCGCACCGGCCGTGCTGGCAAGAAGGGCACCGCAGTTCTCATCGTGCCTTATCCGCGCCGTCGCCGCGTCGAGGGCATGCTCCGCGGCGCCAAGATCCCGGCGCGATGGATCGCACCGCCCTCCGCCGAGGACATCCGCAATGCCGACAGCGAGCGGTTGCTCAGCATGCTGCTCGCGCCGATCGAGGTCAGCGACCAGGACAATGCGCTCGCCGAGCAGCTGCTCGCGCAGCGCAGCCCGCTGGAGATCGCAGCGGCGCTCGTCCACGCGCATCGCGCGCGCCTGCCCGAGCCGGAGGACCTGCTCGGCAGTGACGCGCCGCAGGAACCGCGCGGCCCGCGCCCCGGTTTCGAGGGAAGCGCCTGGTTCAGCATCAATGTCGGCCGCAACCAGAATGCCGAGCCGCGCTGGATCCTGCCCCTGCTCTGCCGCCGCGGCCACGTCAGCCGCAACGAGATCGGCGCCATTCGCATGACGGCCAACGAGACGCTCTTCGAAGTACCTGGCGCGCTCGCGGCACGATTCCTCGATGCGGTCCGCCGTACAGCCAGTGAAGACGATGATGTCGACATCCGTCCCGTCGACGGCAAGCCGCGTGACGAGGCCCGCAACCACCGCCGCGACAATGCCCGGCCGGTTCATGCGCCCAAGCCCTATCGTCCCGAGCTGGCGCCACGGGCCGGCCATGGCGGACCCGGCGGCAAGCCAGGGTTCAAGGGCCCTGGAAAGCCATCTGGTCCCGGTGGCGGCAAGAAGGCCGCCTGGCACAAGAAGCCCGGCCCAAAGCCGGTTAGAGGAAAATGATCCGCTTCCTCGTCGATGCCGATGCCTGCCCGGTGAAGGAGGAGATCTACAAGGTCGCCTTCCGGCATGAGATCAGTGTCACGGTGGTCAGCAACAGCCCGATTCGTATCCCCGCGCATCCATTGCTCGACCGCATGGTCGTCTCGGATGGCTTCGATGCCGCTGACGACTGGATCGCCGAACGGGCGGATGCGGAGGCAATCTGCATCACCGCCGACATCCTGCTCGCCGACCGCTGCCTCAAGGCAGGGGCCGTGGTGATCTCGCCGACCGGCAAGCCATTCACGACGGCGTCGATCGGGGGCGCCATCGCCACGCGCGCGATCATGGCTGACCTGCGCGCGGGCGGCGATATCGTTGGCGGCCCGGCGCCCTTCAGCAAGACCGACCGCTCCCGCTTCCTCTCCGCGCTTGACGAAGCGCTGGTGAAGTTGAAGCGTGCAGCGACAATCGGGAGATAGAGATGGGCGAGAAGTTCGAGCGGCACCGCCAGCCCTGGACGGCGGCGGAGATCCAGAAGCTGCACACGCTCGCCAAGAAAGGCATGGCGCTCAAGGCCATCGCCAAGGCGCTGACCCGCAGCGAGGAGTCGGTGAAGGACCGCGCCAAGGTCGACGGGCTGACGATCGCCAAGCTGCGGTGAGGTTCAGGCGGCGGTCGAATTCGCCCGCCGCTTTCTGTGCACTTGACCGCTCCCGTTTCCTCACCGCGTTTGACGACGCACTGCTGAAGTTGAAGCGCGCAGCGGCCTGAAGCCCTCGTCACCGGACTGGCCGCTTTTTTCATTGAACGGCAACGTCTTGCAGGCAATGAGCCGTTGATCGGCCACGGGGCATCGGGTTGCGATGCGAGCCGCAAAAAAAGGGGGAGATTGATGGGCAAGTTCGTTGCGGCCGCCATATTGGCGGCAGCGCTGTCCACAATGCCGGCGCCGGCAAAGGATTCGGAGCCGCAGAGCCAGTGGAAGGGCTGCGGCGAGAACGAGACATCCGGCTTCTCGAAATTCATGGTCGGTCCAACCAAGGCGCGGGCGCTTACAGAAAAGGCGACGCCACAGGACGGGATCGAGCGCTGCACAACAGCGCTGAACGCCCTGGAGCAGGGCGCGTCCTGGCAACGCCGTGCCGCGCTTTTGCGATCACGCGCGAAATTCCTCGTGAGAGCGAAGAAGCATCGCGAGGCTTTGGCCGATCTCGATGCCATCAAGGCCATCGAACAGCCCGACCCGGTCTACACGCGCAGCTTCGGCGTTTCGTTGCACATGCTTCGCGCCATCGCCCACCTTGAGGCTGGGCGCCGCGAGGACGCGTCCAGCGAGGCATTCGAGGCGATGCGGCTGCGCCCCTGGAGTGAGCGGGTTGCCCAATTTGCTTACGTCGTGACCGCCTTACGTGACAAGGTGCCGGCCGGTGAAGGCTCGCTTTGGTCTCACCTGATGCTGATGGACAGCGGCTTCGGGGAGCGCCGCGCCATATTGCTGGCACGGGCGGGTGACTGGAAGGAGGCAGCGGTCGATTGGCAGCAGGTGAAACCAGCGCCCGGCGAAATCGGTCAGACCTTCATCCAGATCCCGAACGTCACGGTGCAGGGTGCGCCCGGCATTCCGGTCAGGGGCGTCAATGTTGCGCGCACGATCGACGCAGCAATGGCGGCGGCCATGGCCGGGCGTGGCGACCTTGCCGACGCATGGCTGAACAAGCTGAGAGAAAGCGTGAATACGCCGATCGAGAGCGACAAGTTCGCCGAGCGCTTTGGCGCTAAGACCGATCCCAAAGCCCAGCTCGAACAGTTGGCACGATGGTCCGGCATGATCGACATCGCCAAGGCTGCCGCGGATGGTGATGTTGAGGTTGCGGCGGCGCGACTGGAGGCCATGCGCGAGATGCCTCTCAGTCCCACCTCTCTGGCCTTGATCCGCACGATCGTCACGAAACTCCCCGATGGGAGCCATGGCGGCTTGCGTCGGGCCGTGGCGCAGATCGAAGAGCAGATGCTGCTCGATCGTAACGAACGGTTCGTCCAGAAATTCCAGCCGGACATGCTGCTCGGCGACCTTCCCGACCATGAAGAAGTAATGCTTGCCAACCGCTATCAGAATGCGGTCAAGTTCTTGCGTGCCAACGGCTTCTCCGTGAAGAAGGCGAAGGACGGCAAGACCGCCGACGTGGTATTCTTCGGCGATAAGTCGCTGCCGCTGGCCATTGGCGAAATGGCGTTGCTCCGCGCTGCGGAACTCTGCATCGAACAGGGCAAGACCGCCTTCCGGGTGATTTCGAGTAACGATTACACCCAGACCGTGACCTCGACGATGTATGGCGTTGAGGTTGGCCCAACGACGGTGGCCGGTCATAGCACGCAGATCTCGATCGAATTCGTGGCAACGGGCGCGCCTGGCGCGATCGATGCAGCAGAGATTCGCGGTGTCTTGGCGCCAATCTATATCGCGTCCGACACCGGGAAAAGTTGAGTCACCAGGACGCACTGGCGGTCAAACACTGCGCTTGACCCACCTCACGTTGCAGTGCAGCATCACGCCATGACTGCGCCTCGTCCTTCGATCACGCAGAACCCGGACATCCGCTATCTCGGGCGGTTGCTGGGCGATGTCATTCGAACCTATGGCGGCGAGCGGCTGTTCAAGCAGACTGAATATATCCGCTCCGCCTCGGTCGATCGCGCGCGAGGTGTCGCGCCCGCTGAAGGCATCGACTCCGGCCTTTCCGCGCTCACGCTCGACGACACCACCGCCTTCGTGCGCGGCTTCATGCTCTTCTCGATGCTCGCCAACCTCGCCGAGGACCGGCAGGGCATCGCCACCGAGCCCGGCGCTGACGTCGCCAGTGCGATCAAGCGGCTCGAAGAGCACGGCATTTCCGAGGACGCGATCCTCAAGCTGCTCGAAAAGGCGCTGGTCATGCCGGTGCTCACGGCCCACCCGACCGAGGTGCGGCGCAAGAGCATGATCGACCACCGCAACATCATTGCCGAGCTCATGTTGCTCCGCGATGGTGGCGCGGTCGAAACCGACGACGGCGAACCGATCGACGAGGCGATCAGCCGGCAGATCGCCCTGCTCTGGCAGACGCGGCCGCTGCGCCGCGACCGGCTGTTCGTGCGCGACGAGATCGACAATGCGCTCTCCTATTTCCGCGACACCTTCATGCCGGTGCTGCCTGCGCTCTATGCGCGCTGGGACCGGGTCATGGGGAAGCGCGTGCCCGGCTTCCTGCGCCTCGGCACCTGGATCGGCGGCGACCGCGACGGCAATCCCTTCGTGCAAGCGGACCAGCTCCGCATGGCACTCGGCCGGGCGAGCGGGTCGACCCTGCGCGTCTACATGGAGATGCTGCATGAGCTGGGTGCGCAGCTTTCGATTTCCAGCGAACTCGCGGCGGTGCCGTCTGCGGTCAAGGACCTCGCAGCGGCAAGCGGGGATGAATCCCCCAGCCGGCGTGACGAACCCTATCGCCGCGCGATCAGCGGCATCTATGCGCGCGTCGCGGCGAGCTACGAGGCGCTGACCGGCACGCCGGCGCCGCGCCCGTCACGCATCGCCAAAGGCAAACCCTATGAAAGCGCGTCGCAGCTGCGCGAGGATCTGGCGACGCTCGGCCGCGGCCTCGCCATGGAAGGCAATGGCGCGTTCGCGAGCGGCGGAGCACTTTCGCGGCTGATCCGCGCGGTCGAGATTTTCGGCTTTCATCTCGCCACGCTCGACATGCGTCAGAACAGCGCCATCCATGAGCGCGTCGTGGCCGAATTGCTCAAGGTCGCGGGCGTCGAAGCGGACTATCTCGCGCTCGACGAGGACGCGCGCGTCGCGTTGCTGCGCCGCGAACTGGCCAACAACCGCCCCCTCGGTTCGCGCTTCGCGACCTACAGCGAAGAGACCGCGACGGAGATCGCGATCGTGGAGGCGGCCGCCGAGGCGCACCGCATGTACGGTCCCGCCTGCATCACCCAATATATCATTTCGAAGGCCGAGAGCGTCTCGGACATGCTGGAGGTGAACATCCTCCTCAAGGAAGCCGGCCTCTGGCGTGCCCCGGAAAATGGCAGCCCCGCCCAGGCGCCGATCGCGGCCGTGCCCCTCTTCGAGACCATTGCCGACCTTGAGCAGGCGCCCGCGATCATGACCGCCTATTTCGGCCTGCCCGAGATCGGCGCGCTGGTGAAGGCGCGCGGCTACCAGGAAGTGATGATCGGCTACTCGGACTCCAACAAGGACGGCGGCTACATCACGTCGACCTGGAGCCTGCACGAATCCAGCAAGGCGCTGACGCCGGTGTTCGAGGCGGCGGGCGTCTCGATGCAGCTCTTCCACGGCCGCGGCGGTGCGGTGGGGCGGGGCGGGGGCTCCTCCTTCCAGGCGATCCAGGCGCAGCCGCCTGGCACTGTTCAGGGCCGCATCCGCATCACCGAGCAGGGCGAGGTCATTGCCGCCAAATATGGCACGCCCGACAGCGCGCGCACCAATCTCGAGGCGATGACCAGCGCTGCGCTGCTCGCCAGCCTTGAGCCCGAGCGGCTCTCGCCCGCCGACGCCCAGCGCTTCGCCGCCGCGATGGACGAGATCAGCGCGACGGCATTCCGCACCTATCGCGACCTCGTCTACGAGACCGAGGGCTTTCGCGAGTTCTTCCGCCAGCTGACGCCGATCCAGGAAATCAGCGGCCTCAAGATCGGGTCACGCCCGGCCAGCCGCACCAAGAGCAACAAGATCGAGGATCTGCGCGCCATCCCCTGGGTGTTCAGCTGGTCGCAGGCGCGCGTGATGCTGCCCGGCTGGTACGGCGTCGGTGACGCGCTGGCCCTGTTCAAGGACAAGGGCCTGCTCAAGGAAATGGCGCACGCCTGGCCGTTCCTGAAGGCGAGCCTGGGCAACATGGAAATGGTGCTCGCCAAGTCCGACCTCGGCATCGCGGCGCACTACCTGCCGCTGGTCGAGGACCAGGACATGGCCGAACCGATTTTCCGCCGGATCAAGGACGGCTGGCAAATGGCGCATGACGAGTTGCTCGCGGCGACAGGCCAGGCGCATCTCCTCGCCGACAACCCCGCGCTCGACACCTCGATCCGCCTGCGCCTGCCCTATATCGAGCCGCTGAACCTGCTGCAGGTCGAATTGCTGAAGCGGCACCGTAGCGGCGAGGACGATCCGCGCATCCGAGAAGGCATCGAACTCTCGATCAACGCGATCGCGACGGCGTTGCGGAATAGTGGATAGGGGCCCTTGCAGAGTTTCGTCAGCGCTTCAGGAGCCGTACTTCCTCGATCAATTCTCGTAGGCGCATGTGCTCTTGCTCCGAGAAGGGCAGGTCGAGTGCCGCTGCTTCTCGCCGGATTTTCTCCAGCGCCGGAGCTGTAATCGGAATGCCGGTAAAGTCGTCCCAGTCCCAGTCACCGCTTCGGCCTTCTGCGAAATCGATCAGATAGCTTTCAACGTCGTCAGCCGTGAGATCCGCGGTGCGTCTGATTAGACCGACACGCCCAGCCAGTTCCGCCAATAGGGCAATCGGAATAGCGATGGGAGCCAACAGAAACGCTGGCCACCCGACGACGTGCCGTTGTTCATGACGAGCCACAAAGTCACTCCACCGGCAAATCGAAGATCAGCTCCCGAACAAACCGCGCCGGCGGCGAGCCATGCGCCAGCACGGCATCATTATATGCCTTGAGGTCGAACTTCGCGCCCCAACGCTTCTTCGCCTCCTCGCGCATCGCCATATGCTCTTCGTATCCGGCGAAGTAGCTCAGCAGCTGCGTTGAAGAGAGCTGCGCGCGGACCCATTTGCCGGCTGCCTCGCGCTCCTGTTGGAAGGCGCCTTTCATCATCAGGTCCATCGCCGCCTCGCGGGTCATGCCCTCGGTCTGGATGCCGATGTCGAGCAGCGTGTTGGTGATCGAGCGCAGGCGCATCTTGAGCACGGTCAGCTTGAACAGCGGATCGCCGTCGAGATAATTCTCGTCCGCCATCACGCCCTCTGCATAGACGGCCCAGCCCTCGACGAACGGGCCGGACGACAGCACCGCGCGCAGGATCGACTTGTCCTGGTTGGCATGGTCGATCTGCAGCCAGTGGCCCGGCATTGCCTCGTGGATGCTGAGATCGTGGATCATGTAATTGTTATATTCGCGCAGGAAGCTGGTCGCCTGCGCGTCGGTCCAGTCGTCCGGGATGGGCGAGATCGCGTAGAATGTGTCCTGTCCCTTGTCGAGCGGACCGGGAGAATCGCAATAGGCCACTGCATTGCCCTGCTGGAACTTGGGCATGGTGATGATCTTCACCGGCGCGCGCGGCATGGTGACGAGGCCCTTGGCGCGGACGAAGTCGCTTGCGGAGGCGAGCGTCGCCTTGGCCGCGTCCATCAGCTCGGCACCGGCCGGGCGCTTGGCGTAGCTGATCTCCAGCGCGGCCTCGACCGCCGCCTGCTGTTGCGCGGCGCTCGGATTGTCGGGAAGGGGCGGGGCGTCGGATTTGCCTGCGAGGATCTGGCGGGCGAGCGCATACATTTGGGCGCGGGTCTGCGCGGCAGCTGCGGTCGCTTTCGCCTTCAGTTCCGGCCGCGTCATGGTCGACATGAGCGCGAACTTCATCTTCTGGTCGTAGA
The DNA here is from genome assembly GCA_036404995.1 of Sphingobium sp. Lineage (GTDB taxonomy): Bacteria > Pseudomonadota > Alphaproteobacteria > Sphingomonadales > Sphingomonadaceae > Sphingobium. Next base: position 1,741 of record DASWYL010000069.1, on the reverse strand, counting down.
GTTTCGCGCCCAGGCGGAAGTCGCCCTTCGCGGCGGGCACCAGCACCTTGTCGAGCCAGGTCTGCTGCGCAGCGACCGCTGTCTTGAGCCGGGCGAGCGCCGCGTCGAAGCGCGCCTTGTCCTTCGCGTTCAGCTCGCCCGCATGGGGCGCCAGCATGTCCTGCGCAACCTCGACGATGCCGCTATTCTGTTTGGAAACCTGCGTCGCATAGATTTCGGGCACTTTGGCCGCGATGAGCTGCTTGCGGGTTTCGAGCAGGAAGGCGGGCAAGGCTTCCATCCGCGCGGTCGCGGCCTTCAGGCGCTGTGGCCAGGGCGCGAAGTCACGTGCGGCGAGATTATAGAGCGCGCCTGCCGCATTGTCGTTGTAGCTCTGCGCGTTCCACGACCAGCTCTTCAGAACCTCCATGTCCCACAGGTCATAGTCGAGCTGGTTCTTGAGCATCAGCGCATCGACCTGGTTGTCGCGACTAAGCGCCTTGAAATCGATCGCCCTCAATTGTGCCAGCATGGCTCGCGTGAAAGCCGCCTGCCTCGCCCGGCCCGCGGCGGTGATGTCCGGCAGCCGGTCGTCGAAGCGATGATCGCCCAGCTGGGTGCCATAGACCGGCGAGAAGCGGGCGATGCTGTCGATGTAACGCTTGGAGAGATCCATGAAGCGCGCGTCGGCGGACTGGACCTTTTTCGACTGCGCAACGGCGGGCGTGGTGGCGGGAATGGCGCCGCCGATCAACAGCGCGCAGGAAAGCAGGAAGGGGAGGGTACGGCGCATGAGTGGATGCCTTTGTTAGGATATTGCGCGAGCCTAGCGTTCCCTTGCGCGAGCGACAATGGCCGCGCTGGATCGGGGCTTCCCGTGGCCGCCTCGTTCATGGCATGGTAGCGCTAGCAAGAAACGGGAGAGGACGGCCATGAACGACGAATTGTCGCGCCGGGGCGTGATCGGGCTGGGTGTGGGCGCGGCGCTGGGCGTCAGCACATTGGCGAAGGCGCAAGGCACGCAACCCCGCGCGAAAGATTCGGTCGGCGTCGCGATCGTCGGCATCGGCCTGCTCTCGGCAGGGCAACTTCTTCCGGCGCTCAAGAGGACGAAACAGGCACATCTCGCCGCGCTGGTGAGCGGCGATCCGGCCAAGGCGAAGCGCGTCGCAGCGCAATATGGCCTTTCTGAAAAGGCCATCTATTCCTACGAGACCTACGACCGCATCGCCGACAATCCCGAGATCGAGATCGTCTACATCGTCCTGCCGAACAACATGCATGCCGAGTACACGATCCGCGCATTCAAGGCCGGCAAGCATGTGCTCTGCGAGAAGCCGATGGCGACCAATATCGCCGATTGCGAGGCGATGATCGGGGCGGGCAAGGCGGCCAAGAAGCAGCTGATGATCGGCTATCGCTGCCATTACGAGCCGCTCAATCTCGCCGCGATGCGCATGATGCGCGCGGGCACGCTGGGCAAGCCCCGCATTGTCCACGCGAACATGGGCAAGCAGACCGATCTCAAGGTCCCCGCTGACAAATGGCGGCTGGACATGGCCATGTCCGGCGGCGGCGCGCTGCTCGACATGGGCATCTACGGCATCAACGCGACCCGCTATCTGTTCAACGAGGAGCCGGTCGAGGTGCGCGCCTGGGCAATGACCGACAAGTCGGATCCGCGCTTTGTGACGGTGGAAGACATGATTGCCTGGCAGATGCGCTTTCCCTCGGGCGCGATCGGCGAGGGCTCCACATCTTT
>DASWYL010000068.1:0-14784 GCA_036404995.1 Sphingobium sp. | reverse complement strand
TAGCAGCGCCCGCGCCTGGGCCGTCAGTTCCGCGATCATCGCGGCCGAGGGCGCCGGGGCCGCCTGTGCGCGCCCGATCAGCTGGCGGAATTGCGCGATGGCGGGTCCGTGGTGCTCGATCCAGTGCGTCAAATAGGCCTGCACCGGCTTGTACTTGGCCCGCGCCAGGAAGGTGAGCCGCATCTGCTGGAGCTCCCGCGCGCTGCCCGAGACGAGCAGCCGTTCCCACGGATCGGTCGGGTTGAGCCGCGAGGCCTGTGCCTGCAGCCAGTCTATGCCGAGCACTTGGCCGAGATGCGTGAACGCGCTGGTGAGATCGAACTCACTCTGGCCAAGCTCGCCGGCGAGCCGCGCAATGCCGACCGCACCGTCCATCTTGACCAGCATCAACACCGGCGCGGCGAGGGCCTTGGGGACGCCGAGATCGGCCAGCTCCGTCGCCAGCAGCGCGACGCGGCGCTGCTGCTCGGGCTGGATCAGCCGGTCGACCTTGGCCTTGAGCGCGCCTATGGCCGGCCGCAGCGTACCGAGTGCGCCATCGATCTTCACGTCGTCCGGGATCGAGCGGTGAATGTCGCCGATATGCCAGCTCATCGCGCGCGCGACGAGGCGATAGAGCGAGAGGCGCGCCTGCTCGCTGATCTTTGCGGCGTCAATCTCGTCCCAGAGCGCGCGGACGTCGAACAGACGCTCGGCAATGGCGAAACCCAAAGCAACATCGTCCAGCGTGCAGCTCGCTTCCTCGGCAATGGCGAAGGGCAGGATGACGCCCAGCCGGTTGACGATGCGGTTGGCGAGCTTGGTAGCGATGATCTCGCCCCTGAGGCGATGACTGGCAATGGCGTCGGCATGGGCCGCGCGCATCCTGGGCGGGAAGGCTTCGGCGAGGTCGCCGGCAAAGGCCGGGTCGCTGGCCAGCGTGCCATGCTCGATGGCCGCCTGAAGGGCGAGCTTGGCGGTCGAGAGCAACACCGCGAGTTCGGGCCGGGTCAGGCCCTGTCCGTCGGCGGCGCGGCGCAACAGCTCCTGGTCCTTGGCCAGTCCTTCCACTTGCCGGTCGAGATGGCCGCCGGCCTCCAGCGTCTCGATGAGATGGACGTAGGAGGCAAGGTCGTCGGTGCCGCCGGCCTGGGCGATCGAGAGGCCGAGCGCCTGGAAGCGATTGTCGGCGAGCACGATGTCGGCGACCTGGTCGGTCATGGATGCAAGCAGTGCGTTGCGGTCCTCAGGTGAGAGGCGGTCTTCCACCATTTCCTTGTTGAGGGCGATCTTGATGTTGACCTCATTGTCCGAGCAGTCGACGCCGGCGGAATTGTCGATGAAGTCGGTGTTGATGCGCCCGCCCTTCATCGCGAAGGCGATGCGCCCGGCCTGGGTCACGCCGAGATTGGCGCCTTCGCCGATCACCTTGACGTGCAGATCCTCGGCATCGACGCGCAGGCGGTCGTTGGCCGCGTCGCCGACATCGGCATTGCCCTGGCTCGCTGCCTTCACATAGGTGCCGATGCCGCCGAACCAGAGCAGATCGGCCTGTGCCTTGAGCAGCGCGGTGATGAAAGCCGCCGGCTCCATCGCGCTCTCGCTCGAGCCGATGATCGCCTGCATTTCCTTGCTCAGCGGAATCGATTTCAGCGACCGCGCGAAGACGCCGCCGCCCTTGCTGATCAGCTTCTTGTCATAATCCTCCCAGCTCGAGCGCGGCAGCTTGAACATGCGCGCGCGTTCCTTCCAGCTGGCCGCCGGATCGGGATCGGGATCGATGAAGATGTGGCGATGGTCGAAGGCGGCGATCAGCTTGATCGCCTTGCTGAGCAACATGCCGTTGCCGAACACGTCGCCCGACATGTCGCCGACGCCGATGACGCGCACGCTCTCCTTCTGCACATCGACGCCCATTTCGGCGAAGTGGCGCTGCACGCTGATCCAGGCGCCGCGGGCGGTGATGCCCATGGCCTTGTGGTCATAGCCATTCGAGCCGCCGCTCGCGAACGCGTCGCCGAGCCAGAAGCCGCGGTCGAGCGCGATGCCGTTGGCGACGTCGGAGAAGGTCGCCGTGCCCTTGTCGGCGGCAACGACGAAATAGGGATCCTCGCCGTCGCGAATGGTCACCGCCTTCGGGTGGACGACCTTGTCCTTCACCAGATTGTCGGTGACCGACAGGAGCGCGCGAATGAAGATGCGGTAGCTTTCCGTCCCCTCGGCGAGCCAGGCATCGCGGTCCTGCGCCGGGTTGGGCAGCAGCTTGGGATAGAAGCCGCCCTTGGCGCCGGTCGGCACGATGACCGCATTCTTGACGCGCTGTGCTTTCATCAGGCCGAGGATTTCGGTGCGGAAGTCGTCGCGACGGTCGGACCAGCGCAGCCCGCCGCGGGCCACGCGCCCGGCGCGCAGGTGAATGCCCTCGACGCGGGGCGAATAGACCCAGATCTCGCGCCACGGCAACGGCTTGGGCAGGCCCGGCACCGCCGCGGAGTCGAGCTTGAAGGCCAATGCCTCCTGCGCCGCCGGCGTGAAGGCATTGGTCCGCAATGTCGCCATGATGACAGCGCGATAGAGCCGCAGGATGCGGTCATCCTCGAGGGCGGTCACGCTCTCCAGCGCATGGTCGATGTCGCGATTGATCGCGTCGGCGGCGTTCTTGTCTCCGGCCAGCGCAGGATCGTGCAGCTGGTAGAAGAGGCGTACGAGCAGTTCGGCAATGCCGGCCTCGCGGCGCAGCGAGTCCGCGACGGTCGAGAGGCCGTATGAAATGCCGGTCTGGCGCAGGTAGCGGAAAAAGGCGCGCAACAGCACGATGTCGCGCGGTAAGAGGCGCGTCGTGACGATGAGCTCGGCGAAGCGGTCGTTCTCGGCGCGCCCTTCGAGCACGGCGTCGAGCGCCTCGCCGATGATATCGGCGCGCTCGAGCACGGGTGCCGCCGGGCCGCCATCCTGCCGTTCGATCACGAAGCGCTGGATATGGCCGAGCGATCCATCCGGGCCGACCGGCGTGCTCAGCTCCTCGATCGCGCGGAAACCGAAATTCTCCAGCGCGGGGACGGCCTCGGAGAGGACAAGCGCCTCGCCGCTGGCGATCTTGACGCGAAGGCGCACGGCGCCGTCCTCGGGATTGCGATAGAAGCGCACGCTCCGTGTGCCGGGTCCGGCGATCCGGTGCAGTGCACAGATATCCAGCGCTGCCTCATCCGGTCCGGCGCCGGTGCGGTAGGCCATCGGGAAGCCTTCGGCGAAACGCTCGGCCAGGACGGCGGCGCGCGTACCCTCGCCGAGGCCGACCAGGGCCGCCTCGACCGCCGGCATCCAGCCGCGCAGCATCGTGCCGAGCTGCGCATCGAGGGCGGCGCCATCGGGCATGTGCCCATCGCCGCGCAGGTCGAGCGTGAAGCGGATGAGCGCGAGGCCGCTGTCCTCCAGCGCCATCGACCAGCCGAGTAGCGGCGCGGCGGCCGCCTTGGTCAGCATATGCTCGATGGCTTCGCGCCGGGCCGTGGAGACATCGTCGCGCGGGAGCCAGACGAAGGCGAAGAGATGGCGGCCGAGCGTATCGGCGACCAGCTCGATCTTCGAGCGCGGTCGGTCGGCCAGCGACATGGCGGTGAGCGCCAGCCGCTCGCGGGCCTCGGCCGGCAGCGCCAGCATGATGTCGTGCGGCAGGTGGGTGAGCACATGCGCGAGCGCCTTGGCGGCATGGCCCGAGGGATTATAGGCGAATCGGGCCATCAGCCCGGACAGCGTGTCGCGCAGGATCGGCACGATCTCGCAAGGGGCGCTGAGCGCTGCGCTGGTCCAGAGGCCGGCATGGATGGAGAGCGCGGTCAGCTTGCCGCTCTCGCGGACGGGCACGACGAACAGGTCGATCAGCACCGTGCGGTGCACGCGCGAGACCCGGTTCGATTTGAGGACGAGCAGGCCATCATGGCCTTTCTCGTACCAGTCGAAGATCGCCGCGATGGTTGCGTCGGCAAGCAGGGCCTCCTCGGCGAAGGTTGCAATGCCCTTGGCGCGGGACTGGCGGCCGTCGGCCATGCGCATTTCGTGGCCAAGCTGGGTCAGGTTGCCCTTGAGGAACCAGCGCAGCAGGTCGCCGCCCTCGCCCGGGCCGAGGCGATTGGCGTCGGCCTCGAGCGCGTCGATCATCGCACGCCAGCCCGCGACGGCGGCGCGCACATGGGCGAGCGTCAGGTCGAGCGCCTTGGCCAGCGCCTGCCGGTTCTTCGCGTCGGCGCGGTCCGTCTCGATGTAGATCAGCGATTCCCGGCGCGCGTCGTCACTGTCGCCGATCGCAATCGCCTGGCCCTCCGCATCGCGCTGCACCGGCAGCACGGGATGGGCGATGAGGTGGATCGAAAGGCCGGCCTCGCTCAGACAATTGGCGATGCTGTCGACCAGGAAGGGCATGTCGGCGTTGACGATGGCGAGGCGCTGGCGGCGCCGGCCCGACACGCGCAGGTCCTCGCCGCCGCTGTCGATCGCGACGACCGACTGGCCGTCGAAGCGCTTCGATGCGGCTTCGGCCAGGAAGGCGGCTGCGGCGTCGAGTGCGTCGCCCGACAATGTTCCGGAATCGGCGCCGTGAAGGCCGTCCGCGAGCGCGGTGGCGATGGCGGAATTCATGCTGGGGGTCGAGGCCGGCTTTGCCTTGGTGCTCATGAGAATCCTCTCCCGGAAAACCGCGGCGAGGATGAGGGATATCGGCCGCAGCTCGGGTTCTATCCTTGGCGGTTTAGGCCCCTCTCCGGCCTACAGCAACAATATTACGTCGTCTTTTTGCCGCTGGTCGCGGGTTCAGAGCGTGCGGGCGGCTGCTGCCAGGACCCGCTCGGCGAGCTTGTCGTCATGGTCGAGGGCGGCGACGGGCACATAGTGGCCATCGTCGCCGCGGCGCATCACGACGATGGCGAGGCCGGCTTCGTCGGGGGAGAAAGTGGCGTTGGAGACCGGCTGTGCCCTGGCGAGCGCGCGGCGAGCCAGCACGGTGGCGCGCGACGGACCGGCCGGCGCTGCGATCTCGCCGCGCTTGGCGGCGCGATAGGCGCCGACCAGAGCCTTGAGGCCGCCGGGCAGGTCGTGGAGATGGCCGATCAGTGCACCGGGCGCGAGATCCTGCTCCAGCGCATAATCGATGGCGCAGACGAACTCGGCGAGACGGGTCTTGTCGTAGGTTTCGCCGAAGACGAGCTTGGCCAGTGCGGTCATCGGACTGCGCGGCTGGGCGACGATGCCGGCATCCTCCAGGATCGCGGCATAATCCTGCGGGCGGCTGCGCGCCGCGAGTGCGAAGGCATGGGCAAGGCCAATGGCGCGATAGAGCGCGTGGCGCGTGCGGCCTTCGCTCGCATTGGCTGCGGCGGCGGCGCTGCGGGCAGCGGCAAGGCAATCGTCGAGGCTGGCTTCGGCATCGACCTGGTCGTCGAGCGACAGTTCGAGCGCGTCGTCCTCGTCCTCCTCCTCGCTGAACGTGTCGTCGATTTCGAGTGCCCGGTCCCAGAGCGGCGCGATATTGCTCACCGGCGCGGCCGGACTCTGTTCGAGCGCCTCGGCCACGATCGCGGCGGAAACGGTGTCGTTCACCACTTCCTTCCAGTTGATCACGCCGTAGACGAAGTCGATATCCTCGTCGTTGGACGAGAAGGGCATCATGATGCCGCGATAGAGGATCTCGTTGTTGCGCTGGTTGGTGAACTCGGCCTCGAAGCCGATCGGCGCCGCATTGGCGATGATCTGGAGATAATGGTCGGTCAAGCGCGACAGCAAGGTGCGCGGCGGAATCTGGCTGACCTGGCTGATCGGGCCGTCGAGGTCGCATTGCGCGGCGATGGCTGTGCCCAGGAAGGCGATGGCGGGATCGTCCATCCCACCCGTGAAGTCGAGCAGCACGCTGTGCGAGCCGAAATCCTCGATCTCCGACGGGTTGAGATCCTCGATGCTCGGCAGGTTGCGTTCGTGAAGGAGCGAGGCCCAGTAGTTATAGGCGCGGATATGCATGCGCCGTTCGTCGAAACGGACGATCGGCGGCGCCTCGACGACTTCGTCGTACATCGGGGAGTCGAGCTGGCTCTTGGCGTACGCGTCCATGGCGTCATCCGCTCCGGAAATTGGTCCTTTGAGCGGCCATTGTGCGCCAAGCTTGGTAAATGAGAGGTAAATTTGCAGGATATTCCTGGCATGAGCGGCGGCGAGCCGCACCACTGCGGTTGCCGCTTGCATGGCGTGGCCCACGCTGGTAAGCGCCGCCGCTGCTAAGGAAGCACGGCCCCGTGCCGTTCTTCGCAGCCCGTCCGGCCTAGGCCGGCGGTTCCGGAGCCGCTTTAGCTCAGCCGGTAGAGCATCGCATTCGTAATGCGAGGGTCAGGTGTTCGAGTCACCTAAGCGGCACCACCTCCTCCGGCGGTGTACAACTAAGTCCGTTATGGACCGCCGGCGTTGACTTGTATGTTGCTCAGATGTTCTTCCCGCACGGGAGGACCAAGCGGCATGACCCAGGCATCTTACGGTAAGCTGAAGAGCACTTTTTCGAAGTGGCTCCGAAAGGCCAGGCTACTATCCCTTCGAGCTTTCGACGATGTCGAACGTAGCTTCGATCTTGGGCATGATCTTGAGGGCACGCGGTGCATCCCCCGCTATGTGATCGACCGAAAGTGGAGGATTGTGGACGCTCCCAAGGTGAGAGACCAGATACTTCGCCAGTCGGAGGTTCTCGCAGAACATCGCCTCCTTGGAATGTGGGAGGTTACGACCGAAGTTCAGAAAGAAAGAGCCCTCAAGCTCATCGATAAGATGAACGTCACCAACATCAAGGTGAGGGTGGTGAAGCCATGATTGCGACACAGATAGCGCGGATCATCGCCAACTATATATTATTTCTGGACATGACGGACGACGAAAATCTGAACCCCGATACGGCAGTTCAAATGATGGAGGCGCTCGCGGGCGAGCTTCAAAACTTGGACAAAGGATTTTTGCGTCAGTTGGTCGATGCGTTCCCTGTAATTGCTTCGGATTATAGCGGAGAATGGCAAAAACTCGTGCTCAATATTTCGCTAGACTTCTATCTTGAAGAAGAGCTCGCCGCTGACGATCCAGTGAGGCTGGCCGAATTGGAGGCGATGCGCGACGCGAGAGGTTGATCGCCGATTTGCGGGACAGCGATGAAGAGGCCGCGCAACCAACGCGTCGACGATTCCCTGCCAGCGCGATCGATCGAGACTTCCCCCAGATTCGAGTGCGCATCTTTGTCTCCTCCTAGGCACCATTTTCCTGAAACAGACCGAATGGGCAGTGATTTTTGTCCGGGCTGGCGGCATCGCCGGTTTCGTTTGACCCGTTTCATTCGCCGTCATTAGTCCTCCTCGGACGACGCTGTCCCCCCATGCGCGGGGTGCTGCCGTACAGGAGACGGATGATGATCGGAGACGAGTCGATCCCCGAAGGACGCAAGGGCGTCACGCGCCGGAGCGCACTGATCGGCGGATCAGCGATCAGTGCACTTCTCCTGCCCGGAATGGCCCGCAGCGCCGGGATCATCCGCAGCTACAAGGCGCCGCGCCAGGTCAAGGCCGACCATATGGTCGTCTATCGCCGCGAAAACGAGTTTGCCGGCTGGCCGCACACCATGGGCTGGTGGAATCTCGGCAATGGCGAGCTGCTGCAGCAGGTCACCTCGATCGACACCGACTATGGCAGCGCCGACTCCATCAGCCATGACAATATCGGCCGGGGCGGTAGCGGTAAATCGGTGGCGCTGCGCTCGAAGGACTATGGCCGCACCTGGGAAGAGCCGGTCATCAACATGATGAACAAGGTCGATCCGGCCCTCGCCAATGCCAAGACGATGGGTGACCTTCAGCCGATCGACTTCCTCAATCCCAATGTGCTCATCTCCAACTCGAGCGCCGGCTTCGGCACGCCGGCGGGCAAGACCATCGTGCGCGTCTCCAGGGACCGTGGCCACAGCTGGAGCCCGAGCATCGCGGTTCCCAATGACGGCCTCTTCTCGACCTCGGGCATGAACAGCGTGCTGGTCCGCCCGGACGGCACTGCGCTGATCTGGTTGATGGAAGTCGACAAGAATGGCTGGAATCGCCATCCCTGCGTCTATGCGCTGCCGCCCAAAGGCACGGATTTCCACTTCCTGACCTTCATCACCCAGAAGCAGGACCCCTATGGCAACGCTGACGGCGACTGGCAGAGCACGTTCCGTTTCGGCGGGCATCGCTGGTTCTATCCGCGCGGTTACATGCTGCCGAGCGGGCGCATGCTCTGCGTGCTGCGCTCGCAGCGCGACCCGCGCGGCATCATGTGGACCGAGATCTATGCGAGCGACGATGGCGGCCGCACCTGGGCCTTTCTCAGCCGCGTCAACGATTTTGGCTCGCCGGGGAGCCTCGTGCGCCTCAAGGACGGGCGGCTGGTCATGGTCTATGGCTACCGGCTCGCGCCCTCCGGCATCCGCGCCTGCGTCAGCACCGACGAGGGCAAGACCTGGGGGCCCGAGCTTATCGTCCGCGACGACGGCGGCAGCTGGGACCTGGGCTATCCCAATGCCTGGGCGATGCCGGACGGCCGCGTGGGCGTGATCTACTATTTCAACAGCAAGGACGACAAGGTCCAGGTCAACGGCGGCGTCCGGCACATTTGCCGCTCGATCTTCTCGGTCGATTGACCGGACGCGGGGGGAGAGGGCTTACGGCGGACGACCTGTCTCCGAGCCGGCCCGGCAAGGGCCTGAGCCGCCGCACGGCGCTCCTCGGCGGATCGGCCGCCGGCCTGATGCTGGCGGCGGGCGGCGCCCGCGCGCAGTCGACCATGGTCCTCACCAGGACCGGCTGGCCGCCGCAGCGCGCGAAAGGCGCGGAGCATGTCGTCGTCTATCGCAATGAGCGCGAATTTGCCGGCTGGCCTCATTATTGCGGCCTGTGGAAGACTGCCGACGGCAGCATCGTTGCCGGCTTCAAGCGCGTGCCGAGCGACTATGGCAACGAGGCGTCGGTCGATCATCGCAACGTCACCAATGCCATGGGCGAGATCGTCGTGATTCGCTCGAACGATGGCGGCCGGACGTGGGACCAGGGCTCGATCACCCATGTCTTCGACATGTCGATCAAGGCCGAAACGGATTTTCCCGGCGGCAAAGCGGCCGACTGGTCGAGCCTCCCGCCGCTCGACTTCAGGAGCCGTGATACGCTGGTCATGGGCGGGGGCATTCCGGCGCTGTTCGCGCCCAATGCCCGGGCCTGGATGCGCGCCTCGACCGATGGCGGACGGACCTGGCGCCCGCACACGCTTCTTCCCAACTGGGATTTTCCGGGCGTGTCGATGCCCGGCTCCTCGCAATATTCGCTGCGCGCCGATGGCGTCATGCTGTTCGGCATCCAGAGCTGGGCCCCAAATGCGCTCGGCCCGCGCCCGATCGTCTATGCCAGTCCTGACGGGAGGCAGTTCCTCTATCTCGGCTCGATCGTCGATGAGGAGCCCAAGTCGCCATATTATCCGGGCGGCAGTCCATTCGCGGCCGCTCCCCATTTCTATCCCCGGCCCGTCGTGCTTCAGGATGGCCGCGTGCTCTCGGCGCTGCGCTACCAGCGCGACGCACGCACTCTGCTCTGGACCGAGGTTCACGAAAGCCTCGACGGCGGCCGCACCTGGCACTGGCTGTCCCGCCTCAATGACTGGGGCGCCCCGGCTGACCTCGTGCCGATGCGCGACGGGCGGGTCGTCGCGGTCTACGGCTATCGCAATCCGGCCGAAGGCATCCGCTACCGGGTGAGCGAGGATAAGGGCCGGTCCTGGGGCATCGAGATGATCCTGCGCGACGACGGCGGGAGTTGGGATCTCGGCTATCCCCGCGTCATCGAGACCGATCCGGGCACGCTGCTCGCCACCTATTACATGAACCTCAAGAACGACCCCATCCAGATGAATGGCGGTGTGCGCCACATCGCCGCGACCATCTTCAAGCCCTGACCGACACGGGAGAGCCATTTCATGCGCGACACGGACAATCATTGGAAAGCAACCCGCCGCGCCGTCCTGGCTGCCGCGCTTCTGCTGACGGCAGCGCCCGCCCTCGCGAAGACCGCGCCCGTCACGGAGAAGGAAGTCACGATCACGACACCGGACGGCACCGCCGATGCCGCAATCTACACGCCGTCGGGCAAGGGCAGCTGGCCTGCGGTCATCCTGTGGCACGATCTGGCCGGCCTGCGGCCGAACATCCGCGATCTCGCGAAGAAGCTGGCCGGCGAAGGCTATGTCGTGCTCGCTCCCAATGCCTTCTACCGCAGCGCCAAGGCAACCGGCGAGGAGCCCGACATGCGCAATGCGGACATCCGCAAGCGCCAGACCGACTATCGCACGGCGGCGACCGACGACGGCATCGCGCGCGACGCTGTCGCCTATATCGCTTGGCTCGACACGCAGAAGCAGGTCGCGAAGAAGAAGAAGTTCGGTACGCTCGGCTTCGATGTCGGCGGCAGCTATGCGTTCCGCACGGCGGCCGCTGCGCCCGATCGCATTGCCGCCGTTGCCAGCATCCACGGTCTGGGCGCCGCCACAGCGCGCCCGAACAGCCCGCATCTGCTCGTGCCCCGGACCAAGGCGAGCTATTTCATCGTGCAATCGAAGGACGACGATGCGCGGGAGCCGGAAGACAAGGAAGATTACAAGAAGGTAATCGCCGAAGGAAAGCTGAAGGGCGAGGTGCTCGTCTATGATGGCAATCACGGCTTCGCGATTCCCGGCAATGCGAATTACGACGCGGCCTCCTCGGACAAGGCCTGGACCGGCATCCTCGCCTTGTTCAAGGCCAATTTGAAATAATGAGACCATCATTCCCGCATTCGCGGGAATGACGACTGGGCGGCTACCAGCCCAGCCCGGTGCCGCTTGGCGCGCGGAAGCCCATCGCCTCGATCTCGTGCATCTTCCGGTCCGGCCCGATCTTCCAGATATGGGCCGCGACATTGTCCCAGGGGGCATAGCCGAGGCGTTCCTTGGAATACATGGTCACCGTCCCATCGATGCTCTTCACGGGGTAAGGCGCGAAATCCATCGGGTGGCGCAGCACCGAAAAGCCCATGGCAAGGCCGGTTTGCGGGTCGGCGGCGAAGACGATGCGGTCCGAAATGGTGGTGATATAGGCCATGACACCAGCGCTGAGCTGGCCGGCGCAATCCTTGGCGATCGGCGGCACGCCCTGGCTTGCCGGGCCGGTGCCCGCTTCCGCGCCCGCCGTGACCATGCCGCCTTCGTGACGCTGGCAGTCGGCGGCGAAAGGAGCCTTGGTCCCGTCATTCTCGTCGACGGCGTCATAATAGCTCGCGCCGATCCGGGCGAGCTGGTCGCGGGGCAAGCGCTTGTCCGTCGGCACGTCGGTGACGAGGCCCGGGCGGGGCACTTGCAAGCGGGGCAGGACGGCGTCGGTGACCGGTGCGACGCGATGCTCGACGCGGGCGATTTTCCCCTCCTTGAACCAGAGCGCGATGGCGACCTGCACGGGCTTCCCGTCCTGCGCCATCATGCCCATCCAGCCAGCGCTCTGCGCGGCCGGGTCGGGCACATGGATCGAGAATTTGGTCGGGCCGCCGGTCGTCGTCTTCCACAAGCCCTCGCCGATCTGCGTGCGCCGCGCATTCTCGACGAAGGGCACGTTCGCTGCGAGCGGCGCGCTGGCCGGATCATGGGCGACCAGCGCCGCGAGATAGGCGTCGGTCGCCTTGAGGAGGCAAGCGCGGTCGCACGTCTTTTGCGCGACAGCTGGCCCGATGGCGAACAGCCCGCCAAGCAAGGCGGCGACGATCGGCTTCCGACTCATGGTTTCACCTCCACGCCGTCCACGGCCGGGCCGGTCGGCGGCATTTGGTAGCCGTTGCTGGTCAGCCGGTTCTGCGGCTGCAATTCGCAGGGCACGCAGTCGGGCCAGTAGCGCTCGGGCACGCGGCCGCTCACCGGATTGCGGTAGTGGAACCACATCGGGAGGATGCCCGGCCAGTTGATGGTCGTGCCGGTGCCGCCCGCAAAGCCTTCCTCGCGCCTGCCGAGTGCGGTCATCAGCAGGTCGGGCGGGTAGCGCTGCAGCAGAGGGCTCGGCCGCTGGCCGCCGCCGGGGGGCGGCTCCTTGGCGGCCGACCAGCCGCCCTGCCAGTCGGGCATGATCATGTAGGGTTCGTCGATGGTGAGCGTCCACAGCCGCCAGATGCCGTCCTCAAGCACGACCTGGTCGTTGGGATACATGCCGGTCTGGATGCCGTTGCGCTTGTTCGGCCCGCCGGCCGCCTTGTCATATTTGCCGGTATTGGGGTGGAACAGATAGGTGCGCAGCAGCGTCGAGCGCCCGTCCTGCGAGACATGGATGACCGGCGCGATCCGCCAGTGCGTGGCGATCCCGGCGCGCTTCACGGTCGAGGCGTCGGGCGTCTTGCCGTACATGGCCGTTGCTGCTCCGGCGATCCGGTCGCGTCCGAAATAGTAACCCGCAAACGGCGACTGCTTGTTGCCCTTGACGGCGAAGATGCCGGACATGCCGGGCCACTGGAAATCGTCGAGATAATGGCCGTAGGCGGACGAGACATTCTCGGTTCCGTCCCAGGCGAGCGAGCGCAGCCAGCGGCGGCGGAGGTCGGCAAGGTCCTTGGGCCTGGTGGCCGGCGGCATCGCAATCTTTCCGGTCAACGGCTTGGCGGCCACGACCGTGCGCCCGGCATAGTTCTGGGCCTTGCCGGTCGCGGGATTGGGGCCAAGCAGGGCCGGCATGGGCACCTTGCGCGCGCCGAGCACCCCGCCCTTGCCCCAGCCGGTCTTGTAATCCGCGATCATGACGGGCGTGATCCGCATCTCCCGGATCTTCCACAGCCCGCCTTGCCTGACGAAGCGGTTGCGAAACACATTCACTTCCCAGCGCGCGGTGCCCTTGTCGGCCTCGCCGATCATGCCGAGCTCGGTGCCGCGGGCATAAGCTTCCGCGCCGCCGGGGGAGACGCGGACGGTCAGGTCGAACGGCAGGCGGTCGTTGAGCACGCCGTGGGTGAGACCCGCCGGGCCCATCGTCTCCATCGCCCGCCGCACGCCCGCCTTGCCCGTGTAGCGCTTGCCGCCGATCTCGACGACGCCATCGTCGGCGAACAGGTCGACGACATCGTCCCACATGCGCATGTCGACATAATAGCCGTAGCTGTTCTGCAGGTTGCGCACGTCATCCTCGATGTTGAGGGCGGCGACGCGCTCGGACAGCGCGGCCAGCGACGTTTTGGCAGTCGGTGCCGGCCCTTGGGCGGGCGGCACGGGAATGCCCGTCTCGTCCGGCGTGAAATGGTAGGGGACGATCGGTAGGTCCTGTTGGCCGACATTGCTCCAGCCGTCGGCATACGGGCCTTCATATTGCGGATAATAATGGAGTGTCGCGATCTTCCAGCGCCCACCCTCGCGCACATAGTCATTCTCGTAGAGGCCGCCCTCCATCCACGCCTTGCCCTTGCCGTCGCCCCGGAAATGCAGTCCGCGCCAGCGCCCCTTGGCGGATTCGCCGTCGACGGCGAGATTGACCAGCGGATCGTCGATCATCTCGGTATTGAGTGCGCCGGGGACCGTTCCCACGGGGCCGGCATGCGTCTTGAGCCAGGCCGCGATGGCAGCCCGGCCCTCGATCACCTTGTCGCCCCAGACGATCCGGCCCTTGGCGGCGAAGAGGTCGGCCATGTCGCCCCAAAGGCCATATTCGGCATATTGGGCATAAGTGCGCTGGACGGTCTTGACCGCGCGCAGGGATTCGAGCCGGCCGACGTCGCGGGCGAGCGCGTCGACAGAGTCCGCCGCCGGCGCCTGGGCGAGCGCGAGCGGGGCTGGCGCAAGGATCAGCGAGACTGCTGCGCAAACGGCGATGGCCTTGAATTTCATGGCCCGTCCTCTCCTCAGGAATTTGGCGCAGCTTCGGCCAACCCCCCGCGCGATTGCAAGGCCGGATCGGTGCGCGCTCAATCCGGTCCAAAGATTTATGCCCCTTTGGGTTCGTTGCCCGCCTGATGCGCGGGCGCTGCCGCTGCCAAAGGGAGCAGACAAGTGGGCCGCTAAGATCAAGTCGGGCCGCAGGGCGCTTGCTAGAAGAGCTCAACAAGAACGAGGCGAGGACTCCATGCTGCGACGTCGCACTTTTCTCGGCACAGCGCTCGGCGCAGCCGCCACATCTATCATGCCCAGGGCCGCCTTCGGTCATGTCATCGAGCCCAGCTTCAAGCTCTTCGACACCCACACGCATTTCTACACGAACGATGCCGACAAATATCCGTTCAACGCCCGCACCGCGCGCTACGGTCCGGAGATCATGGTGGCCAAGGCCATGCGCTTCCCGCAGACACCCAAGGAGGTTTTCGCCTTCTGGGACGAGAACCACATCGCCAAGGGCATCGGCGTCCAGTACAGCTCGACATACCGCTTCGATAACAGCTACCTGCTCGACATCGCCCGGCAATATCCCGACAAGATCCTGCCGGTCGTGATCCTCGATCCCGAGGATGACAAGACGCCGGCCGCGCTTGAAAAGATGGCCAAGGAGAACAGGATCGTCGGCGTGCGCTGGACCGGAGGACCGACACCGCCCGCCACGCCGCCTGCGCCGGGAACCACGGCGCCGCCCAACAGCGACTTCCCGTTCTTCTCCGCCAAGGCGCAGGCCTCATGGGCGGCCGCGAACAGGCTCGGCATCGTCGTGGTGCTGATGCCGATCGGCGGCGATACGCGCGGGGCCATGCGCAAGGTCGCCGACCATGCGACGCGCTATCCCAACGTCAACAT
>DASWYL010000067.1:0-29140 GCA_036404995.1 Sphingobium sp. | reverse complement strand
GAGGCGCGGACAATGCGGGTGGCAGCGGCGCTCCAGCAATCTGGCTTCGACGTGCGTGGAATCAGGCCGCCGACAGTGCCGCGCGGCACGTCGCGGCTGCGCATTTCGCTGACCCTCAATGTTGACGGCGCGATCGTCGCGGCGCTGGGCGAGACGCTTCAACACGTCCTCGCCGTCGAGGCCGCATGAGCGGCGTCCTCATCGTTTCCGGGACCGACACCGGCATCGGCAAAACCGTCGCTGCAGCCGGAATTGCTGCGGCGCTGGGCGCCCATTACTGGAAGCCCGTCCAGGCCGGGACCGAGGAGGGCACGGACAGCGGAACGGCCTGGGCTCTCGGCGTTCCTGCCGGCCATGTCCTGCCCGAGGTCTATCGGCTGGCCATGCCTGCCTCGCCACATCTTGCTGCGCAGCATGACGGTATCGCGATCGACCTGGCGCGGCTGGCGCTGCCGCCACAGCGCCCGCTCATCGTCGAAGGTGCTGGCGGGGTCATGGTCCCCCTGGGCACCGATCCACCGCACCTGATGATCGACCAGTTCGCGGCATGGGAGGCACCGGTCTTGCTGGTCGCGCGGACCGCGCTCGGTACGATCAATCACAGCCTGCTCAGCATCGAGGCGATGCAGAGGCGGGGCATTCCGATTGCCGGGCTGTTGTTTGTCGGTGAACCGCATGCCGAGAATGAACGGGTCATTCCAGCGCTCTCGGGCGTGTCGTCGCTCGGCCGTATCCCGCCACTCGATCCGCTGCGCGCCGAAACACTGGCAGAAGCCATGAACGGCATCGACCTCGCAGCGATCCGTGTTGCCATGGGGCTCGCCGCATGAGTTCGCCGGTCTGGCATCCTTTCACCCAGCATGGTCTCAAGGAGCCGATTCCCGAAATCGTCACGGGGCAGGGCGAATGGCTGCATTGTGCCGACGGTACGCGGCTGTTCGATGCGATCTCAAGCTGGTGGGTCATCACCCACGGCCATTGCGAGCCGCGCATTGTCGCAGCCATCGCCGCCCAAGCCGCACGGCTCGATCAGCTCATTTTCGCGGGCTACACGCATCCGCAGGCCGAAGCGTTGGCAAAGGGACTTGTCGAGATCGCGCCATCTGGTCTGGAGCGTGTCTTCTTCTCCGACAGCGGCTCGACGGCGGTCGAGGTGGCCCTCAAGATGGCGCTCGGCCATTGGCATAATCGCCGGGCACCGCGCCACCGGATCATTGTGATGGAGCATAGCTATCATGGCGATACGATCGGCGCGATGTCCGTCGGCGAACGGGGCGCGTTCAACCGCGCCTATGCGCCACTGTTGTTCGACGTCGCGACGGTGCCTTTCCCGGTCGCTGGCGCAGAGCAAGCAACGCTCGATGCGCTTGAGGCGCTCTGCCGTGCGCCGCAGAAGCCCGCAGCCTTCATCGTCGAGCCGTTGATCCTCGGCGCCGGCGGGATGCTGGTCTATTCGGCCGAAACCCTCCGCTTAATGCGAGTAATCTGCGCGCAGCATGATGTGCTGTTCATCGCTGACGAAGTGATGACCGGCTGGGGGCGTACGGGCACGGTGTTCGCCTGCGAGCAGGCCGGCATTTCGCCAGACATCATGTGCCTCGCCAAGGGGCTTACCGGCGGCGCCGTCCCGCTGGCCGCGACGCTCTCCAGCGAGGCAATCTTCGCCTCCCATTACAGTATCGATCGGGCCGACATGTTTTACCATTCGTCGAGCTTTACCGCCAATGCGATCAGCTGCGCCGCGGCCAATGCCAATCTCGCGATCTGGCGGGACGATGATGTTCTGGGACGCGTGGCGGCGCTCGGGCAGGCGCTGGACGCTGGACTTGCAACGCTGGCGGGCGATGATCGCTTCGCCAGTCCCCGCCGCATCGGCGGGATCGCGGCGATCGATCTCGTCGTGCCGGATGCAGGCTATCTTTCCGATGTCGCGCCGGCGCTGCGTGCCAATTTCCTCGCTCAGGGCTTGTTGATTCGTCCGCTCGGCAACACAATCTATCTCATGGCGCCTTATTGTACGGCGCCAGGGGAAATCGCGCGCGCCTTCGACAGCATCGGCAATGCTGCGGATGATCTTGCTACGCGAAATCGGTAGCGCCGCTCGCTTTTCATTTGCAACGAATGGGTCTATGGGGCGCCATTCGCGAACTATTGGAAGATTATGGCCAAAGAAGAACTGCTCGAAATGCGTGGACAGGTGGTGGAGTTGCTCCCCAATGCGATGTTCCGCGTGCGCCTCGAAAATGACCACGAGATCCTGGGTCATACCGCCGGAAAGATGCGCAAGAACCGCATCCGCGTCCTGGTGGGCGACGAAGTGCTGGTCGAGCTGACGCCCTACGACCTTACCAAGGGCCGCATCACCTATCGCTACATGCCGGGCCGTGGCGGTCCGGGGCCCCAAGGCTGATTCCTGCGCTGATCGCCCCCGCGCGCGTTTGGCCGCTTAGGGGCCGCTCATGACAACTCGCCTCATTCTCGCGTCCGCGTCGCCGCGCCGGCTCGACCTGCTTGCGCAGATCGGCCTGACGCCCGACGCGATCGACCCGGCCCATATTGATGAGACGCCCCGAAAGGGCGAACTCGCGCCGGCTTATGCCACGCGCATGGCCCGGGAGAAGGCCGCCGCCACCGCCGCGCGCCATCCCGAGGCCCATGTGCTTGGGGGCGATACGGTTGTCGTCTGCGGGCGTCGCATCCTGCCCAAGGCCGAGACGGAAGCGGACGCACGCTTCTGCCTCAAGCTGCTCTCCGGCCGGCGGCATCGCGTTCTCAGTGCAGTCGCATTGGTCGATCCCGCCGGGAAGGTGCGGGAGCGGCTATCGACCAGCATCGTCACCTTCAAGCCGCTTCACGACGATGAGATCGAGGCTTATGTCGCCAGTGGCGAATGGCAGGGCAAGGCGGGCGGCTATGCGATCCAGGGCCGCGCTGCCGGGCTCATCCGTGCCATGCAGGGCAGTCCCTCGGGCGTCATTGGCCTGCCGCTCTATGAGGCCCGCGCCTTGCTCGTTGCTGCAGGATTGATCAGATGAGCGACATGCCAACCGGCCCCCACTGGCTCTATGAGGAAGGCATTGGCGAGGCCCGCGCCGCACTCGTACACGGTGGCCGGATCATCGAAGCGCAGATCGAGCGCACGGGCGGGCAGGTTCGCGCGGGCGGCGTTCATGGCGGCCGGTTGGTGCGCACGCTCATCCCGCGCAAGCGCGGCATCGTGCGTCTCGACAGCGGAGAACATGTGCTGATCGAGCCGATCCCGCCCAAGGTCGCCGAAGGCGCCGCGGTCAAGGTCGAGATCTTTCGTGAGGCGATCGGCGAGCCAGGTCTTGAGGGTGAGCGCGAGAAGCATGCCAAGGGACGGATTGCGGTATCCGGAACGGCGGTGGGCCCCGGCCCTACGCTTTACCAGCGCATCGTCGAAACAGGCGTGCCGGTGGTGCCTTGCCCGGCCCATGAGGAAGACCACCTGGAGGCCGCAGGCTGGAGCGAGTTGCTGTCCGAGGCGGTGACCGGCGAGGTTGGTGCTGAGGACGCGGCACTGCGCATTTTCCCTACGCCAGCGATGACGCTCATCGATGTTGACGGCAGCCTCGAAGTTGCCAAGCTGGGCCCGAAGGGCGCGAAATTGGCGGCGCAGGCGATCCGCCGCATGGGGATCGCCGGCTCGATCGGGATCGATCTGCCCACCATGAACAACAAGGACGAAAGGGCGGTGGCTGCTGCGCAGATTGACAAGTTCCTGCCTCAGCCCTTCGAACGGACGGCCGTCAACGGCTATGGCTTCATCCAGATCGTGCGCCGTCGCGAGCGTGCGTCGCTGATCGAGCTGTTGCGCGCCGATCCCGTCAGGACGGCATCGATGGCCGCCTTGCGCGCTGCCGAACGCGCCGGACCCGGTTCACTCGTCCTGACCGTTGCGCCCTCTGTAGCGCGCGACATTCTCGCGCATCCCGACTGGATCAAGCTGCTGGAGCGGCGGCGCGGTGGCGCCGTGACGATCACCGGCGACGACACGCTCGCGATCGGATCGCATCATGTCCATTAAGCCGCTTTGCCCGATCTGCAAAAAGCCGACTGTCCACGAGTTTCGGCCCTTCTGCTCGCGTGGCTGCCGCGACCGCGACCTCATCAACTGGGTGGATGAGGGCTACAAAATGCCCGCCGCGCCGGAAGAGGACGAGAAGCCCGAGACCGAATAGCCGATCCCGGGCGTCTCACCAGATCACCAGATGCGGACGCGCTGCTCTGGGGCGAGCGCATATTTCCCGCTGCCCGGCTTCACGCCAAACGCATCATACCAGGCGTCGATATTGCGGGCCGGGCCAATCACCCGGAACTCGGATGGCGTGTGCGGGTCCGACGCGAGTTGGTCCTTGGCAGCCTCGGGCCGAAGCTTTTGCTTCCACCATTGCGCATTGGCGAGGAAGAAGCGCTGGTCGCCGGTGAGGCCGTCGATGACGGGCGCCGGCTTGCCCTTCAATGAGGCATGATAGGCTTCCAGCGCGATCAGCACGCCCGCGAGGTCCGCGACATTCTCACCCATGGTGAGCTTGCCGTTCACATGCATGCCGGGAATCGGCTCATAGGCGTCATATTGCGCGCCGAACTTCGCAGCCTCGGCATTGAAGCGTTCGGCGTCCTTTGCGGTCCACCAGTCGCGCAGCGATCCCGTGGCGTCGATCTTACGGCCCTGGTCGTCGAAGCCATGGCTGATCTCATGGCCGATGACGGCGCCGACCGCGCCATAATTCACCGCCGGATCTGCATCGGGATCGAAGACCGGCGCCTGGAGGATTCCGGCCGGAAAGACGATCTTGTTCTCGAGGCTGCCATTATAGGCGTTCACGGTCTGCGGGTTCATCGCCCATTTGTTGCGGTCGACCGGCTTGTAGAGCTGCGAGAGCTGATACTGCCATTCGAAGGCGGAGCTGCGGACGACATTGCCGTAGAGGTCGCCCACATCGATCTTGAGCGTCGAATAGTCGCGGAAGGTCTCGGGATAGCCGACCATCACCTTCATCTTGGCGAGCTTCTCGAGCGCGGCCATCTTGGTCGCCGGCTCCATCCACTCATTGGTCGCAATACGCTTGGCCATGGCGACTTTCAGGTTCGCAACCAGCTCTTCCATCATCGCCTTGGAGCGTGCCGGGAAGAAATCCTCGACATAGACCTTGCCGATCAGCTCGCCGAGCGAACCGTCCAGCAGCGTGTCGGCACGCTTCCAGCGCGGCGGAAGCTCGGTAAGGCCGTTCATCACCTTGGTGTAGAGGAAGCGGCTCTGCACATATTTGTCGTTGAGGTAGGGCGATGCCTGGTCGGCGACCGCGAAGCTTTCCCAGGCCTTGAGCGTCTCCAGCGGCGTGTCGCCGTACAGCTTGGCCAGCCGCATGATCGCGCTCTTTTCCGAAGCGTTGATCTTGCCCGGCTGGGTGATGCCAAGGCCGGCGAAGAACGCTGCCCAATCGAGACCAGGCATTTCCGCCTGCAGCTTCGCGAGTGTGGTCGGGTTGTTGAGCTTTTCGACCTGGCGGCGCTCGGCGAGCTCCCAGCTCAGCTTCGCGACTTCCGTTTCGAAGGCCATGACGCCGGCGGCGGTGCCCGCGGGGTCCTTGAAGCCGGCAAGGCCAAGCTGACGCGTGATATAGGCCTGATAGGCGTCGCGTTGCGTCTTGAACTGGTCCTTGAGATAATAGTCGCGGTCCGGCAGGCCGAGACCGCCCTGGCCGAGCCAGAGGATCTTGGTCGAACTGTCGTCGAGATCGGGAACCACGCCTGCGTCGATCAGCGAGCGGCCGAAGGCGCCGGCGGTCGCGCCCATGTAGCGCGCGAACTCGCTCTTGTCCTTGATCGCGGCGATCCTGGCGAGCTCGGTGCGCAGCGACTTGTCGCCGACCTTCTCGACGGCCTTCTCGTTCATGAAGCTCGCGTAGAGACCACCGATCTGCGTCTCGGGCCCCTGTGTGGCGATGATATATTTCTTCTGCTCGAGCGTGAGATTGTAGATGTCGCGGCTCGTG
The DNA here is from genome assembly GCA_036404995.1 of Sphingobium sp. GTDB lineage: Bacteria > Pseudomonadota > Alphaproteobacteria > Sphingomonadales > Sphingomonadaceae > Sphingobium. The sequence continues at coordinate 23,120 of DASWYL010000067.1, read as the reverse complement.
CTCGCGCTGGTCTGGTCGGCCGGAATCGTGGTGCGCGCGAACCATGCGCCATTGGCATATTTGTTGAAGTCGTCGCCCGGCGCGACTGCAGTGTCGCGATTGGCGAGATCGACGCCCCAGCTGCCGTAGCGGGGCGCGACCGGCTTGACGGGCGCTGAGGGCGCCGCAGCGGTCGCCTTCGTCTTGGCGTCGAGAGAGGGGGCGGCGAGTGCCACGGCCATGGCCGAAGCAATCAGGAGCGATTTGCGCATGGAGAATCCTTGAGGGCTGAGGGTCGTTCTGGAGCGCGTGCGGCAGCATGGCGGCCGCCGCTCACGTCATGACCTCGGACCCTAAGACGCGAGCAATGGGATGGAAAGCCCCTGTCGCTCGGCGGCGTGGCATATTAAGCATCATTGGGGTGGACAGGGCCGGACACGCTTCTTATAGGGCCAGCCTTCGCCCGGCGTCCTGCCGGTGCTGTGACCCGTGCCCGGGTAGCTCAGTTGGTAGAGCATGCGACTGAAAATCGCAGTGTCGGCGGTTCGACTCCGTCCCCGGGCACCATTTCCGCGTTCACCATCGTTCGCCACCGTCTTTGCGGATCGCAGCAATCTGCCATATTGAGCGTGGTTCCTGCCGCGGACGGCTTCCGGTAAGGTAACGACGACAATCCTCCCCGTACTTCTGTTATGGGGATGTCGAGTTTCGGCATAAGCCGACGTTTAGCCGATCTTTCGCGAGCGTCGGCTCTGTCACAAAGATGGCTATTCGCTATCGGCGAGTTACTTGTGAACGAATGGCAAGTTTCGATGGTGCAATTCAACCATCGGGACGACAGCTTTGTCGGGGAGAGCCGCCGGCCCCTGAATTAACCCAGCGCAACTATCGGGCTGCGCTAACACGCGGTCGAAGAACGCCCAAGCCGTCTACTAAGGCCCGCGCCGCTGGTCCATGCGCCGCGCCATAACCGCCTCTTGCTTTCCACCGATTTCAATCGACGTCGAGAACGATCTTGCCGTGGCCGTCCCTGGCAAGGAGGGCTTCATAACCCTGCTCAACTTCCTCGAGCGCAAAAACCCGCGGATCGAGGCGAGGTAGCAGCTTGCCGGCCTCGACCAACTTGCCGATCTCGGACAAGATCTCTCCGAAATGGGCGCGACCTTCTCCGGTCAGCAGCGGCTCAAGTGTGAAAACGCCCGAATAGGTCGCTTGGCGGAACGAGAGCGGGCCCAACGCATGTGTGCCCCAGCCAAGGCAGCTGACGACATGACCGAAGCGACGCACCGCCTTGAAAGAGGCATCGAGCAGGGCTCCGCCGCCGGTGTCGTAGACGAGATCGAAACCTCGGCCTTCGGTCAGTTTCTCGACATAGGCGGCGACATCCTGCGTTCCGTCGATGGCTGTGGCACCAAGGCTGCTGAGGTAGGCGAGGTCGGCCTCGCCCAGGGCGGTTGCATAGACCCGAGCCCCAAGGGCCAATCCGATCTGAACAGCGATATGACCGACGCCGCCGGCGCCGCCCTGGACGAGCAGCGTCTGCCCGGCCTGGAGACGCGCGCGATCGACCAGGCCTTCCCACGCTGTGATGGCGACCAGTGGCAGTGCCGCGGCCTCACGCATCGAAAGGTTGGCAGGCTTGTGCGCCAGCAGCGCTGCGTCGACCGCCGCGAACTGAGCCTGGGAACCTTGGATGCCTCCCACGCCACCCGTCATGCCATAGACTTCATCGCCAACACGGAAGGTTGAGACATCGGCTCCCACCGCCTCCACGACGCCGGCAAGATCGATGCCGAGGATCGCAGGCAACGGATGGCGAGCGTGGGCCGCAGAGCCAGAGCGGATCTTGGTGTCGAGCGGGTTGAGGCCGCTCGCGCGGACGCGGACCAGAACCTGGCCAGCTGCGGGCACCGGACGAGCGATTTCGACACTGCGGAACGGGCCGTCATTCGTCTCGACGAGCGCGGCTTTCATGGTGGAATTGGGCATGGGGCACTCCTTTCATTGGGGTGCAGCCTATCTACGCGTTGCGAAACTGAATGGAATTGTCGATAAATGCATCTAATCCATACAATAATTAATGAGTGACGGGATGCATGATCTGGACTGGAGCGATCTGCGGATATTTCTGGCGATCGCGCGCGAAGGCACGCTGGGCGCTGCTGCCCGGCAACTCGGCCAAACGCAGCCCACGATGGGGCGAAGGCTACGCACCCTTGAGAGCGCTCTGGGTGCCAGCCTGTTTCAAAGAACGAGCCTTGGCTTCGTGCTCACCGACGAAGGCCAACAAGTCCTCGCCCATGCAGGTCGAATGGAAGAGGAGGCGTTAGCCCTTAAACGGTCCCTCGATGGCAACGCGGCCGGGCTGGAAGGCATGTTGCGCCTGTCTTGCCCAGACTGGTTCGGCGTCACCTTGCTCACCCCCATCCTGGCGGAATTCTCCAAGAGCCATCCGCGTGTTGTCGTGGAGTTGCTGACCGATCCGCGCCTCTACAGCCTCTCCCGACGCGAGGCGGACCTTGTGATGCGGATTGCGCGTTTCGACGAACCGGATGTCATCGTCCGCAAGCTCGTGACGATACCATATGCGCTTTATGGCCAAATCGGTTCGACCCGGCCGCAAATTGGCGACGGGGCGGGAGCGCGCCTGATCATCATGGACACTGCCTTTGGCGGAATGCCGGATGTGAGCTGGATCGAGAAGCAGCTGCCGAACGCCGAGATCGCCCAACGGAGCAACAGCAGAGAGGTGCAAGCCAGACTATGCGCGCTCGGTGTCGGGGTAGCGGTGCTACCCTGTCCCCTCGGTGATGCGACGCCTGGCATCGAACGTTTGGAGCTGGGTGACGCACCCCCATCGCGGGAAACCTGGATCGGCTACCATCGGGACCTGCGTCGCCTCCCGCGGCTGCGCGCTCTGTTCGACATGATCGTCGAAAAAATGGGTAGAGCATAAGCTGTCGGAAAATCGGACAAGAAGGCCACCACTAATGAATGTCAGCGTTCGGGTAGTCGCTTAGCGGCCTCGAAGGTCTGAAATATTGGCGGAAGCGGTCTCAGGGGGCATCGTCATTCGCTAGGGTAACAAACGAACAGCTATAATGGGGCATTTACAGCAATCTATGCGTTGCCGTCCCCGGCACCATTTCCCCATCCGCCATCAAAAAGCCAGGTCCACGGCAAGATTGAACGTGCGGGGGCGCTGCGGTGTCACGAAGCTGGCGGTGTTGCTGTCGAACGGCGTGCCCAAGGCAAAGCGATTGCCGCGGGAGTCGAGGAGATTGGTCACGGTCAACGTGACGCCGCGCTGATCGTTACCCAGGCGAGCGGCCAGCCCGGTGTCGACATAGTCGCCCTGCTCATCGCCCAGTTGCGGCCCGACGCCAAGACGCGAAGGCCCGATATACTTGATCCAGCCGCCCAAGCGCAGCTCATAGCGGCTCACCGCCAGGCGATAGTCGAAGCTGCCCTGCACCGCCTGCTCGGCGACGTTCGGAATCTTGCCGATTTGGGACATCGGGCCGAATGCGCCAACCGTGCCCAGGCCCGGCAGGCCCGTGCTGGGACCGTTGACGGGCAGGCCGATCGCCGAGGCGGACGGCAGCATGGCGACCTCGGGACTGAGTGCGACGACCCGGCTGCGATTGTGGACCGCGCTCAGGTCGATCCGGAGACGCGACGTCGGACGCAGGGCCAGCGTGGCGGCAATGGAGGTGATCCGTCCATCGCCGATATTGGCCGTGGTCGGCAATCCATTGCCATCAATGAAATCCGCCTGGATGTCGCGCCAGTCGGTATGGGCCAGCGAGAGTGTCGCCGCGATCGGCGCGCCTTGGCGGCCCCAGCGAAGCCCGACTTCCCAATTGGCGACATGATCGTTGCGGAAGCGCCTCACAAAGCCCCCTTCGACCGCAAGACCGCCGGGGCGGAAGCTTTCTTCATAGCGCGCGAACAGGGAGACCGCGTTCGTCACGCGCAGCAGGGCGTCGGCCGAGGGCAGCAATTCCCGCTCCGTGCGGCTCGCGGTGATGCCTGCGCCTGCCGAGGCGACAGGCAGTTGCACGTCTTCGGCGGCGCCACCGAGCCGGCTGCTCGTCAGCCGCCCGCCCGCGCCCAGGATGAAACCGCGCCAGGGCTCGACGGTGACCTTGGCATATGCCGTGAATTCGCTGATGTGGTTGGTGACACCGGTGGATGCCGCCGCCGTGAGGGCTTGCTCGAACTGTCGGTGCTGCTCGGTGCGGTTCTGGATGGCGCTAAAGCCGACGAGCCAACCGAGACCGGCCTGGACGGGGCGCCACAGGCGCGTCTCGCTGGTCAGCATCTCCGTGCGGCTGTGCTGCACGAAGAGATTGGGTGCGGCGCCGTTGGGTGCAGCGTCGAAACGCTCGGAGAGCGTATGTTTCACATAGGCATTGGAGGACTGGAAGCGGATCGACCCCCAGCTCTTGCGAACGACGGCCAGCGCCATGCCATAGTGCGACTGTGCATCCTGCACGACCGCGCTCTTGCGGGTCAGCGGCGGGGCATCGCGATCGGCATATTGCGCGTCGTCCAGCAGCGTCGCCTGATAGATGCCGCCGACGTCCATGGTCCAGTTGTCGCCCGGATCGAGACGCAGCGTCGCGCGACCGCCGACTATGCGCGTCTGGTTGCTGTCATTCTCGCCGCGGACGGGATTGTCGATATAGCCGCCCTCGGTGATGCCAAATGCCGTGACGCGCAGCGCGTGCCCGCTGTTCGCCAGGGGAAGGTTGAGCGTCGCCGAAATGTCGCCGCCGGGATTGCCGTGCTGCGTCAGGGACGCGCCCATGCGCGTGTCGAGCGAGAAGGCGGCCGGGCTTGGATCATTCGGCACGAGGCGGATGATGCCGCTTAATGAGCCCGCGCCGTAGAGCGTTCCCTGCGAGCCCTCAAGGATCTCGACGCGATCGATGTCGTAGAGCCTGAGATCCGGGTCTGGGGCGTTATAGGAAAGGCGCAGGTCCCCGAGATATTCGCCGACCGTGGACTGTGTGGGTCCGGTGAAGCTGGAATCCGCGATGCCCCGGATGAACAGCTTGTTGCGCCCGGAGCCAAGATGCGTCGACGCGACACTGGCCAGGCGCGTCAGGATCGAATCCGTCCCGCGCTCCGCCCCGAAGCCGAGATCGTCCTCGCCAACGATATGCACAACGGCAGCGAGTTTTTCATAGCTCTGGTCGAGCTTGCTCGCGATCACGATGATCGGCGCCTCTTCAGTCGCGGTTGCCTGTGGCGTGACGGGTGCCGGTGCAGACGCGGCATGATGCTGCGGCGTCGGCAAAGGCTCGATGCGCCAACTGGTTTTGTTCAGCCGTACAGCGCGGCTGCCCGTGCCCTTGAGGAGGCGGGCGAGCGCTTCCTCGGTGGTGAGCGTGCCATGGACGGACCGGCCCCGCGCGCGCCAAAGGCTGTCGCTGGAGACGGCGATACTGATGTCCGCCTGGCGGGCGAGCTGAGGCACGCTCTCGGACAGGCGGCCGGAATCGACGTCGAAGCGTCGTGGCTGCGCATAGGCGGGGTGAGCTGCGCAAAGCAGCGCGACCAGCGCCAGCGATGCGACAATAGCCCTTGTCATTTGACGAGCGTCCACCCCCCCGCATCACGGCGCGCGCGCGTGCCCGAAAGCGCAGCAAGGTCGGCCACGAGCTTCTCCGCTGGCATTTCCGTCTGCAGTGCACCCCGGAAGGATATGCTCGCCGCCTCGGACGTGGTGCGGACCTTCAGGCCCGTGGTCCGCGAAATCTCGGCGGCCACCTGCTCCAGCGGAGCGCCATCATAGATCAGCTGGCCACTGTTCCAGCTGCCCACCGCCGCAGGATCGGCACGGCTAATGTCCGCCTCGTGCGACGCTTCACGCACGACCAGCCGGCGTCCCGCATCGACGCGAATGTTGCCGGCAGCGGCAGTGTAGGCGACAGCGCCCTCCGACACTGCAACGCGTGTCTCGCCGTTGGCGCGGACCACGTCGAACACCGTGCCGATATCGACCAGCTCGGCTTCGCCGACCTTGACGCGAAACGGCGCGTCCTCGCGATGGACGACGGTGAAGAGCGCCTGGCCGCGCTCAAGAGTCGCGCGCCGGGGATCGTCGTGGCTCAGGACCATGGCGGTGCCACCGTTGACCGAGATGCGGCTGCCGTCGGCGAGGGCAATGACCCGCGTCTCGCCCATGGCCGTCTCGACGCGGTAGCTGTCCGGCGTGGTGTCGCGCAAAACCGAATAGCTGATCATGCCGACGAGCGATGCCGCCACGGCACCCGACAGCCAAGTCCGACGGCTCACCCGGCGAGGAAAAGGCACGACATTGCCAGCATCCTCCGGCAGCGGCGCGGGTTCAATTGCGGGCGGCAGTGTGGGTTCGTCAGCGGGCGGGAGGGCCGCAAGATCGGCGTCGAGCGCTGCAGCCTCGTGATAGGCCTCGGCATGTGCCGGATCAGCGCCGAGCCAGTCGGTGAACGCAGCCCAGTCCGAAAAATCGGGATCGCGTTGCCGGATAACCCAGTCCAGCGCTGCGGCCTCCAGGCGAGAGTCATGCGTCATCGGACTGTCTCCTTGCCGCGAGCAGCGCCGCATAGGCTCTGCGCAAGTCGCTTTCCACGGTGCTCAGGCTTACTCCCAGTTCTGCCGCAATGTCCCTCTGCGACACGCCGTCGAGGCGGAAACGGCGCAGGCAGTAGGCGGGCCGCTCCCCAACGGCCGCGAGCGTGGCATTCATCCGTCGCCACTCCTCGCGAGAGATAAGTACTTCCTCGGCGCTGGGATCGGGCGCTGCCTCGTCGCCAGCAAAGGTCTCCGTCCAGTTCTGATCGCGCAGCCGCGCCTGGCGCTCCGCCCGGTGGCGGTCGATCATCAAGTTGTTGGCCGCGCGATAAAGGTAGGACAGAGCGTTGCCGACCGGTCCGACGGGCCGATCGCTTATGCGCAGCCACAATTCCTGGAGAAGGTCTTCGGCGGCATCGCCAGCGCCATGCGCAGCGAGGAAGCGCAGAAGCTGCGTCCGGTTGGCCAGCAGCACGGCCTCCAGTCCCTGTCTGGCAATTTCTCCGGGCGCCTGTGCCATCACTCCCCCGCTCCGTCGCGAATCCGCGTCTCCGGACTCCGTGCGCGGGATCGGCAGCGCGCGCATGGTTCCCGGCGCGGCGGGATATAACCGCCGCGCCGGGTCGTGCAACCTGCCGCGATGCCTTGTGGCGCGGCCGTGACAGGAAACGGCAGGGGCCATGCGAACTCCGTTTCGGCGACCGGGCTCGCCTTGAGCCGGTGTCGCGGGGTGTAAGAACGGGCAAGAGGATCGCTCTTCAGGGGGCATCCCGAGCGCCCTCTTGCCCTCGCGCCGGACCGTGGGGACTAAAGCCCGACGCGAAGATTTGCCCGCAGAGCCAGAGCAAGTTTGCCCTGTTGCTGTTCGGCGCTGAACTCCGTGCCGATGCGGAAATCCCGGTTACCCGTCGCGCCGCGGATGCGGCCCAGCCAGCCGCTGGTGCGCCCTTCGGGCGTCAGCGTGAACGGGGTTCCGCCTGCATATTGGGCGACGGTCCGACCCAGCGATCCGGAGATGATCTCGCGCCGGCCGCCCTCGATCTCAATGCTGGAATAGTCGCCCAGCCCGAGCGAGAGCACGCCGCTCGCGTTGAGGGTCAACTCGTCCGAGGTGCGCGAGCGGACAGCGAGGTCGAAGGCCTGTCCGCCTCCGGTTTCGGTGTAGCCTCTTTCGTGAATGCGATAATAGTCGATGCTCGCAACCGGTCGAAAGCCGATGCGCCCGTCGCCGATCTGATAGGCGACCATGGCGGAACCCGAATAGAGCCGTGCGGAGCGATCGGAATGGCTGGTCAGCGAGACTTTCTGCGATCCGTCCATGCCCTCGAAGCTGCGGGTGCCGGACAGATCGATGAAGGCGATCGAGCCGCGCGTGTTGACCTGCAACCTGTCGGCCTCGAGCCGCCAGTAACCCGCAAGCTCATACTGGTTGGCGTTGATCCGGCCCGCCGATCCCCTGTCACGGTTGCGGCCGCGCAGATAGGCCAGCGATACACCGACATGGCCGAGACCGGTCTTGAATTCGAATCCGGTGCCGATGCCCCAGCCCGAAGTTTCGAAGCCGGCCGTCGCGCCAATCGCCTTGGACTGGCCCCAGCCGGCCTGGCTGATCCAGTAGCCCCAGTCGCCTTCATCCTTGAACGGGGCGCTGCGGTCCTCGAGCATGCGCTGGAATGCCCGCGATCCCTGCGTGACGACCGAGAAGGTGCCGCCAGCATGATCGGGCAGCATCTGCTGCAGCGTCGCGCGCATGCTCTGCTCGTTCGGCAAGGCGAGGAACACGCTGGCGACCTTGGCGTCCTTGGCGAGCGCCGCATAGACCGCATCGAACGCCGCATCCTCGGAGCGGTTGAGGCCCATTTCGGTCTTGAGACGGCGTGTCACGATGATGTCGACCTGCTTGCCCGTGCCCTGCACCGCTGCCTTGTAGAAATAGGGCAACTGCAGGGCGCTCGCGGTCAGGTTGTTGCTGCCGGTCACATTGTCCGCAGTCAGCAGGACATGCGTGCCGACTGCGTGCTGCAGGTCGCTGACACGTATGACGAGCTTGGATTCGGGCGCGAAGTTGGCCGCGCCAGAGACCGTGATGAGCGGCGTCGTACTGCCGGCCTGGCCCAGCATGACGCCGAGCGTGCCCTTGTTGTTGATCGTGAGGCTGGTGAGATTGGCCGGGGCGCCGAGGTCGAGCGTGCCCCCCGCCACGGTCAGCGCGACGCCATGGGCATGGTCCAGCTTGCCCTGGAAGAGCGCGCCCGCACCGACACTGAGCGTGCCTGGCATCTGTGCGAAATTGGCCGTGCCGATGAACTTGGACGTGCCGCTGAGCGACATCGTGGCGTTGCCGTCGCCGAACAGCACTCGCCCTTCATAGACGGCATTGTCCATGAGCTTCATCACGTCGTTGCCAGCCCCGAACAGCGTGACGCCCTTGACCGATCCGGCCGAGACCTCGAGCAGGTCGTTGCCGCCGCCATAGACGATATTGCCCACGATGCTCGGTGCCGGCGAACCGGCCGCGCCAGCCGCCTGGCGCACCATGACGTTACTGGACTGTTCCGAGACGTCGATTGCCACATTGCGGCCGGAATCGGCCTTGGCGCCAGTCGCAGAAATGAGGCCGCTGTTCTCGATGAGCGAGACCGAGCCGGAAAGATCCATGATGGCCACAGCCGTGCCGGCCTCGCCCAGCGCCGTCGCCTTGATCGTGCCGGTGTTGCGGATGCCGTAGACCGAAGCACCCTCGTCCACGACGATGCCCGTCGCGATCGTCGACATGGCGTCGCTGCCCTTGGCTTCGACCCTGCCGTTCACGCGGATCACGGGCACGGTTGCGCCGGCTCCGATGCGCATCGCTGAAGCGGAAGCATTGAGCGAGTCGGCCCCCACCACGCCGTTGACGAGAATGCCGCCCTCGATGTCGACCGTACCGCCCAGGCCGCCGACCTGAAGGCCGCGCCCGGCGACATCCTTGTAGACGCCGCTGCCCTGGACCAGCCCATCGATCACCAGGCCGTAGGCGCTGCCGGGCACTTCGCCGATCGTGATGTTGCGCGTCGCCGCACCGATCGTCATCGCGCGGGCGCCGCCATAGGAGCGCACGGCGGCGCTGCCTTCCTTCGCGTCCTCGATGCCGTCCTTGTCCTCATCTGCGTCGTTAGGATTGGTATCCTTGGGTGCCGTCGCGAGAATGATGCCGCCGCTCACGTCCCCGCCGATGACGAGCGCCGAGCCGCCCTGAAGCAGGTCGTCCGCATCGAGCTTGGAGGTGTTGGCAGGCGGATTTGTGTAGCGATAGCCGGTGGCACTCAGCGCGCCCTGCACAGTGAGAGTGCCCGCAACATTGCCGTCGAGCCGCGCCGCGTTCGCACCGACGCCTTTGGCCGTGATGGTGCCGGCAAGCCGAACGGCGCCGGTCACATCGTTTATCTGGATGCCGACGGCATTATCGCCGGTGACGCTGGTCGTGCCGTCATGCGTGAGCTTGCCGGTCAGCGGGCCCCCCAGCTCGATGCCGTAAGAATCGTTGCCGAGCACGGTGATCTCGCCGGACTGGACGATGTCGCCGTTATAGGCGCCCATCGTCTGGATGCCGAAGCGCGCCGTCCCGGCGGCGAACGGGCCGTCGGCATCGCCGTCATTGTCGGAGTCCGTCGTTGCATGGACTTCGTCGACGATGATCTTGCCCGTGTTGACGATACCGCCCGACCGGCCCGGCATGACGAGGATGCCGGAGACGGCATTGGCGCCCGTCACCTGAAGCTTGCCTTCGTTCGTGACCTTGTTCGCGCTGTCGACCAAGATGGGCGTCCCCGCTGCGAGCTCGATGGAACCTCCGGGCGCAATCTTGATGTCGTCGGCAGCACCTTGCTTGATCGTGGATGTGCGGACCGGCGTGGTCTGCTTGGTGGATATAACAGTCTCCGCCGCCGCTCCGGACGCGATCGCGACCATGCAGGTGGACAGGAACAACAGATGACGCATGACTCTCTCCGGTCTCGATGTTTGACGCGGCGAGGGTCACCGCGTTTCACCATCAAGACGAAGCCGTCAGCCTGCGGCCTTGGTCCTGCTCTGAAAATTCTTCACGCTATCCGGCAACGGCCAATCGCCGGACAAGCCCGCTCAGATGGCTGGCGCGAAGACGCGGCAGCATCGACGATCACGTCTGTCTTGCGTTCCGCCTAGATCTCGACCTGGCTTCCCAGCTCGATCACGCGGTTGGTCGGCAGCTTGAAGAACTCCATCGCGCTCGCTGCATTGCGGACCATCCAGGCAAAGAGCTTTTCGCGCCAGATGGCCATGCCTGGCCGTGCGGATGGGATCAGTGTCTGGCGGGCAAGGAAATAGCTTGTCTCCATCGACTTGAACGGCCCGCCGGCATCTTTGATGCCGGCCAGCGCTGTGGGAACATCCGCCTCGTCCATGAAACCGTAGCGCAGCACGACGCGGTAGAAGCCCTGCCCCAGGTCGCTCACCTCGGCGCGCTCCTCGATCGGCACGTGGGGCACCGGCTGTGTCGCCACGGTCAGCACCACGACACGCTCGTGCAGCACCTTGTTGTGCTTGAGATTGTGCAGCAGGGCAGGCGGAATGGCGTCCGCAGCGGAGGCAAGGAAGATCGCCGTGCCCGGCACGCGCTCGACCGAATGCGCGGCCGACCTGATGAACACCTCCACCGGCATGGCACCCTCGGCCAGGCGCTCGCGCACCAGCCGCCGCCCCGTCGCCCAGGTGGTGAGCAAGGTAAAAGCCACTGCGGCCACGAGGAGCGGGAACCAGCCGCCATCCGGCACCTTGGTGACGTTGGACGCGAAATATAGCCCATCGATGACAAGGAAAGCGCCTGTGACCAGGCCGGCCACCAGAGGCGGCCATTTCCACACCGCGAAGGTCAGCACGCCCAGCATGCAGGCCGTGATGAACATCGTTCCCGTGACGGCGATGCCATAGGCTGCGGCGAGATTGCTCGAGCTGCCGAAGCCCAGCGCAAGCGCGATGACGAGCGCCAGCAGGGCCCAGTTGACCAGCGGCACGTAGATCTGCCCAGCCGCCTTGGCGCTGGTGTGCATGATCTGGAGGCGCGGCAGGAAGCCGAGCTGCACGGCCTGCTGAGAAACGGAAAAGGCACCTGAGATCACGGCCTGGCTGGCAATGATCGTCGCCATCGTCGCGAGGATTACCAGCGGCAGCCGCGCCCAGTCAGGCGCCATCAGGAAGAACGGGTTCTCGATCGCGCCTGGATTCCTGAGGATGAGCGCCGACTGCCCCAGATAGTTGAGCAGGAGACAGGGAAACGCCACGTAGAGCCAGGACGTCATGATCGCCTTGCGGCCAAAATGGCCCATGTCGGCGTACAGCGCTTCGGCGCCGGTAACGGCCAGAACGACCGACCCCAAGGCCAGGAACGCCAGCATCGGATCGAGCAGGAAGAAATTGAGCGCGTGCCAGGGGTTGAGCGCCCACAGGACCTCGGGCGCCTGCGCAATGCCGGCAATGCCCAGCACGGCCAGTACGGCGAAATAGATGAGCATGACCGGTCCGAAGAGCTTGCCCACGGTCGCCGTTCCGCGCGACTGGATCGCGAAAAGAAAGACCAGGATTGCTATCGTGATCGGCATGACGAGCGGCGTCAGCCCTTCCTGGACGATAGTGAGGCCCTCGACCGCCGAAAGCACGGAAATGGCCGGTGTGATGATCGCATCGCCATAGAAGAGCGCCGTCGCGATCAGGCCGAGCATGGTGATGCCGGTGCTCCATTTATTGGTGGCGATCTTGCGGCTGATCAGCGCGAGAAGCGCCAGGCTGCCGCCTTCGCCGCGATTGTCGGCGCGCAGGATCACCACGACATATTTGAGCGTGACGATGAGCATCATCGTCCAGAAGATCAGCGACAGCACGCCGAAGATGTGGGCGCGGTCGACGGCCAGAGGATGGTGGCCGATGAAGCTCTCCTTAAGTGCATAGAGAGGCGACGTGCCGATATCGCCGAACACGACGCCGATCGCGCCGATCGCGAGTGTGCTGAGCTTTTCCTGATGGCCGTGATGATCGTCGGCTTCCGCCTGGACAATGGGTTGCAAAGCAACGCGCCCTTTCGACTGTTGCGGCCGGATCTGGCCACGCGGCGGCGATCTAGTGAGGGACGGGCCGCTTCGCCACGAACTTTACGCAATCTTTATGCGAGTACCTGAATTGCGCACGGAAGGCTAATGTCGGCCTTCTGCCAAATCGACACTGTCCGATATCGCGCTGGGCGCCCTTGGCCCGTTCCGCGTTCCTGACGTTCCGCACGTCCCAGCGCTTCCGAAGCTTACGTGCGGGACGGATACATTGTTGCCGGAACGCGCTAGGAGAGGGCGAATGACGCTGAGTCCAAAACTACTCGTCGTCGATGACGAGCCCGCGATCCGGCGCTTGCTCGCAGCCGGACTGGCTCGGGCGGGCTATCGCGTCGTGGAGGCAGGATCGGCGCGGGAGGTGCTGAGCGCGCTCCAGATCGACAAGCCGGACGCCGTGTTGCTCGACCTCGGCCTGCCGGATCGCGACGGGCTGGAACTGGTGCCGCTGATCAAGGGCGCGGGCGCGGCCGTGCTTGTTATCTCGGCGCGCGATGCCACCGACCAGAAGGTCGCTGCGCTCGATCTCGGTGCGGACGATTACGTGACCAAGCCATTCGACACTGAAGAGGTGCTCGCGCGCATTCGCACCGCGCTGCGCCACCGCTTGTCCGCCGACATAGAGACGCCGGTGGTTCGTATCGGTGACGTCGAGATCGATCTTGCAGCCCGCCTCGTCTTCCGGTTGGGGGAGGAAGTGCATCTGACCCCCAAGGAATTCGGGTTCCTTGCCGAACTTGCCAAGCATCCCGGCCGTGTCGTTACGCATCTCCAGTTGCTGCGCAATGTCTGGGGCCCGGGTCACGAACGCGATGTCGAATATCTGCGCGTCGCCGCACGCGGTGTGCGCCGCAAGCTCGAAGGCGACGGGGTTGCACTCTCGCTCATCCGGAATGAGCCGGGCGTGGGATATCGGCTGGTTCGCTAGGGGGTCGCAGCCCGCCCAAACAGGAACGGCCAGCCCGCATGGCGGACTGGCCGGTCATATTTCTTGAATTGCCGGCTCAGCGGACCGCGAGCGGCACGGTGTTGGCGGTCGCTACAATATCGACCTTCGGGGCGCGGAAGGAGACGTTGATGCCGTTGGCCTTGCCGGTCACCTGGCCCTTGCGCTCGACGAGGTAGAAGGTATCGCCCGGGATGGCGGTACCCTTGTAGATCGTCGACTGGCCGACCTGCGTCTTGGTGTAGATATAAGTGACGCCTTCATGGCTGAACTGCATCTTCTGCGTGTTTTCCGCATCTGCAAATGCGGGCGTCGCCACGAGGGCGGCTGCGGAGATGGCGAGCGAAATGAGGGTCTTCGTCATATAAAATCTCCAGAAAAAACAGTGGAAAAATCCAAACGACATCCTGTTTGTTCTGTGATCATTTGTATGTAACACAAACCGATTCCACAAACGCAAAAAACTGAATCGCCCTTGCGGATTGTGCAGCTGCGAACAATGTAGCCACCGCTGTAACGTTTCATGAAACCTCGCGAACCGTACGTAACTTGTTCGCAATGCAACGATCTTCCACTCCCTCCCGCACAACAGACGACCGACAGGGTTGATGGGAGGCGAGAATGGCAATTCAAAACGCATGGCGCCGCACGGCCGGCGCCGTGGCAATCGCATGGCTGCTGCTCAATGCGGGGGCGGTCCGCGCCGAAGCGGACGAGAGCGACGACAAGGGCACGATCATCATTACGGGCATCCGCGCGGCGGATCTCGAGACGGTCTCGCCGACCGGCAGCCGCCTCAATCTGACGCCGCTGGAAACGCCAGCCACGCTCAGCGTGATCGATGGCGACACCATCCGCGCGCGAGGCGACATGTCGATTGTCGAGGCGGAAGCCCGCGCCCCCGGCATCACCAACGTCGGCAACCTGGGCAACGGCAACACCGCGCTTGCCGCGCGCGGCTTCGCCGGTCAGGGCTCGGTCCTGCAACTCATCGACGGCGTGCGGCTCTTCCCCGCGGCAGGCACGGTCACCTTCCCGACCGATCCCTGGATGGTCGAGCGGATCGATATCCTGAGCGGGCCGGCTTCGGTGCTCTATGGCCAGGGAGCCATGGGCGCTGCGGTCAATGTCATCATGCGCAAGCCGAACAGCAGCCGCACCGAAGTGGAGGCGGAAGCCGGATTCGGTTCGCAGAACAGCGCGCATGTCGCAGCGGGCATCGGCGGACCTTTGAGTGACCAATTCTCCTATCGCGTCGACGCCAGCTACCGTCGCTCGGACGGCTATGTCGACCGTGGCGATTCGCACTATTTCTCCGCTTCAAGCACACTGCGCTGGGCACCAAACGAGGCGCTCGCCGTCACTTTGCGGAACGATTTCGGCAACGCCAATCCGCAGAAATACACTGGCACCCCGCTGGTGAACGGCAAGCTTGATACGCGCATTCGCGAGCGCAACTACAACATCTCGGACGCGGTCGAGTGGTCCAACGACAATCGCACGACCCTCGAGATCGACTGGCATGTCAGCGACAACCTCACATTCAACAACCAGGTCTACCGGCTCAGCAGCAAGCGGAAGTGGACCAACCTCGAAAGCTATTGCGTGATCGCCAGCACGGGCGATTGCCCCAATGGCTATAATTTGACGTCCGGCACGCCGGGGACGGTTTACCGCACGGATAATTTCGGGATCATCCACGACCAGGTTCAGTGGGGCGACCAGGCCAGCCTGACGCTCAGGACGCCGCTCAGCGATGGTATCAGCAACGATCTGGTCGTTGGCGCCGACCTGAACTCGATCAGATTCAAATATTCGCACGACTTCAACGGCGATGTTCAGGAAGATTTCGTCGACCTGCTCAATCCCGTTCCGGGCAAGTATCTTCTGACGGTGGGGATTACGCCGCAGTTCCGCACGAAGACCGACGAATATGCCTTTTTCGCCGAGGACAGGCTGAAGCTCTCCGAGCAGTTCTCGATCGTCGGCGGAATTCGCGTCGAGCATGACCGGGTCAAGCGTTGGTCGATCGCGACGGGTTCGGATGTGTTCGTGCTGGACAAGTCGTTCAACAACACCACTTGGCGCGTTGGCGCTGTATATCAACCCACCAAGAAGCTCTCATTCTACGCGCAATATGCCACAGGTGTGGATCCCCTTGGCACGCTTGTCACGCTCGGCAACGGACAGGTCTCCGCCAACGGCGTCCAGCTCAGCCACGCGACCGGCAACCAGATCGAGGTCGGCGCCAAGATGTCGTTCCTCGATGGTCATGGCGCGGCAACGGTGTCTGCGTATCGGCTCGTGAAAAATGGCCTGCTCGCGCAAAAGACGCTGTCCAGCCCGATCGAGCAGGTTGGCCAGCGCTCGGCTCAGGGCATCGAGGCGTCGCTCTCGCTGGACCTAGCCGGCGGCTTCGGCATCGATGCCAATGGGACGATCCTGGACGCAAATTTCGACGACTTCATTTCCGGTGGCACGAGCTACAGCGGCAAGACACCGCCGAACATCGCCGAAGAACTGGCCAATCTCTGGTTGCGCTGGGACGCGACGTCCCGACTGCAGGCGCGCGCAGGCTTGCGTTATGTCGGCCCGACCTATTCGGACAATGCCAACAAGTTCCGCGTTCCCGGATACGTGACGGTCGACGGCACGATCTCCTACGCGATCACGCCGCAGCTGGCCGTCGACGTCCATGGCTATAACCTGTTCAACAAGGATTATGCCCAGACGACCTACAACGACGAGCAGTGGATCCTGGGGCGTCCGCGTTCCGTCGATGTCTCGCTCCGTGCCAGCTTCTAAAGTGCCCGCGCCTGGACGTAGTTCTCAAGCGTCTCGCCGCTGGGGGCACGTCCTCAAGCGCTGGCTTTACCTGATCCATCGCTGGGTCGGCATTGGCAGCTGCCTGCTCTTCGCCATGTGGTTCGCATCGGGCCTGGTGATGATCTACGTGCCCTATCCATCGCTTTCGCTCAGCGAGAAGGTCGCGGGGCAGGAGGCGATCGACTGGGCGAAGGTCGATGTGCCGCCGCCCATCTCTCTGAAAGGGACGCCGCGCAGTCTCGACCTGGAGATGCGCGATGGACATCCGGTTTGGCGTGTGCAGGACTGGGAGGGCAAGCGCTTCTCCGTCGCGGCGGAGCAGGGTGTCGTGGAACCTGTTGTCAACGCGGCTTATGCCGGCCGGGTCGCGTCGCGCTTCGGTAGTGCAGACGCACTGGATGTCCATCCGATCGAGAGCGACCAATGGACTGTCGCGGGCGGCTTCGATCGCCATCGGCCGCTCTGGAAGGTGTCGCTCGCCGACAGGGCGGGTACGCAGCTCTATGTCTCGTCCTCGACGGCCAATGTTGTCCAGAACACGACGCGCAATGAGCGGTTCTGGAACTGGCTGGGTTCTGTCCCGCACTGGCTCTACCCGCGCCTGTTGCGACAGGACAACGAAGCCTGGCGCCAGGTCGTGATCTGGGTCTCGGGCCCATGCATTGCCGCTGCGCTGACCGGCATCTGGATCGGTATCCTGCGCACGCGGATTGGCAAGCGCCGGTTCAAGGGCGGCCGCATGGTGCCTTATCATGGCTGGATGCTGTGGCATCATGTCGCGGGACTGGTCGGCGGGGTGACTTTGCTGCTCTGGATCTTCAGCGGCTGGCTGTCGGTCGATCCCGGCAGGCTCTTCGAATCGCCGGGTCCGGCGGAGGGCGTCGAGCAACGCTATTCCGCCAGCACGGACCTTCCGGTCATCGATCCGCAGGGTCTGGGGACCGTCGCAAAGGGCGCCCGGCTCGCGCGCTTTTCAGCCCATGCCGGGTTGCCGCGGGTGACGCTCTATGCGGCCGATGGGTCGCGGCGCGTCCTGACGCTGCCCGAACTTGCGCCGGCCCCGTCGGATCCTGCCACCATCGAGCATGCCGCTTCCGGCCTGATCCCGGCGGGCAGGATCGTGGGCGCGACGCTCATGACGGAACCCGACGCCTATTATTACGACATCGGCGCCAAGCCTGCGCTCCCGGTACTGCGCCTGCGTTTCGATGATCCCGACCGGAACTGGCTTTACCTGGATCCGGCGACCGGCGAGATCGTGAACGGTGTGGACAGACGCCGCCGCGCCTATCGCTGGTTTTACGACATGTTCCACAAATGGGATCTGAACGCCCTGACGCTCCATCGGCCACTCTGGGACGTCCTGCTCTGGGCCTTCTCCATCCTCGGCCTCGTCACCTCGGTCAGTGGTGTGTGGATCGGCTGGAAGCGTCTCCGGCGCTAGACCTTGCGGCGTCGCGTGCTGGCAAGAGGGCGGCGCCGACAAGAAGGGCCCGGACCTTGGGCAGGTCCGGGCCCTTTATCTTGTTTTGCGATCAGCCCGAGATCAGGTGAAATAGACCGCCTTGGTTTCGGTATAATTTTCCAGGCCCTCGATGCCGCCGTCGCGGCCGATACCCGACTGCTTGAAGCCGCCGAAGGGCATGTGGATATCGACCGCCATGCCATTGATCGCGATCGAGCCGGCGCGATATTCGCGCGCGACGCCGAAGCCGCGCTCCGGATCCTGTGTATAGACGGCGCCGTGCAGGCCGTAGATCGTGTCATTGGCCTTGGCGATCATGTCCGCCTCGTTGTCATAGTCGATGACCGAGACGACCGGACCGAAAATCTCCTCCTTGAAGATCGTCATGTTCGGGTCGACGTCGGTGAAGACGGTCGGTTCGACATAGAAGCCGCGGTTGAGCCCAGCCGGCCTGCCGCCGCCGAGCGCGACCTTGGCGCCTTCTTTCTTGCCCTTCTCGATATAGCCAAGCACGCGATCGAGCTGGCGCTGCATGGTGAGCGGACCCATGCCTACATCGGCTTCGAACGGGTCGCCGACCTTCACCTTCGAGACAGCGCTCGTATAGGCGTCGACGAACTCTTCCTTGCGGCTCTTGGGCACCAGCACGCGAGTCAGCGAAAAGCAGACCTGGCCGGTGATCGGCATGGAATAAGGGACCAGGCTCTTGAGGACATGGTCGATGTCCGCATCATCGAGCAGCATCGCGGCCGATTTGCCGCCAAGCTCCAGCGAGACGCGCGCCAGGCGCTCTGCCGCCACACCGGCGATATGCTTGCCCGCTGCGGTCGAGCCCGTGAAGCTGATCTTGTCGACGCCGGGATGACGGATGAGATGGTCGCCCACCTCGCGGCCGCCCGGCAGCATGTTGAACACGCCCTTGGGAATCCCCGCTTCCTCAAGGCACTCGGCGAGGATGTGCGCGTCGATCGGGGTCTCGGGCGAGGGCTTGCAGACCATCGTGCAGCCTGCGGCGAGTGCGGCGGCGACCTTGTAGACGAGCAGCACCAGCGGCGCGTTCCAGGGCGTCACCGCGGCGACGACGCCGGCCGGCTCCTTGACCACGCGCACGCGGTTACCGCCCATCGAACCGATGCGCTCGTCGACGAACTTGTAGCTGTCGCAGAGGTCGCCATAGAAATGGAACAGGCCGGGCACCTGGTAGCTGGCCTTGCTGGTGAAGCCGATCACGGCGCCGACCTGGCCGGTCCAGGCTTCCGCGAGCTCGGGCATGCGGGCCTTCAGGAGGTCGCCGACCTTCTTCAGGTACACGCCGCGCTCGGGCGGAGACATGCGCGGCCAGGGGCCAAAGTCGAACGCCTGCCGGGCAGCGGCAACGGCCGTGTCCATGTCGGCCGTGCTCGGCTCGATATATTCGAGGACCGTCTCCTCGGTATGCGGCGTCACGACCTCAAGCAGGGTGGTTCCGGTGCTGGGACGCCACTCGCCATCGATGAAAAGGCTCGCGGCACCGCGCGCCTTGATGCCACCGATGGTCTTCAAGTAATTTTCCATGTCGCTCTCCTGAAGACGCAGAATCTGCTGTCTCTGACTCGACGATCCATAGCGGCTTTGAGCGCGGATGACAGGGGGTTTTGATCTGCAACCAATCCTTCGCCGCACCACGCCCGGCTCTCGACGTAGGGCCGGTGCTCGCGTATCAGGCCGCCACTGATCTGCAGGGATTGCGCACTTGGCCGAGGCTGACCGTGTTGAGCTTGCACATGAGCCGGACTTCGTTCTCGGCCGGCTGACGGTTTCGCCGGTGCGCAGGGCGTTGATCCGCGAAGGCGGCGCACAGGAGGTGCTCGAGCATCGCGTGATGCAGGTGCTGATCGCGCTGGCCAAGGCGAGGGGCGGCGTCGTCACGCGCGATGAGCTGATGCAGTCCTGCTGGCAGGGTCGGATCGTTGGCGAGGATGCTGTCAATCGCGTCATGTCCCGCCTTCGCAAGGCGGCCGAGGCGATCGGCACGGACAGTTTCCGCGTCGAGACGGTGACCAAGATCGGGTACCGGCTGATCGCGCTCGATGCAGAGGGCAAGGCGGTCCCGGCGGCGGGGGCATTGCCTGCGTCCACGCCCGGGCCCCGGATCACGCGCCGTGCGGTCGTTGCCGGCGCGTTGGCCCTGGGGGGTACCGGTCTGGCCGCGGGCGGCTCGCTGCTCTACCGCAGGCTCGGCGAGCCCGCCGTGCTGGCGGAAGCGTCGGCCCTGACGATACAGGGCCGCATCGCTCTAGCTCAGGGCACGCGTGAGGGGGCCAATCAGGCGGTGGGGGCGTTCCGGCGCATTACCGAGATTGCGCCCGATCAGGCGGACGGGTGGGGCCTGCTGGCCATCGCTTATGTGCGCGCCTCCTATTTTCGGCCGACAAACGAGTCGGATGCTCTGGTCGAACGGGGCAAAGCGGCGTTGCGTCACGCCCTGCAACAGGATCCGGGCAATGCCTACGCGATCCTCGCTCAAACCACCACCTTGCCGCAGATGGGTCGTTGGACGGAGGGTGAGCGTGGTCTTCGCAGGGCGTTGGCGGCCAGGCCAGACGATTCGCTGATCCAGTCGGTGCTCGGCAACTTCCTGAACGCAGTGGGCCGCTTTGAAGAAGCGCTCGTCTATCTGCAGAAGCAGACCCGAACGGCGCGCCCTCCGTCAGAATATTATACCCTGATCCAAGCCCTGTGGGGCGCGGGGCGCGTGGAAGAGCTCGATCGCATGACCGCCCAGGCGGCCGCCCTCTACCCCAGCCAGTTCGCGCTCTGGTTCGCGCGCTTCTACATCCTGCTTTACGGCGGGCAATTCAGCGCAGCGATCGCAATGGGCGAAGATATGGGCAATCGGCCGTCCGGCATTGACGCGGAAGAGTTCGATGCGCTTATGGCCGTCGCACGCGCTGCGCGAAGCGGTGCGCGAAGCGAGATCGATTCCGTCATGGACGAGCAGTTTCGCCGTGCCGGCCAGGGCGCCGGCATGGCCGAGAATGCGATCCAGTTCGCCTGCCTGTTCGGTCGGCTCGACGATGCCTTCACAATTGCCGACGCCTACTATTTCGATCGCGGCTTCGTCGTGCCCGATGCGCGCTTCTTCGGCTCGCAGGGTTCCTATTCGCCACGCAGCGCGCGGAACACGCGCTTCCTCTTCCAGCCATCGACCGCAAGGATGCGCACCGATCCGCGCTTTCAGGGGATCGTCGAGAGCATCGGCATGGAGCGCTACTGGCGCGAGATCGGCGTCCAGCCCGACTATCGCCGCCGTTCCTGACGTAAATCGGCGAAACATCGGCTTCGCATCAGGATTCAAGCCGCAGAAATCAGCTGCTCATCCTCTCGCATCTGGCCGGGCGGGGGCAGTCTTCCGGTCATCCGCTGCAGACCCGCGACGGACGTGAACGGGAGAATGACCATGCGCAAGACCATCATCGTTGCCGGGATCGTTGCCGGCGCCTTCGGCCTGTCCATCGCCGCGCCGGCTGCGGCCCGCGAAGCCCAGGTCAGCGTCCGCATCAGCGATCTCGACCTGTCTCGCGCGGACGATGCCGTGACCCTGCGCCGTCGCATCAGCCGCGCGCTCGAGGCCGTATGCGGCAGCTACGCCACTGCCGAACCCTGGCAGGTCGATGAGATCGATCGCTGCCGCGCCCAGGCCAAGGAACGCGCGGACGCAGAATTCGTCCGCGTCATGAAGGGTGGCAAGGGGCGCTCGGTCGCTTCGCGCTGACGCGGCGGAAAACTGGCGGACCTGCGGTGCTCGAGGCGCGGCGGGTCTCTACTTGCCCGTCGTCTTCTCTTCCTTGTCGAGCAATGCCTTGGCCTGCCCGTTCAGATAGGCGCGGATGCCCTCGGCGTCCTCGGGCTTCATATAGGCCGCGAAGCTCGCCATGCCGTTCTGTGATAGCGAGCCACCGATCACGACCTGCTGGAACGCCTCCTTGCTCTGCAGAAGCGCCGAGCGTCGCAGGTCGGGATTGACCGGGCCGCCGTGGCAGATGGTGCAGTAGGTGCCGTAGAATTTGGCGCCGGTCGCGACCTGCGCAGGCGTGAAGCTCTCGCTGCTGGGCTGGGGCTTGTCGAGCGGGATAGGCTGGTGCGGGGGGAGGGTCGCCTTGCCGCCGATCTTGAAGGCGAGAATGACGCCATTGGGCATCTTTTCCTTCATGAAGCTGGTGCTGGTCGCCATCCCCATGGAGCCGCCATAGCCGGACAGCACGACGACATATTGCTCGCCATTGACGCGATAGGTCGCCGGACCGGCAAGCGTCCCGCGCCCGGTTGCGAACGACCAGAGCTTCTGCCCCTTGTCAGCCGAATAGGCTTCGAACTGCCCGTGCGCCGTCCCTTCGAACACGAGATTGCCGGCGGTTGCGAGGGTGCCGCCGTTCCAAGGCCAGTCGCGCTTCACTTCCCAGCGCGCCTTCTGCGCGACGGGGTCCCAGGCGACGAGTTTGCCCCTGGTCATCGCCGTCAGCGCAGCACGGCGGCCCTCGGGCGTCGCGGGAAGGCCGGGCAGCGGCGGCGGGGCCAGGAAGGAGACGCCGGTGTTCCACCGGCCCTCATGGATCTCGAAGGGGTTGGAGTCGCCATAGACCAGCGGGTGCTCCATCGCGGGGATGTAGACGAGGCCGGTCTTGGGCGAATAGCTCATCGGCATCCAGGCATGGGCGCCGATGCCCGACGGTATCACCAGCGCCGGGCCATCATCATAGCGGATGCCGGGATTCTCGATCGGCCGGCCGGTCTTGAGGTCGATGCCCTTGGCCCAGTTCTGCCTCGCGTAGGGCTGAGCCGAGATGAGCTTCCCTGTCGTGCGGTCGATCACATAGAAAAAGGCGTTCTTTGGCGCCTGCATCAGCACCTTGCGGTCCTTGCCGTCGATCTTGAGGTCGGCGAGCATGATCTGCTGCGTGGCGGTATAGTCCCAGCTCTCGCCGGGATTGAGCTGGTAGTGCCACTTGTATGTGCCGGTATCCGGATCGACCGCGACGATGGACGAGAGGAAGAGATTGTCCCCCTTGCCCTCGCTGCGCAGCTTGTGGTTCCAGGGCGATCCGTTACCGACGCCGATCAGCAGCTGGTTGAGGTCCTTGTCATAGACGACACTGTCCCAGACCGTGCCGCCGCCTCCCAGCCGCCAATATTTGTCGCCATGCCAAGTGGGCCGGGCGATCTTCTCGATGGCGTCGTCCGAGGC
>DASWYL010000066.1:0-21619 GCA_036404995.1 Sphingobium sp. | reverse complement strand
GGCCACCGCGCTCGCCGCAACCGGTCATCGCACCCTGCTGATCGATCTCGACCCACAGGGCAACGCCTCGACCGGCCTCGGGATCACGCAACGAGACCGCAATTTCTCGAGCTATCACCTGCTGATCGGCGATTGTGCCCTGGATGAGGCAGTGATCCATACGCAAGTCCCCGGTCTCGACCTCATTCCAGCAACGCAGGATCTGTCCGGCGCTGAGATCGAGCTGATCGACTTCGAGGAACGCACACATCGGCTCGTCAATGCGCTCGGCCATGCGCCGGAAGGCCGCTGGGACGTCTGCCTTGTCGATTGTCCGCCGTCGCTCGGCCTGCTGACGGTCAATGCGATGGTCGCTGTGCAGAAGGTTCTCGTACCGCTGCAGTGCGAATTCTTCGCGCTCGAGGGCCTGTCGCAGCTTCTCCAGACGATCGATCGAATTCGCGGCCGTTTCAATCCGGACCTGTCGATCCTCGGCGTCGCGCTCACCATGTATGATCGCCGCAATCGCCTGACCGACCAGGTGGCCGACGATGTGCGCGCCTGCCTGGGCGATCTGGTCTTCAAGACCGTGATTCCACGCAATGTCCGGCTGTCGGAAGCGCCGAGCCACGGCGTGCCGGCGCTCATCTACGATATCCGTTGTTCGGGGTCGGAGGCCTATATGGGTCTCGCGCGCGAGTTGCTGGAAAGGCTGCCGCGCAAGCAGGAGGTTGCCGCATGAGCAATGACAGCGAAGCCACGGTGAAGGTGAAGCGGCCCATGGGCCTCGGCCGAGGTCTTTCGGCGCTGCTGGGCGAGGCAGCGAAGGACGTGCCGGTCCAGGGTGAACCGACCGTCCAGGACGCACCCTCCAGTGGCCAGAGATCGATTCAACTCCTTGAAATTTCGCGAATCTCACCACATCCGGAACAGCCGCGCCGCCATTTCGATGCCGCTGCGCTTGACGAACTGGCAGAGAGCATTGCGACGCGCGGCGTCATCCAGCCGATCGTGGTCCGGCCCGCCGGCGTCGACATGTTCCAGATTGTCGCGGGCGAGCGGCGCTGGCGGGCAGCGCAGAAGGCGCAGCTTCATCGCATCCCTGCCATCGTCCGCGATTTCAGCGAGTCCGAGACGCTGGAGATCGCGCTGGTCGAGAATATCCAGCGCGAGGATCTCAATCCCATCGAGGAGGCACAGGCCTACAAGCGGCTGATCGACCAGTTCGGTCATAGCCAGGAGGCGCTCGCGCGCACGGTCGGCAAGTCGCGCAGTCATGTCGCGAACCTGATGCGCCTGCTCGACCTGCCCGATGACGTGCAGGATCTTGTCATGACCGGCCAGTTGTCGATGGGCCATGGCCGCGCGCTGATCGGCGCGCCAGGCTGTGCGAGCCTTGCCGAGGACATTGTGCGCAAGGGGCTTTCGGTGCGCGAGACCGAGCGCCTGGTGCGCAAGGCGCGCGATGCGGCGAAGGGCAAGACCGCGAATGTCAGCGTCGGCGCGGGCCGGGATCCGGACCTGATCGCCATGGAAGATCATCTCGCCGACCTGCTCGGCCTCAAGGTCGGCATCACGCATGAGGGCGGAAAAGGTGCGCTGACCCTTCATTATTCCAGCCTCGACCAGCTCGACATGATCTGCCAGCGCCTCACCGGCGGCGGTATTTGATCGATGCGCCAGCCCCTCTTTCCTCCAGCAACAGGCTGAAAAGACAGGAAAAGAGGACATGGCAATCGGGATAAGCCGGCGGGTCGGCCACAGCGCAGTCAAGAGGGATCAGGGCCTGGTCCGGGCCGTCGGCGCCTGGGCTTTCGCCGCAACCATCGTCAATGGCGTTGTCGGCGGGGGCATTTTCTCATTGCCCGCTGCCCTGTCGGGCGCGGCCGGCGGATGGGCGCCGCTGGCATTGGTGATCTGCGCCTTCGCGATTGGGGCGGTCAATCTCTGCGCCGCCGAGGCAAGCGGGCGCGTGGCGACCAGCGGCGGCGCCTACGGCTATGCCGACGCTGCCTTCGGCCCCGTGGCTGCCTTCGTCACCGGGGTGCTGGTCTGGCTGAGCAGCGTGCTCGCCTGTGGCGGCATCGCGGCTGCGCTCGTCGACGGCCTTGCCCATTCGCTTCCCGTACTGGGCGATCCGCTTTGGCGCGGCGTCGTCATCGCCCTCGTCATCGGCGGCCTGGCCGCGATCAATGTTGCAGGCGTCGATCCGGCCGCCCGCTTCGTGACCGCGCTGACGGTGCTCAAGCTCGTGCCGCTGTTCGTCCTCGTCGTCGTGGGTGGCGGCTGGCTGCTCATGCATGGCGGCGCGCCGATGACCGACCAGCCGCCGCCGACTGCCATCGGCCAGGCGTTCATTCTCGCGCTGTTCGCCTTTTCCGGCATGGAAACCCCGCTTGCGGCCAGCGGCGAGATCAGCAATCCCGCGCGCAACATCCCGCGCGCACTGCTCATCGCCACGCTGTTCACGGCCCTGCTCTATGTCGCCATCCAGCTCGTCGTGCAGGGCCTGCTTGGCCATAAGCTGCCCGGTTCGGCCACGCCGCTCGCCGACGCGATGGGAACGATCGCGCCCTGGCTCGGCCTCGTGCTGCTGTTCGGCGCATCGCTCTCGCGCTTCGGCTGGATCGGCTCGGACATTTTCGGGGCGCCGCGCGTGCTCTTCGCCTTTGCACGCGACGGCATGTTGCCGTCCGCGCTCGGCGCCGCCCATCCGCGCACCCATGCACCGCATGTCGCGATCACGCTGCACAGCCTGCTCGCGATCCTTCTCGCGATCAGCGGCACGTTCGAGGCGCTGGCGATCCTTTCGGGCCTCGCGACGGCGGGCATCTACATCCTGATCTGCGCCGCGGCCTGGCATCTGCATCGGCGCGGTGTCACGAGCGGAGAGTCGGCGGTGCGCTATGCCGCGCTGCCTTATGCCGCAGCGATCGGAATCCTGGCGATGCTGGCGATCATTGC
Organism: Sphingobium sp.; assembly: GCA_036404995.1. GTDB lineage: Bacteria > Pseudomonadota > Alphaproteobacteria > Sphingomonadales > Sphingomonadaceae > Sphingobium. The sequence goes on along the minus strand of DASWYL010000066.1, from coordinate 18,676 downwards.
TTTTGGCGCACCGCGCGAGATCATCGGCCTTGCCGCAACGGTGGTGCTGAGCGCCGCCTGGGCGGCCTGGCGCGTGCGGGCGCGGGCTTAGGCCGCTTTCGCCAGTCGGTCGAACGCCTGCAATCGGGCAAGCAGTGCCGGCAATTCCGTGAGCGGCACCATGTTCGGCCCGTCGCTCGGCGCGCGGTCCGGATTTTCGTGCGTTTCGATGAACACGGCCGCCACGCCCACGGCCACCGCCGCTCGCGCCAGCACCGGCACGAACTCGCGCTGGCCGCCGGAACTCGTCCCCTGGCCGCCGGGTTGCTGGACGCTGTGGGTCGCGTCGAACACGACCGGACATCCCGTTGCCGCCAGGATCGGCAGCGCGCGCATGTCGGACACCAGCGTGTTGTAGCCGAAGCTCACGCCGCGCTCGGTCAGCAGGATGCGGTCATTGCCCGTGCTCTTCAGTTTCGCGGCGACATTGGCCATGTCCCAGGGCGCAAGGAACTGGCCCTTCTTCACATTGACGGCCGCACCGGTGTTCGCGGCGGCGAGCAGCAGGTCGGTCTGGCGGCTCAGGAAGGCAGGGATCTGCAGCACATCGACCACTTCGGCGACGGGCGCGCACTGGTCGCTCTCATGTACGTCGGTGATCACCGGGCAGCCGAAGCGCGCCTTGATCTCGGCGAAGATCGCCAGTGCCGCTTCCATGCCGATCCCGCGCGGGGCATTGTGGCTGGTGCGGTTGGCCTTGTCGAAGCTCGACTTGTAGATGAGCGGCATGCCGATGACATCGGTCATTTCGACCAGCGCCTGTGCCGTCTCCAGCGCATGATCGCGGCTTTCCATGGCGCAGGGGCCGGCGATCAGGGCCAGCGGCCTGTCGTTGGCGACGATGTAATGGCCGATCTCGACGGCATGGGGGGCGTTTACGCTCATAGATGGCTCATAGCGGGCAAGCAGCCGGACAGAAAGCCCGGCGCGCGTCTCAAGCGAGACCGAGGCGATTGAGGTCGTGGATATGGAGCAGCCCGACCGGCTTGTCCGGTGCTTCGGCATCCATCACGAACAGGGCTGTGATCTTGTTGGCGGTCATCATCGCAAAGGCATCCTCGGCGATCGTGCCCTCGGGGATCGTCTTGGGATTGACCGTCATCACCTCGGCGGCATTGCTGGTCAGCAGCCGCTCGATCTTGCGGCGGAGGTCGCCGTCGGTGATCGTCCCGAGCAGCTCGCCGCGCGCGTTGACGACGCCGGCAATGCCGAAGCTTTTCTCGGTCATCGTGACCAGGACGTCGCGCATCGGCGTTTCTGCGCCGACCAGTGGCAGGGCCGCGCCGTCATGCATGAAGGCATTGACCGCCTGCAGGCGCGATCCGATGGCGCCGCCCGGATGCAGCACTTCGAGCTGGGCCCGCGTGACGCCGCGTGTCCGCATGACGGTGACGGCGAGCGCGTCGCCCAACGCCAGCATCAGCGTCGTTGACGTGGTCGGCGAGACATTGGCCGGGCAGGCCTCGCGAACCTTGGGCAGGATGAGGCCAATCGTCGCGATCTGCATCATCGGCGAATGACGCTGCGCCGTAATGCCGATCACCGGGCAGTCGAGCGCACGTGCGTGATGCATGATGGGCATCAGCTCGGCGGTGGCGCCGCTGTTCGAAAGCGCGACCAGCACATCGCCCTTGGCGATCACGCCGAGGTCGCCATGCGCCGCTTCGGCCGGGTGGACGAAGAAGGCGGGCAGGCCGGTCGATGAGAAGGTCGCGGCGATCTTGCGGGCGATATGGCCCGATTTGCCCATGCCGCTGACGATCACGCGGCCCCTGACGGCCAGCAGGATCTCGATCGCCTCGGGAAATTCGTCGCCGAGGTCATGCGACATCTGCGCGATGGCACGGGCCTCGACCTGCAGCACCGTGCGGCCATGGTCGAGCATCGCCTCGCGGTCGAGCTGGCGCTTGAGATCCCGGTTCTGCCTGGTGTTGTGGAACATCGCGCGGCGGTCAGGGCTTCATCGCGAACCAGGTCGGATATCTGCTGTTCCAGGCCTCTTCGCTGCACTCGATGACATGCAGCTCGAGCCGGTTCTCGGCGATGAACCTGTCGACGGCGGCCACGACCAGCGGCCAGTCGGCATGATAATCGTCGCCCGCGATGATGCCGCCCGAGCGCAGCTTGGGAAACCACTCGCGGAAGGTCTGGCCGTTCAATTCGCCATCATGCGCGTAGCCGTCGACATAGAGGAAATCGAGGCTGTGATCGTCGAACAGCGAGAGCGCCTCATCGAAGCGCATCCGCAGGATCGAGTTGCGCGTCCGATAGGGCGCGAGGCGGACGATGGCCTCCCGATACTGGTCGACGCCGTGGCCGCGGTCGCCCGCCCACATGTCGATGCTGTAGAGATGGTCGCATTTGGAGCGCTTGAGGATGCGCTCGGAAAAGTCGCCGGCAGCCACGCCCAGCTCGGCACCGGTACCGCCGTTGCGGAACAGGGTCGCGACGTCGTCGCGGCGGGTGAAGCCGGCCGCGAGCGTGCGCAGCGCCTGGCTGATCTCGGCATCATAGGCGCCATGGAGCAGGGCCGGTGCCTGGAGCGGCGCGGGTTCGGCTGGTGCGACGGGCGCGGCGGGTGCTTCGGTGGACATCGTGTCATCCCTCGACCTGGAGCGATATTCCTGGCCCTTGATGTAGAAGGTCAGCGCGATCGTATTGCGCGGCGCCTCATTGGGGCCGAGCTCGTCGACACTGTGCCAGCTCTCGTCGGTCCGGACGAAGGCATAGGCGGCGTTGGGCTTGAAATCATTGGCCTTCAGGCGTTCGAAGCCGGTGGCGGTGCGCGCATGGAAGACCGTGCCCAGATGACGCTGCGTCTCATCGGTGGGCAGGTAGAACTGCATGGTCGCGATCTTGAAGTCGGCGTCGGGGTGGATGCCGATGCGATAGCCGGGGAAGTCCCGATAGAAGAGCGGTACGGCGACCAGCTCGGGCAGCGTATCTCCGAAGCGCTCGTGCAGCCAGGGCGCGAACTTGGCGACGATCGCCTGCGCCAGTTCGGGCGCGGTGAAGACCGCCATCATCGCTTCCCAGAAGGGGCGATCCTCCGGTTTGAAGCGCTCCAGCGATTCCAGCGTCAGGTCGAGCAGGTAGCGTGTCACACGGCCATTGGCGTCGAGCGCGTCGGGGTGGACGATCGGGTCGAGCATCGGGTCGGCGGGCAGGCGCGCGACCAGCTCGTGATAGATGGCGGCCGGGAACAGGCCCTCCGCATAGAGATTGCCGCAGGGCTCGGTGTCGAGCGGGGCTGTCTGGATCTTGGCGACGATGCGGGCGACGAGATCGTCGGTCGTCAGATCGCCGCCATTGTCGCCGACCGTCAGCGCGGCATGGTCGACCGCCTCCGAGACAGCCTGCTGGAACGCGGCCGGATCGCGGTGGAAAAGATAATTTTTCACGTCGCGCGTCTCGGGCGTCGCGAATTCGGCATTCTGCTTCTTGTGGATGAAGTGCAGGCCGGCCGCCTCGAGGATTTCGGTGACCGCGTCGATCTGTGCGGTGTCCGTTTCGATCAGCTCGATGGAGACGGACTTGAGCTTCGGATTGGCGAGTGTCGCGCGCGCGCCCTGCACGATCGGGAGCTCGATGCCGTCGACGTCGATCTTGAGATGCGTTGGGATCTCCAGGCCGAAGTCGGCGATGAAACTGTCGATATCGTAACCGATCATGCCCTGCCGGAATGCCGGCTGGAAGGGCTTGCCCCGGAAATCCACGGCGTCACCGAAATTGCTCATCGATGTGCCGACATCGATGCTCGCGAGATTGAGCGTGCCGACCGACTTGCCGTCCGCGAAGGCGAGGCAGAGCGGCGTCACCTCGTCCTGCAGGTTGTTCAGCGCGATGCTGGCGCAGAGCTGGTGATAATTGGCGAAATGCGGCTCGAAACTATGGGTGCGGATGCCCTTTACGCCGGCATAGACGCTGTAGATGCCGACATTGGCGCCGATGTCCCAGAGCGTGTCGCCGGGCGCGAAGCTGTCGATCCACTCGATCGTCTCGGGCTCTTTTTCGAGCAGGGTGGCGTAGCGCCAGCCGGCGCCGAACTCGTCATAATGGATGAGATGGCCATTGGCGTTGAGCGTCTTGAAGCGTTCGGCCTCAAAGCGGTTGACCATGTCATTCATATCGATCTCCTGAGCCGTCCCGTGGCTTCGTGTGGAGGCAGCGCACCCTGCGTAAATGGTAAAGATCGACTAACCGAATTTACTTACCTGATCGTTAATGTCCGGTCAGGCGCCGTTTCGGGCGCGACGCTCAGCCCCGCAGCCGCTTGTTCTCGCGCTCGAGGTCGCGGGCCCATGAGGCGAGGCCAAAGCGCTTGATGTCGACCTGCCGCCAAAACAGGCCCGGGTCGCGGCTCCACAGGTGGAAATGGGCGATCGCGTTTGCGCATTGCGAGCCCATGTCGATCACCTCGGCCAGCTCCTGCAGGTAGAAGGGCAGCGGCTGGTCTGCCGAACCCATCTCCCGCTCATGCGGGCAGGCGGTAACCTTGAGCGCGGTCTCCAGCCCCTCGTGGAAGCAGGCCAACGCGCTCTGCGCGTCGCCCTCGGCGAGGCAGAGCCGCGCTTCATAGAAGGAGGCGGCGATCGACTTGGTTGCGAGCAGGGGCGAGAAATCGGCCCAGTCCGCCTCCGCGGCGATCCGGTAGCAGACGCGGGCGAGGGCGCGTTCGCCGATCAGTTCGTTCAGGCGCCCCGCCAGGAAAGCGAGGGAAATCCGCCAGCGCCTGACATGTGCGGGCATGGCGTCACCGACGGGCAGGTCCACATAGGCGGCGATCAGGGGCATGATCGCCGGGACCAGACCGGCCTCACGCATCTCCAGGATCCGGTAACCGAGCACGGCGAGCGCCGCGCCCCGATCCGCGGAATCCGGGCGGCTGTCTTCGGCGATGCATTCGGCCAGGCGCGCGAGCGTGGCTTCGTCGCCGATGCGCTCGCCCATCTGCACCATGGCGCGATAGAGCCAGGGATTGTCATAAGCCGCGCCGAACCGGACCAGCTCCGGCCAAGGGCCCTTCGCTCTTGGAAAGGCGGGATGATCATAATCGGCTTTGCGGCCTTCGCCGGTCAGCGGATTGGCGGAGGCGACGAGAAGCAGCCAGTCGCTGTCGGGACATTCGGCGAGCGGCACGGGATGGAGCGTGCGCGGGCCGCCCGGGTCGCCGCCGGCAGCGGCCTGCCGCCAGCGCGATTCGGCCAGGAAGCGCTGCCCAACGATTTCGTCCAGCATCGCCCAATCCCGTGGGCCGTTGGTGCCGGCGCCACGCTTCCAGCCCAGCACCAGGCGCCCGTCGCATTTCACGATGCGCGCATGGTCGTCGAGCCGCGCGATCCAGTCATCCGGGCCTGCCGGTTCGAAGGCGACGATCAAGTCGATGCTGTTTTCGGCAATGCCGGACAGGTCGGTGGCCGCGATACGGATGTCGCGCGCGCGGGACAGGGCAGCGAAGATCGCGGCACCATCGGCTGCGTCTGCCCCGTCGATCAATACGGTGTCGCCCGGACGCGCCATGCCGGCGGCCATGGCGTAGCGGGCGATGCGCGCATCTGCATCGGCGCCGCCCGTGCGCAGCGGGCTTCCGGGCGCTGATGATGTCCTGGCGTAATAAGTGACGGTGGGGAGCGCGTAGCTGGTCCAGTCGCCATAATCGGCGATCGTCATGCCGGCGGGGTGCCGCTGCCAGCCGGCGTCGAACAACGCCGCCTCCAGCCCGTGGCGGACCTGGCCGGACGTCTGGAGCACGAGCGCGTCCATGTCGGCAAAGGACTTCAGCGCATAGGCGAAAGAAGGCCCCGCGTCGCGAGACGTCCAAGCGAGGAAACCGGCGGTGCGGGATTCGCCGCCTGCTGCGCCGATCTCGACCGTCTCGCAGCCCAGCAGCGCCAGTTCGCGTGCGAGCCGGTCCTGGCCGGCGGAATCGATGGCGATCCGGCACGGTCCGAGCCGCTGAACGATGGCCGCTGCAGTCTGAATCGTCACGTCAATCTCCGGGCGCCCCCGCGCTCTTGGGGATTTGCTAGGCGCAATGGCTTTAGAGAGCGTTAACGATATCCGTTCGGACCCTGTTGACGGTAACAGGCGCGGCTCGCGCATTGACGAGGCAGGCGCGAGCGGCCATGCCCATGGATATGCGCTTCTTTTCCGACAATGCCGCCACGGTCTGCGCGCCGGTCATGGCCGCGATGGAGAGCGCCAACAGCGTCGACACGGCCTATGATGGCGACGCGCTCAGCAAGTCGCTCGATGCAGCCTTTTCGGCACTGTTCGAGCGGGAGGTGGCGGTGGTCTGGACCTCCACCGGCACCTCGGCCAATGCGCTCGCGCTCGCGTCACTCTGCCCGCCCTATGGCGCGGTTCTTTGCCATGACGAAGCCCATGTGATGATGGACGAGTGCGGCGCGGTCGAATTCTATTCGGGCGGCGCGCGCCTCATGGGCTGCGCGGGAGAGGGAGCCAAGCTCACACCGGAGATCCTGGCCGCGCGCCATGACGCGATCCGGCCCGACGTGCATCGGATGCAACCCCATGCCGTGACCATCACCAATGCGACCGAATATGGCCTGGCCTATACGCCCGCCGAGGTCGCGGCGATCGGCGGCTTCTGCCGCGAGCGGGGCCTCAGGCTCCACATGGACGGGGCGCGCTTTGCCAATGCCGTGGCCCATCTCGGCTGTTCGGCGGCCGATGTCACCTGGCGCCGCGGCGTCGATGCGCTGAGCTTCGGTTTCACCAAGAATGGCGCGCTGAATGCCGAGGCCCTGGTGCTTTTTGATCCAGAGCTGGCCGAAGATGTGCGCATCCGGCGCAAGCGCGCGGGCCATTTGCTATCGAAGGGCCGTTTTGTCGCAGCGCAGCTGCTTGCGATGATCTCGGGGAATATTTGGCTCGAAAATGCGCGCTCCGCCAACGCCGCGGCGCGGATTTTGGCCGATTCTGCGGCCTCGCGGCTGCTTCATGTTGTTGAGGCCAACGAGCTTTTCATCCGCCTCACCGCGAGTGAAGCCGCGAGCCTCCGTGCCCAGGGCTTCGACTTCTACGACTGGGGAGACGGCGCTGCGCGCATCGTAACGAGCTGGAATCACACCGAATCCGACGTCGCGCCACTCGCTGCCGCGATCGCAGCGCTATGACGTCACCCGCCCTGCGCGGCGAAGTCATCCTGCCTTTCGCCATTGTCACGCTGATCTGGTCGTCGACCTGGATCGTCATCCGGGATTCGCTGGGCGTCGTCCCGCCCGCCTGGTCGGTCTGCTACCGTTTCGCCATCGCTGCGGCCGGCATGGCCGCGCTCGCGGTGATAACGCGCACCTCGCTGCGCCTTCCGCCCAAGGCCATTGCCTTCGCGGCGCTGCTCGGCACCGCGCAATTCTCGATGAATTTCAACCTGCTCTATCGGGCGGAAGCGCATCTGACCTCGGGCCTCTGCGCGCTCGTCTATGCGCTGCTGATGATTCCCAACAGCCTGTTTGCCTGGGCCGTCTTCCGCGAGAAGGTCAGCCGCGGCTTCATGCTCGGTTCGCTCATTGCCGTGGCGGGTGTCGGCCTGCTCTTTCTCAACGAATATCGCGCCAGCGTGACCGCGGCGCCGCAAGAGGTGCTGCTTGGCCTTGGCCTCTGCACGGTCGCGGTGCTGTTCGCCTCCGTCGCCAACGTCATGCAGGCCGCGCAGATCGCCCGCAGCGTGCCGATGACCAGTCTCATCTTCTGGGCGATGGCGATCGGGGCCGCCGTCGACGCGCTCTACGCCTTCGGGACGACCGGTCTCCCGCCGTTCGACCCACGGCCGACCTACTGGTTCGGCACAGTCTACCTCGCGCTGGCAGGATCGGTGATCACCTTCCCCCTCTATTTTCGCCTCATCCAGCGCGTTGGTGCCGGTCCCGCGGCTTATACCAGCCTGCTGATCCCGATCATCGCCATGGCGATTTCGACGGCGGTCGAAGGCTATCGCTGGACGCCGCTCGCCATTGCCGGCGTGCTGCTCGCGCTCGGCGGCATGGCCGTCGCGCTACGCTCCCGTTTCCGCCGAGCGGCCTGAGATCGACGCCACCGAACGGATCAGCGGGATCGCGTCTCCGCAAGGCACGCGGCTAGACCCGCGCGATAGTCCGGATAGGACGGCACCCAGCAGAGCAGGCGCTTCGCCTTGCCGTTCGCGACCCGGCGATTCTCAGCATAGAAGGCGCGGGCGGCGGGCGAGAGGCCAGCCTCGTCAAGCGACTGCAGGGGTAGCAGGGACAGGCCGAGCAGCGCGCAGCCATGAGCGACGACGTCGTTCTGGGCACAGGGCATGTCGTCGGCGAGATTATAGACGCCGGGCGGGCCAGCCATGCCTGCAATGACGCCGCTCACGATGTCGTCGACATGGACACGGCTGAACACCTGGTCGGGCAGGTCGATCATGCGGGCTCGGCCTTCGCCGATCCGCTCGAGGACGCTCCGTCCCGGTCCGTAGATGCCCGGCAGGCGGAAGATATGAGCCATGCGGCCGAGCGACTGCCAGCCAAGATCGGCTTCGCTGCGCGCGCTGCGTCGGCCAGTCCCGATCGGAGCGCTTTCGTCCACCCACGCGCCCTTTGTGTCGCCATAGACCCCGGTCGAGGAGAGATAGCCGATCCAGCCCGCGGGCGCTGTCCGAATCGCCTGGCCATAGGCGGCGAGCACCGGGTCTCCGTCATCGCCGGGCGGCACCGAAGACAGGATATGCGTGGCGCCCCCCAGCGCGGCGAGCACCGCGTCCCGGTCGTCGAACCGCATCGTGCCCGCCGATCCGGTCGACTCGACCTGCCATCCGTCGCCCTGCAGGCGCTGCGCAAGTCGGCCGGCGCTATATCCGAGTCCGAAGATGAAGAGCGAAGCCATGAACCGCTTCCTATCGCCTTATTTGGGCGGCTCCACCCCCTAAGCGCATTGCCGCCGCTTGTGTGGCGGCCGGGCGCTGCCTAGGTACGGGAGCATGGACATTCAGAACACGCAGGCCTCCGCCACGCCCCCCGTCATCCGCCGCGAAGACTATCGCCCGCCTGACTGGCTCGTGCCCGAGGTCAGCCTCGCCTTCGATCTCGGCGCCGCCGAGACAAGGGTGGTGGCGCGCCTGGTCCTGACGCGCAACGGCACGCACGATCGGCCGATCCGGCTTGAGGGCGATGGGCTGGTTCTGAAGTCTCTCGCCCTCGATGGCGCTGTGCTGGGCGGCGGCGACTATAGCCGCGACGGCGATGCGCTGGTCATCCCGGTCTCTGGCGAACGCCATGTCGTCGAGACCGAAGTCGTGATCGCGCCGGAGAAGAACACGCAGCTCATGGGGCTTTATGCGTCGGGCGGCCTGCTCTGCACCCAGTGTGAGCCTGAGGGTTTCCGCCGCATCACTTATTTCCCGGACCGGCCCGACGTTCTCTCCAGGTTTGACGTCATGATGCGCGCCGACAAGGGAATCTATCCTGTGCTGCTCGCCAATGGCGATCCGGTCGAATCCGGCGATCTCGACGGCGGCCGTCACTGGGCGCGCTGGGTCGATCCCTTTCCCAAGCCGAGCTATCTCTTCGCTCTGGTCGCCGGCGATCTCGCCTGCAATGCCGACAGCTTCACGACCATGTCCGGCCGCGAGGTCAAGCTCGGCATCTGGGTGAAGGCGGACGACCTGCCGCGCACCGGCCATGCCATGACCGCGCTCAAGAATTCGATGGCCTGGGACGAGAAGGTCTATGGCCGCGAATATGATCTCGACGTGTTCAACATCGTCGCGGTCGCCGACTTCAATTTCGGCGCGATGGAGAACAAGGGCCTCAACATCTTCAACACCCGCTACGTGCTCGCCGACCCCGAAACGGCGACAGACCCGGATTATGACGCGATCGAGGCCGTCGTCGCCCACGAATATTTCCACAACTGGTCGGGCGACCGCGTCACCTGCCGCGACTGGTTCCAGTTGTCCCTCAAGGAGGGCTTCACTGTCTATCGCGACCAGGAATTCTCGGCCGACATGGGCAGCCGCCCGGTCAAGCGCATCGAGGATGTGAAGATGCTGCGCGCCGCGCAGTTCCAGGAGGATGCGGGGCCGCTCGCTCACCCGGTGCGCCCGGAATCCTACATGGAGATCAGCAACTTCTACACGGCGACCGTCTACAACAAGGGCGCCGAGCTGATCCGCATGATGGCGCTCCTGCTGGGTCCCGAGCGCTTCCGCAAGGGCACGGATCTCTATTTCGACCGCCATGACGGGCAGGCCGTCACCTGCGAGGATTTCGTCAAGGCCATGGAAGATGGCGGCGGGATCGACCTCCAGCAATTCCGCCTCTGGTATTCGCAGGCCGGCACGCCCCGCATCTCGGTGAAGCAGAGCCACGACCCGGAGAGTGGCGAGGTCACGCTGATATTGAGCCAGTCCGTGCCGCCGACGCCCGGCCAGGACGCAAAGGCGCCGATGACGATCCCGCTCAAGCTTGCCCTGTTTGACGTCGACAGCGGCGCCTCGCGGGGCGAGGAGCTGCTCGTGCTCAGCGAGGCCGAGACGAGGGTCAGCCGTCCAGGCTTCGCCAAGGCGCCGATCCTCTCGATAAACCGCGGTTTCTCGGCGCCCGTCGTCGTGTCGGCCGAGCGCGGCCACGACGAGCTCGCTTTCCTCTCGGCCCATGACGACGATCCGTTCAGCCGCTTCGAAGCGATGCAGCAGCTCATGATCAACGTGCTGCTTGGCGCCATTTCCGGCGGCCCGCTCGACAGCGCGCCGGTCATCGAGGCGGTGCGCAACACCATCGCCGATGCCACGCTGGACCGCGCCTTTGTCGCCGAGGCGGTGAAGCTGCCGAGCGAAGCCTATCTCGGCGACCAGATGGGGCTGGTCGATCCCGACGCCATTCATGGCGCCCGCGATGCCTTGCAGGGCGAGATCGGCCGCGCATTGGAGACCGAATGGCGCGCGCTCCATCATGAAACCGCCCGCAACGGCTTCTCGCTCTCCTATGACGCCCGTTCCGCCCGGCGCCTGCGCGGCGTCGCACTGAGCTACCTGGTTGCGTCCGGTGCCGCGGACGGCCCGGCCATCGCGCTGGAGCAGTTTGATCGCGCGGACAATATGACCGAGCGTCAGGCGGCGCTCGGCGTCCTTGCCAATGGCCGCAGTCCCGAGCGCGACAAGGCGCTCGCCGCGTTCCACGAGCGCTATGCAGGCAATGCGCTGGTCATCGACAAATGGTTCACGACCCAGGCTGTCGGCTTCCATCCCGACACGGTCGAGATCGTCGAGGCGCTGTCCGGCCATGCCGACTTCACGCTCAACAACCCGAACCGTGCGCGCTCATTGTGGGGCGCATTCGCCGCAAACCAGTGGGCCTTCAATCGGGCCGACGGCAAGGGTTACGCCCTGCTGGCCGACACGATCATCGCGCTCGACAAGCTCAATCCGCAGACGGCGGCACGGCTGGTCCCGCCGCTTGGCCGCTGGAAACGGTTCGACGAGGCGCGCGCCGCCCAGATGCGCACCGCGCTGGAGCGGATCGTCGCCACGCCGGGCCTTTCCAAGGATGTGATGGAGCAGGCGAGCAAGAGCCTGGCTTAATTGTCGTTTCGGCGTGGCCGAAACGATGCGGTCCCAGCCCACTCCCCCTCCCGGCCTCCCAACATGATATCCTAGTGGGTGGCCGGGAGGGGGAGCGGGCTGATACCGCCTATCCGCGTAAGCGGATCAAACCAGCTACTTTCCGATCCAGTCGGCGACCTGCGTCGCAACCTCGTTGGCCGCCTTGCTGATCGGCGGGGCGACCGAACTCGCGTCGATCTTGCCGACCGGCGCCGTTGCCGAGAAGCGCTGGCGCCGCACCGTCTGGCCATCGGGCGTCAGCAGGCTCGCGTCGTAGGTGACGATGGCGGTGCCGCTGCGCGCGTCGATGCCGAACTCGATCAGGTCGCCGTGCAGCACCTGGCTGCCTTGCGCGGCATATTGGCCGGGGTCGAGCACGAGGCGGCCCGTCTTGGCCGCGATCGTCTCGCCGAGTAGCGCCTGGAACTGGTGCGCCGGCGTGTCGGCCCAGAGCGCATCCTTCACATAGGCATAGCTGGTCGAGTCCGAGCGTACGGCCACGCGCTGGGTCGAGATGGTCCGCGGCACGCGCGGCATTTCGACGAACAGCGCTGACTGCGGCGCGGCGGACTGGTTGGCGCCGGTGGCGACGCGCGCATCGGAACTAATCCCGAGCAGGCGCTCAGGCGGATTGCTTCCGATCTTCACGCAGGCGGCGGTGCCGGCGAACAGGAGGCCAATCCCGGCGAAGCGCAGCGCGCGGCGAGCGAGGGGCATGTGAACAAGTCCTCTCATGGCTTGTAATCGGGCAGGCGCGGCGAACCGATGAGCGATGCGGCGCCCTGTTGGTCGATCTTCTCGGTGACCTCGCGCAGCGCCTGGCTCATCTGGCGCAGGTCGCGCACCAGCAGGGCCACTTGCGGCATCGTGTCGCGCGAGAAGCTGGTGACGCCGGGCTTGGCTTCCTTGATCACGGCGTCGAGCCCCTCGAGGCTTGTCCGTGCCTTGCTCAGCGTCGCGCGCAGGTCGGCGACCAGCGGCTTGCCGTCCGAATCCAGCAGCGCATTGACGCTCTGCGACGTTTGCGTGAGCGAGTCCGCCGTCTTGGAGACGCTCTCCAGCGTCAGGCGCGCCTGGGCGATCGTGGCGGACAGGTCCGGTCCGCTGCGGGCCAGGTCCCCGGTCAGGCTGTCGAGATTGGCGATGATGCCGGAGATATGCTTCTGATTCTTGTCGTTGAGCAGTTCGTTGAGGCGCTCGGTCAGCGTGGTCAGGCGGTTGAGCAGCTGCGGCGCGTTGTTGAGCAGTTCGCCGAGCGCACCGGGCTTGGGCGGGATGACGGGAACGCCGCCGGGGCATACCGTCTCGAGATGATCCTCGGGGCAGGCGATCGGAGGGGCGCCCTTGATGGCACCGTCGAGCTGGATCTCGTTGACGCCGGTAAAGCCGATGCCGCTGATCGTGGCCGTTGTGCCTTGTAGGATGGGCGTCGTTGAATCGACCGCGATGCGGACGCGCACGAAGTCGGGATTATTCTTCCAGAGCTTGATTTCCTTGATCTGGCCGACGGGCACGCCGGAATAGGTGACTGCCGCGCCTTTCGCGAGGCCACCGACAGACTGCTTGAAGAAGATGTCATATTCGCTCTTGCTGCCTTCGCCGATACGGGCGAACCAGAAAGCGGCGCCAATGGTGAGCGCGAGCAGAAGCAGCACCATCGCGCCGACGAAGACATTGTTGGATCGCGTTTCCATTCAGCCCCTGTCGCTTCCTGCCGCTCTTATGGCGAGCGCGTTTCCCGCTGTCCATTGCGGAGCCTTGCGACGGATGTCGCGCGTCATGACGTCACCTTCTGCGCAGCACCGCCCGCAGCCGCGATGCGGCCCCGCGGCCCATTGAAATAGTCCTGGATCCACGGGTGATCGAGCGCGAGCAACTCGGGAATGGTGCCCACCGCAATGACCTTATGGTCGGCGATGACCGCCACCCGGTCGCAAATGGCGTGGAGCGTGTCGAGATCGTGGGTGATGAGGAAGATGGTGAGCCCCAGCGTCTCCTGAAGTTCGCGCGTCTGCGCGTCGAAGGCAGCCGCGCCGATCGGGTCGAGACCCGCGGTGGGCTCGTCGAGGAAAAGCAGGGCGGGGTCGAGCGCGAGCGCCCGCGCAAGACCGGCACGCTTGCGCATGCCGCCCGAGAGCTCGGACGGGAATTTGGGTCCTGCATTGGCCGGGAGGCCCGTCATCAGGATCTTGTAGCCCGCAATTTCGGCCCGCAGCGCGGGCGGCAGGTCGGGATAATATTCGCGAATGGGTACTTGCACATTCTCTGAAACGGTCAGCGTCGAAAAAAGAGCCCCACCCTGGAACAGGACGCCCCAGCGGCGGCGGATCGCGAGCTGCTCATCCTCATCTTCCTCATGGCCGAGCATCTGCTTGCCGAATACGGAGATACTGCCGGCCTCGGGCTGCTGCAGGCCGATGATCGAGCGCATCAGCACCGACTTGCCGGTGCCCGATCCACCCACGACGCCGAGCACCTCGCCCGCGCGCACGTCGAGGTCGAGTCCGTCATGGACGGTCTGGTCGCCGAAGCGGTTGACCAGGCCCCGGATCGAGATGATCGCTTCACCGGAGACCGGGCTGTCGGGCGGTTCCTGTGTCAATTCCAGCCGATCCATGTGAAGAAGACAGCGAAGCACGCGTCGAGCACGATCACCAGGAAGATCGCCTGCACGACGGCGGCCGTCGTGCGCATGCCGACCTCCTCGGCGTTGCCGCGCACCTGCAGGCCCTGGAAGCAGCCCGCGATGCCGATGATCAGCCCGAAGACCGGCGCCTTGACCAGCCCGACATAGAGATCGGTGATCGGCACGACCTCGCGCAGGCGCTGCACGAACGTGACCGGCGGAATATCGAGCGATACTGCGCACAGAAAGCCGCCGCCAATGATCGCGATGATCGAGGAGTAGAAGCCGAGCAATGGCATCATGACGACCGCGGCGATGATACGCGGCATGACCAGCGCGTCCATCGGCTGGACGCCGATCGTGCGCATCGCGTCCACTTCCTCGTTGAGCTTCATCGTGCCGATCTGCGCGGCGAAGGCGGAGCCGGAGCGACCCGCGACCATGATCGCGGTCATCAGCACGCCGAGTTCGCGGAAGGTGAGGCGTCCGACCAGGTTGACGGTCAGTACTTCCATGCCGAACTGCCGCAGTTGCACCGATCCCTGCTGGGCGATGACGATGCCGATCAGGAAGCTCATCAGGCCGATGATGCCGAGCGCGGTGACGCCGACGACTTCGAAACGCTGGACGACGGCGTTGAGCCGCATGCGGCGCGGATGGCGAATGAGATGGCCGATGGTCAGGATTGTGGCGCCGAGAAAGCCAATGAGGCCGATCATCGTCGTGAACGTCATCCGGACCGCCAGGCCAATCTGGTCGAGGATGCGCAATACTGGCGGCAATGTGGGTGGCCGGTCCTCGGTCGGCAGGTCGTTGCGCGAGACAACGTCGAGCAGCCGCTCCGCATCCGCGTCCGCACCGACGATGGCCGCCCCGCGCGCCTGCGAGAAACGGTGGACGACCCAGGCGCCGATCGTGTCGAGATGCTCGATGGCCGACAGGTCGACCGTCTTGACCTCGCCGTCTATGGCGTCGAGCCGCTGTGGCAGCGTCCCGAGATGGGCAAGGCTCAGGCTGCCGGTCAATGCCACAGTCCGGCCGGCAGCCTCGTCGCGTTCGGTGAGATCGGCGGCCTGTGTCATGCGGCGCGCACACTGGCCCGGATTGGATTGCGCGGCAAGACGATTTGCCCCATGCGCTCGGGCAGGCCGCAGCGGCAACCAACCGGCAGGGCATGATGGATCGCATCGCCATTTACGACATGGACAAAACGATCACGGTGCGCGCGACCTATGCCGCGTTCCTGACGCATATGGCGCTGTCGCGCTCGCCCTGGCGGCTGTTGTTCCTGCCGGTCGTCGGGCTGGCCATGCTCGGTTATGTGTTTCGGCTCCTGTCGCGTGCGCGCGTCAAGGAGATAAACCAGGGGCTGCTCATGGGGTTCCGGACGCGCCGTGCGGATATCATGCCGGCGGTCGAGAGCTATGCGGACAAAGTCGTGGCGGAGAATGTCCGGGCCGAAGCGCTTGCGCGCCTCGCGGCCGACAAGGCGGCGGGCTACACGCTTGTCATCGCCTCGGCCAGCTATCGTCTTTACGTGGAGCCGATCGCCCGGCGGCTGGGCTTTGACGCGGTGATCGCCACCGACCATTTTACGCAGGACATCGACTATATCCGGGCCAAGATCGCCGGCGAGAATTGTTACGATGTGGCCAAGCTCCGGATGATCGAGGCATGGCTGGCGGCACAGGGTGTGGACCGGTCCGCCGTCCATGTCCGCGCCTATAGCGATCATGTTTCCGATGCGCCCCTGCTCGACTTTGCGGACGAGGGTTATGCGGCCAATCCGCACGAGCCGTTGGCTAAGCTGGCGCAGGCGAAGGGCTGGCCGATCCTGCGCTGGAATTGAGTCAGAAAAAGCTGTCCGACACACGACCTGCCATGCCAGGCGGGATCTGGAAGGAGTCGGGGTGAGGCCTGCGGCGCGATCTTGAGCAGCGCAGCGCTATCTTTGAAAAGAAAGAACTTTCTCTTGCGATTTAGCGCAATTTCATCAACTTTGGCGGGCGAGTTGCGCGGCGCGACTTGGGCGATCAGCGCAGCCCGATGAGCGAGATCTGCCGGCCGTAGCCAGGCTCGCCCAAATGGCAGGAGCGGCGATAGCTGTAGAAGCGGTCCGGCTGGCTATAGGTGTCCTCGTCCATCAGCACGACGCTGCCCGCGCCGGCCGCTGCAAGCCGGGCGGCGACATAGCCACCGATGTCGAACATGAGATGCCCGGGCTTGCCGGCAGAGAAGAAGCGGGCGTCCTCGCCATCGCGCTGGAGGAACGGGTCGGCGAAGCTCTCCGTCACCTCGTAGCTCGCCCGGCCGATGCATGGGCCGATCGCGCAGGCGATGGCGCTGCGGTTGGCACCGAGCGCGACCATGGCATCGATGGTCGCCTCGCCGACACCGTGCAGCGCGCCTTTCCAGCCCGAATGGGCCGCGCCGACGATACTGCGCCCCTCGTCCGAGAACAGGATCGGCACGCAGTCGGCCGCCAGGACGCCGAGCAGCAGGCCCGGCCGGTCGGTGACGAGCGCGTCCGCCTTCGGGCGGTCGTCTTCGGGGATCGGCGCACTGACCGTGATCACATCGGGCGAGTGGACCTGGTGGACGGTGACCAGAGTCGAGCCCGGCAAGGCGGCGTCGCGCGCCAGTTCCCGGTTGCGGGCAATCGCCTCCCGCTCGTCGTCCGAGCCGAGGCCGACATTGAGGCCCGCATAGAGCCCGGTCGAAACTCCGCCGCGCCGGCCCAGGAAGCCGTGCGGGACATTGCCCAGATTGGCGGCGCGCAGGACCTCGACGCTCATGCGAAGCCTGCCGGCATCGGCCAGTCCGGATGGCGGCCGCATAATGCCTTGAAGAGCCGCCCCATCGCCTCGGGGGCGACAAGCCTGTGTCGCGCTGCCTCGATCGCGGCCGCCTCGGCGGGGTTGGCCTTTGCGAGTGCCGCCGCTCGCGCGTCGATGCCAAGCGCGGTCAGGAACGCGCCCTGAGTCACGCAGGGTGTTGGCCTGAGGCCGGCTTCGCGCGCCACGGCGGCGAGCATGGCGAAGTCGACATGGGCCGTGAGATCGCGCGTCCCGGGCGCTTCGAGCGGATCGGCGAACTGATGAGCGGACATGGCCTGCAGCGTATCGCCGGTAGCGGGTCCCTCATAGCCATAATCCAGCGCGAGCAGCGCGCCGCCCTGTGCGGCAATCCGCTGTCCGAGCATTGCCATGACCGATTCGGCAGCCGGGTTGCGCTCGACGATCGCGCCGAGCGGCGCGTCGCTGAGGCCAAGCGGGATCTCCCCGGCGCAATCCACGTCACCCGGCAGGAACGAACCATCGGCCACCATGCGCTCGCGCCATCCGCGCGCAGTTCGCTCGAACTGGCGGATCGGCAGCGCATCGAAGAACTCATTGGCGATCACGATCAATGGGCGATCCGCCGGCAGTGTCGCAACATCGTCGTGCCAGCGCGCGTGGGGCACGGCGTGTTGCTGCTTCTCGCGCAGCGCCGGACTCGTCTCGACGAAATGCACGGGTGGATGGAAGCCTGCCCTGGCCATGGCCCTGAGCGCATCGGCCGCCAATGTGCCGCGACCTGGCCCGAGTTCAACATAGGCCGCGTTGCCCGCGCCCGAGCGCAGGACGAGGTCGGCCGTCCAAAGCCCGATCAGTTCGCCGAACATCTGGCTGATCTCGGGCGCGGTAATGAAGTCGCCCGCGCGCCCCAGCGGATCCCGTCCGCCATAATAGGCGGCGTTCGCATCGGCCATGAAATCGTGAAGCGAGACCGGCGTAGCGCGGCTCAGGTCAGTTGACACTGTCCTTGCCTGCAATGGCTTCGACCTGCGTGCGGCGGCCCTTGGCCGTCATCACCGCATAGATGCCGATGAGGATGAGGGGCAGCGACAGCCACTGGCCCATGTGCAGTCCGGAGCGGTTTGCGAAGTCCATGAGCTGCACGTCCGCCTCGCGCACATATTCGAGACCGAAGCGGAAGGCGCCATAACAGATCGCCGCAATGCCGAAGAGCTTTCCAGGTTCGTAGCGCGCCCGAGTCCGCCAGAAGAAATAGGCGAGGATCGCAAACAGCACCGGCCCTTCGAGAAACGCTTCGTAGAGCTGGCTCGGATGGCGAGGATCCGGTCCGGCGCCGGGGAAGACGATGGCCCAGGGCACATCGGTCACCTTGCCCCACAGCTCGCCATTCACGAAATTGGCGAGGCGGCCAAAGAACAGGCCAAAAGGCGCGCAACAGGCGATATAGTCGCAGATCCGGAGGAAACTGAGCTTCTCGCTCCTGGCCATCAGCCAGATGGCGAGCACCACGCCCAGCGTCCCGCCATGCAGTGACATGCCGCCATTCCAGAGCTTCAGTATATCGAGCGGATTCTTCAGGATCGCCGGATCGTAGAAGAGCACATAGCCCAGCCGCCCGCCCAGGAT
>DASWYL010000065.1:0-13217 GCA_036404995.1 Sphingobium sp. | reverse complement strand
CGACCGCTTTGAGCATATCGTACAAGGTCAACAGGGCGACGGAGGTGGCGGTGAGGGCTTCCATCTCGACGCCTGTCTTGCCGCTGGTCTTGATCGTGGCGGTGGCAGTCGCGCCCTTGTCGTCGAGGGCGAGGTCGAGCGTGATGCCGGTGATCGGCAGCGGGTGGCAGAGCGGGATCAACTCGCTCGTCTTTTTGGCGGCCATGATGCCGGCGATGCGCGCGGCGGCAAAGACATCGCCTTTCGAGGCGCTGCCATCGGCAATGGCGGCGCGGGCGGCATCATTCATGTCGATGCGGCCGGTCGCGGTCGCGGTGCGGGCGGTGTCGGCCTTGGCGGTCACATCGACCATGCGGGCGGCGCCGGCCTCGTCGGTATGACTGAGCTTGCTCACGCGCCGATCAGCGCCCGCGTCGCTGCCTCCACGTCGGCCTGGCGCATCAGGCTCTCGCCGACCAGGAAGCAGTTCACGCCATGCTCGGCCATCGCATCGAGATCCGCCCTGGAGCCGAGTCCAGATTCCGCGACGAATGTGCATCCCTCGGGCGCACTGCCGACAAGCTCATAGGTTCTCGCGAAATCGACCGTGAAATCCTTGAGATTGCGATTATTCACACCGATCAGGCGCGAGCGAAGATTGAGCGCGCGGTCCAGTTCGCTGGCATCGTGGACCTCGACCAGCGCGTCCATGCCTAGGCCCAGCGCGACCTCTTCGATCTCCTGCATTTGCATGTCGGAGAGCGCGGCGACGATGATCAGGATGGCGTCGGCGCCGATCGACCGGCTCTCGAGCACCTGCCATGGATCGACCATGAAATCCTTGCGAATGACCGGTATCGACACGGCGGCGCGCGCGGCAATGAGATAATCCTCATGACCCTGGAAATAGGGCGCGTCGGTCAGCACCGAGAGGCAGGCCGCGCCCCCGGCCTCATAAGCGCGGGCATGGGCCGGCGGATCGAAATCGGCGCGGATCAGGCCCTTGGACGGGCTCGCC
This sequence comes from Sphingobium sp., assembly GCA_036404995.1. Taxonomy (GTDB): domain Bacteria; phylum Pseudomonadota; class Alphaproteobacteria; order Sphingomonadales; family Sphingomonadaceae; genus Sphingobium. Next base: position 12,220 of record DASWYL010000065.1, on the reverse strand, counting down.
TTCTTGACCTCGGCGATGAGGCCATAGCCGCCCGCCGCGACCTTGGCGTCGAGCGCACGGCGGAAGCCGCGCGGAGGGGTCTGTGCGGCGGCGCGGTCCTGCAGTTCGGCAAGGCTCGTCGCCGCCTTGCGGGCGGCCACCTCCTCGCGCTTGGTCACGCAAATCTCGTCGAGCTTGTTCATCGGTAGGCGATCCAGCAGTTGAGCAGCGCATTGGCAAGACCCTTGTCGATGGCCTCGCGTGCTTCCTCGACGCCTTCCAGCAGCGTTTCGGCGGCGCCGGCGACCACCAAGGCAGCGGCGGCGTTGAAAAGCACGGCGTCACGATAGGCGCCCGGCTCACCCTGCAGCAGCGCGCGCAGCTTGGCCGCATTATGGGCGGGGTCGCCGCCGCGGATATCCTCAAGCGGATAGGATGGCAGCCCGGCATCCGCCGCGCTGATCCGGCGCATGGCGATGGTTTCGCCGTCGCGCACCTCGGCGACGTCATTGCCGCCCGCGAGGCTGAGTTCGTCGAGACCCTCGTCGCCCGAGACGACCATGGCATGCTCGGTGCCGAGGCTGGCCAGCGCGCGGGCATAGATGGGCACATAGGCCGGCCGCGCGATACCGATGAGCTGGCGCGTGACGCCGGCCGGATTGGCGAGCGGGCCCATCAGGTTGAAGATCGTGCGGCGGCCGATCGACCGGCGAATGGGTGCCATGCGGACCAGCGCCGGGTGGTGCTTCTGCGCGAACAGGAAGCAGATGCCGATATCGGCAAGGCTGCGCTCTGCGGTTGCCGCCGCCACGTCGAGATCGAGGCCGAGTGCCTCGAGCGTGTCGGCGGCGCCGGCCTTGGACGATGCGGCGCGATTGCCATGCTTGGCGACGGGCACCTCGCAGGCCGCAACGACGAGGGACACGGCGGTGGAGACATTCAGCGTGTGATGCCCGTCACCGCCTGTGCCGCAGACGTCGATGGCCCCGGCGGGCGCCGATATCGGTATGAGTCGCTTGCGCATCTCGCGCGCGGCTGCCGCGATCTCGATATCCGTCTCGCCGCGATCGGAGAGGGCGACCAGGAAGGTTGCGATGGCCTCGTCGCTCACCTTGAAGTCGAGGATCGACGAAAAGGCATAAGCCGCTTCCGCCTCGTCCAGCGGCAATGCGGGATCGGGCAGGACGGCCAAGGCAGGATTGGGCGCGGTCATGTGCCGCCTTTGCCGGTTCTTGGCCTCCCCCGCAAGCGGGAGAGGAGGTCAGGCGATCAGCTGGCGAACTTGACCTTGGGGTCGAAGTGAGGGTTGTTCCGCAGCGCCAGCCAGAGGCCGCAGAGATGGCTGTCCGTCATCGGCACGTCGAAGGAGACGCCGGAGGTGAACGTGTCGCGCCACCGGGTGACGCCGGTGCGGACCTGACCATTCGGAAAATCGACGCGCACGCGCGTTTCCGCCGGGAAATGGATCAGCCCGTCGATACCAATGCCCGAGCGCGAAAGATCGATGACCGTCAGCTCGGCATGGTTCTGCGCGTCATCGACCAGCCGGACGTCGGCGTTGATCGGGAAGCGCTCTTCGCGCTCCACCTTGTCATTCTCGTGCACTGCGAACCCCATATTTTGTCTTTGGGATACGCCTATGACTAAGCTTATGAAAAATTGGTGTATATAGTCCGTTCGGATGGCAGGGCCGATGCCCACGCCCCCGAGCCTATGCCCGTTCCTTCACCTTCATCCCCGCCAGCCGCATGAAATTGGCGAGCATGGCATGGCCATGCTCGGTAGCGATGCTCTCGGGATGGAACTGCACGCTGTGGATGGGCAGGCTCTCGTGCCGGAAGCCCATGACCGAGCCGTCGTCGCTGGTCGCGTTGACGATGAGCGAGGATGGAATGTCCTCGACGATCAGCGAGTGATAGCGGGTCGCAATGAAGGGCGAGGGCAGGTCCTGGAAGAGGCCGGTCCCGTCATGCGTGACCGGCGAGGTCTTGCCGTGCATCAGGCCGCCACGCACGACGCGGCCACCGAAATGCTGGCCGATCGTCTGGTGACCGAGGCACACGCCGAGCAGCGGCTTGCCTGCCTCGGCGGCGGCGCCGACGAGATCGAGGCAGATGCCGGCCTCGTTGGGCGTGCAGGGCCCCGGCGAGAGCAGGAAGGCCTCCGCGCCGGACGACATGGCCTGTCCGGTCGAGATGGCGTCATTTCGCACGACCTCGACTTCGGCCCCCAGTTCCATGAGATAATGGACCAGGTTCCAGGTGAAGCTGTCATAATTGTCGATGACGAGGATCATGGGGAGCCATGTAGTGCGGCTTGGGCTCAAGCGGAACAGCGTTTTTCTTGTTTCCGTTCGTCCTGAGCCCGTCGAAGGGCGTTTTCTCTCTTTTCCACAGCCAAAAACAAACAGGAAGGAGCGTCCTTCGACAGGCTCAGGATGAACGGAGCTTGGTTGGGATGGGGTTGCGCGATAACTTGACCGCATGACCAGCCAACCCGACCCCATCGTCTTGCTCACCACCGGCGGGACCATCGACAAGCTCTATTTCGATGCGCTGAGCGAGTTCCAGATCGGCGACACGATCATGAAGCGGCTGCTCGAGCTGGCGCGGGTAGCCTATCCGTTCGAGGTGCGGGAGGTTCTGCGTAAGGACAGTCTCGATCTGACCGACGAGGATAGGGCGCTGATCGCCGAGCATGTGAGTGCCGCACCCTCCAGCCGCATCGTCATCACCCATGGCACCGATACGATGACACAGACGGCCGTGGCGCTGGCGGGCCTCGCCGGCAAGACGATCGTGCTGGTCGGATCGCTGTCGCCCGCGCGGATGGTGGAGAGCGATGCGCATTTCAACCTGGGCATGGCCTTCGCGACCGCGCAGGTGGCGCTGCCTGGGGTCTACATCACCATGAACGGGACGGTGTTCCGCGCCGACGAGGTGGTGAAGGATCGTGCAAAGGGCGCGTTCGTGCACAAGGATGCCGGCTGAGCGTCACTGCGCCATGAAACGGGCGACGTGCTGGAGCCAGAATTGGGGCATGAAGAGCGTGCCGTGGCCGCGCGTCTCCTTGCTCGCGGGGATCAGCACGAAATGCGCGTTCGGCATGCGCTTCAGGGCTTCCGGCGCGATATCGAGGCTGACCGGATTGACCTGGTCGTCGGCTAAATTGATCCAGAGCAGCGGCGCCTTGATGCGGGTGAGCCTGTCCCAAGGATTATAGTCTCGTGACGCGTCGACCTGGTAGATCAGGTCGTTGGCATCAGCGCCATCGAGCCGGCCGGCGATGGCCTCGTCGAGCGCCTTGTCGGCAATCGCCCGCGTAGGCTGGGTCGTGTAGAGGTTGAGTGGGCTTGCCCCCATCATGATCGCAATGCCGGTGGCGGTGCGCAATCCGCCGAGCGGCTGGGCGATGTAATTGCCGCCATTCCAGCCCGGATCGCCCTTGATCGCATCGATCTGCAGCTTGCGCTGCATACGGTTCTGCCCGCCGATCTCGACCGGATAGCAGCCCATCGGAATGAACTTCTCGGCAAAATCGGGCCAGGTCGTCGCCCACTGGAAGGTGACCATGCCGCCCATCGACATGCCGAGGATCGCCTTGAGCTTCGTCACGCCGAGCTTCTCGGTGAGCATGCGTTTCTGCGCCTCGACCATGTCGGCATAGTCATAGGCCGGGAAGGCCATGCGCAGTCCGTTGCTGGGTTTCGATGAGGCGCCATGGCCGACTGCGTCGGGCAGGATGACGTAATAGCGGTCCTTGTCGAACGGCGCGCCCGGGCCGAACAGCGCCTTGGCCAGGTCTGCCGCGAGGAAATTGCCGCCGTTTCCGCCCGTGCCGTGGAGGATCATCACGGCATTGTCGATCTCGCCCCGCGCATTGCGATGCGGCTCGCCGAGCGTCCGATAGCCGACGTTGAGCTCGGGCAGGCGCTTGCCGTCGTGGAACGCGAAATCCTTGAGGACGACCGTGCCTCCGGTGACCTTGACCTGATCGCCCTGGGCCATGGTGGGCGCAGTCATGGCAAGAAAGGCCGCAACCACGGCCGCGCGAATGGTCATGCTCCTCTCCTCCGCCGCACGTGCGGCCTTATTGGCAGGGATCGCAGGCCCTGCCGTCGTCCAGTTCGATCTGGATCGTGACATGATCGATGCGGAACTGGTGCTCCAGATCCTCCGTCAGCCCCGCGATGAAGGCATTGCCGGGATGGCCGCCGGGCATGAGCAGATGGGCGGTCAGCGCGATGTCCGTGGTCCCGATCGGCCAGATGTGGAGGTCGTGGACTTCCGCGACGCCCGGCTGGCCGCGCAGATAGACCGCGACCTTGTTGTGATCGACATTGGCCGGGACGCCGAGCAGGCTCATCTTGACCGAGTCCTTGAGCAACCCCCAGGTGCCGATGGCGATCACAGCGACGATGGCGAGGCTGGTCGCCGGATCGATCCAGAGCAGGCCCGTCCAGCCGATCAGCAGACCGGAGATGAGAACGCCCGCCGAGACCAGCGCATCCGCCGCCATATGCAGGTAGGCGCCGCGAATGTTGAGATCGTCCTTGCGGCCCGACATGAACATGACCGCCGTCGCGGTATTGATGATGATACCGATGGCCGCGACGATGATGACGGTCTGGCCGTCGACCGGCGCCGGGTTCACGAGGCGCTGGATCGCCTCCACCGCGATGGCGCCGATCGCGACTAGCAGCAGCGAGGCGTTGAACAGGGCAGCGAGAATGGACGAGCTCTTGAAGCCATAAGTGAAGCGCTCGTTGGGCGAACGTCCCGACAGGATCGTCGCGCCCCAGGCCATGAGCAGCCCGAGCACGTCGGAAAGATTGTGGCCCGCGTCGGCGACCAGCGCCATCGAGCCGGACAGGATGCCGTAAGTCGCCTCGACCAGTACGAAACCCATGTTGAGCACGATGCCGATGGCGAAGGCGCGGCCAAAATCTGCCGGCGCATGGCTATGGCCGTGATGATGGTCATGGCCATGATCGTGGCTGTGACCATGACCATGACTGGACGCGTGGCTGTGCGGTCCGTGCATCGGCCCGACATTTCCGCGTTTTGCCGAGCAAGGTCAACCGGCTGTGCGAGGTTTCACGCCGCGACAGGGACGAGCGCGCATCGCGGCTTGGCCGCTCGATGCCGGAGCATTAGACCAGACGGAAGGAGAGAGGAGCCCTGCCCATGCGCCGCCTGACAAAGCGTCTTATCATGCCGTTCCTGTTGCTCGCGGGATCGCCGGCCTTCGCTGCCGACCAGTTCGACCTCGTCTGCGAAGGCTGGAAGTGGACCACGAGGGGCGGCACGGCCCAGGAATATGACTTTCGGGTTCGGGTCGACCTCGTCGCCGGGAAATGGTGCGAAGGCGACTGCAAGGCGGCGCAGCCCATCCAGTCGATCGCGGAAGACAAGCTGGTGCTGCTCGACGAGGGCACGCTCAATTCGCGCATGGAGGTCGCGCGCGAGGCGACCTTCGACCGCAAGGCGAATAAATACCATTTTCGCCTGCTGCAGACCCGGCCGACCGACGACTATCTGGAATATCAGGCGAACTGCAAGGCCGCGACCTTCACGCCCATCCCCTGATGTCAGGCGGTTGCGTACCAGTCGTCGATGATCTCGGTCATGCGCTTCATGGCCGAGGGCGTATAGTGATAGGCATGGCCCACCATGTCGGCCTCCCCGATGAAATCCCCGAGGTCGACGATCGTGAGATGCGCCGGATGCCGTGCCGCGGCGGCGCGCCACAGGGCATTGAACGCGCCGTCCCTTGCCCGCAGGTCAGCCGCCGAAATGTTCGGCAGTACGGCATATTTGCTGAGGTCGGCCTCGTTAGGCGGCAGGAACAGAAGCGCCTTGCAGCCGCTTGAGACGACCATCTCGCAGAAGGCATCGAGGGCTCGCGCATAGACAGCAGGATCGATGTCGTCGAACACATCCTTCCAGCGCCAGTCCATATAGTCGATCGCGACATTGTAGACGAGGCGGTCGGGGAAGCGCTGCTCGCGCCAGGCGCCGGTCACCATGGAGGCGAGGGCGAAGACCCGCGGGATGTTGTCGAAGTCGATCTCGTCCTTGAACCGGCTGTAGTGGTGGAACGCGCCGGACATGCAGTCCGACATGATGCGCATGCGGATCTTCGACCAGTCCTGCGGCGCCTGGCTCGCGAGGATCTGCTCGCGAACGTCCTCGAAGGGCACATAGGTGATGGCTGCGGATGTCTGCGCGGGAAGGGGCTTGGCGAGTGCGCTCAGGTCGATGGCGCCGTAGCGCTCGGTGAGTGCCTTGATGAGGAAATCCTCCACGCCCATGTGCATGATGCGGCACGAGAAGGCGAGATGGAGAGGCTGGCGCGTCCGGCGGTCGTAGACGACCACGCCGACCAGGCCGTCGAGACCGTGATGCCCGTATTTGTCCCAGATGAAGGCGCTGAACACGTCATAGTCCGTGACGTTCATCACCAGCTCGCGCAGCGACCCCGGCACCACGCGCGTCTCGGTATAGTTCAACGGGTCGGCGCGGTTGATCAGGTCCTCGATCCGTTCGACGAAGGCGAGATTGTCCATGCGGTGCGTGTAGGTCGCCCGGATTCCGCTCTGCATGAGGAAGTCGGCGTCGGAGAGTGCCTGACGGTCGGCGACGCGAGCCTCGAGGATGCGATAGTCGGCAAGGCGGGCGCGGCCGATCTCGCGATTTTCGTCGATGATGCGCTGGAGCAAGGCGTTGCACGCGTCCGAATCGGCGCTTTCGGTCCGAATGGCGGGAAGCGTCGCAGCGACGTCATGCAGGCGCTGCGCGTCGCCATCGACGAACAGGACATTGACCGGCTCCAGCAGCATGTCGGCGATGAGCTGCCTTGCCGCATCGCCCATGTCCCGGGCGGCAAAGCGCGGAAAGACGATCTCGTCCGCAAGGTCGGCCGCCTGGATAATCGCGCGGGCCGAAACGACGTCGCTCGGTGTGCAAATCGCCGAGGCGATCCCACGCTCATTCAGAGCACGGATGAGGGCACCTTGCTGAATGGCGCTCTCCAGGCTCCAGATCACGAGCTTGGCCTTGAACCGGGTCCTGGCGGCGGTGGCGAACCAGGCGCGGACGTTGGCGACGGTCTGCGCCATGTCGACGTGAAGCGGACGCTGCTCCAGCTGGCCGATCAGGTCGTTGGCGCGCGTGCGCCGGCCGAGGCGGTGGGTCAGCAGCGCGAGGCACAGCAGTGCGGCATCGTCCAGTTGCGCGAGCGGGCCGACATGCCCATCCGGGAAGAAGGCGAGGAGCAGCAGGTCGTGCGCGCTTTGCGTGAAGCCCGGTGGGCAAGCCTTGATCGTTTCGATCGCATCGGTTGCGCGGCCTTCCGCGAGTGCGTCGAGCAGCAGCCCCAGCGCAACGGCCAGGGCCTCTTGCCCGGGCTCGCTGGACCAGAGCGTCGCATGGTCGTCGGCTGCCGCGAGGATCGCCCGAAGCGAATCCTGCCCCCCAGCGTTGATGGCGCCTGAAACCAGATCCAGATAGTCCGCGTCGGACGGCTGGATGTCGCTGGGCGAGAGAGAAACGGCTTTCATGAGTCCTGACCCTATGTTGTCAGGATCCCACGCTAGTCAAACAGGGTTAATCCGCCGTAAACCAAGACGATTTCGGTGCCGTTATTGCGAGGCGTAGACCTGCACCAACTCGGTGAGGAGATCGCGTCCCGTATATACGGACCTGACGTTCGCGCGTTCGTTGAGACCGTGCGTGCCGTTGCCGTCCGGATCGCCGTAAAGGCCCGGCGGGCCGTAGGATGGAATGCCGACGGCTTCCAGGAAGATGCCGTCGGTTGCGCCGGTCGACATGGTCGGCACCAGCGGCACGCCCGGATAATATTTGGCGACCAGCTTCTCGGCCGGGGCGACAATCGCCGGAGTTAGCGGCGGCGCCTTGGCAACCGGGCCGCGGTCGTCGGTGAGCTTCACCGTCATGCGCGGATCGCCGATCACTTTCTGGAGTGTCAGGCGCACCTCCTCGGGCGAGATGCCCGGGAAGATGCGGCAATTGATGTTGGCGCCGGCGCGCTGGGGCAACGCGTTGTTGGCATGACCACCGTCGAGCAGCGTCGCGACGCAGGTCGTGCGCAGCATCGAATGATAGCTCTTGTCCCGGTTGAGGACCGTCTCGGCTGCCTTGTCGTTCGGGTTGGCGACGATGGCGGTCATGGCCCGACCGGTCTCGTCGTTCATCGTCGGCCCCAGCTTGCCGAAAAATGCGCGCGTCGTGTCGTTGAGCATCAGGGGGAATTCGAATTCGCGGATATTCACGAGCGCGTCGGAGAGCTCGTAGATCGCATTGTCGCGCACGGGCGCCGAACTGTGGCCGCCCTCGTTGGTGGCCTCGATGCGGTAATTGGCGGCTGCCTTCTCGCCGACATGGAGCGACATGCGGACGACCTTGCCTTTGCCGTCGGTGCGCCCGCCGCCGCCCTCGTTGAGCGCGAACTCGGCATCGATGAGGTCGCGCTTGTTCTGGGCGAGCCAGTTGGCGCCGTTGAAGGCCGTGCTGGTCTCCTCGCCGCAGGTGAGCGCGAGCTTCAAGGTGCGCTTGAGCTTGGTGCCCTCCTTCTTGAAGCGCATCATCATGTCGATCCAGATGGCATCCATCGCCTTCATGTCGGCGGTGCCGCGTCCGTAGAAATAGCCGCCTTCCTCGATCAGCGTGTAGGGATCGCGGGTCCAGTCCTCGCGCTTCGCCGTCACCACGTCGATATGGCCGAGCAACAGGATCGGCTTCAGCGTGGTGGACGTGCCGGGCAGGATGACGACGAGGCCGCCCTCCTTGGGATGTTCCGGGACGGCGAAACGCGTGATGTCCTTGTCGCCGAAACCGGCGGCGCGCAAATGGACCTCGACCTTGTCGGCCAGCGCGGTGCAGCTGCCGGTGGTGATGCTGGTATCGGTCTCGACCAGTTCCTTGTAGAGCGCGCGAAACGCGGCCTGGTCGGGGCGCAGGTCCTGCGCCTGTCCGCCCGTTGCGCAAAGCGCCAGCGCGATGCTGCTGCAAGCCAGGCCGATGCGTCGATTCATGTCCAGTCCCCCGATTGGCGAGACTCAAATCAATCCTGAATCGACGGCGAAGGAAAGGGATTTTTGCAGTGCAGCGAAAAGCGGCCTATTGCCCGAAGCCGCTGTCCCCGGCGACGCGCACTGCTTCGCGCCCGGCCGCGAAAAGCGCGCCGGACTTCGCTTCGCACTCGCGCTGCTCATAATCGGGCTGCGAATCCGCGACGATGCCGGCGCCGGCCTGCACATGCATGACCCCGTCCTTGATCAGCGCCGTGCGCAGGACGATGCAGCTGTCCATGTTGCCGTTGGGCGAGAAATAGCCGACGCCGCCCGCATAGGGCCCACGCGATTCCGGCTCCAGCTCGGCGATGATCTCGCAGGCCCGGACCTTGGGCGCGCCCGAGACGGTGCCTGCCGGAAAGCCCGCGAACAGCGCATCGAGCGCGTCCTTGCCTGGCGCCAGCTTGCCGACCACGTTCGAGACGATGTGCATCACATGGCTGTAGAACTCGACCATGTAGCTGTCGGTGACCTTGACGGTGCCCGCGCTGGCGACGCGGCCGACATCGTTGCGGCCGAGATCGAGCAGCATGAGGTGCTCGGCGCGCTCCTTGGAATCGGCGAGCAGGGAGTCGCGGTTCTCGATGTCCTCGGCGGCCGTCTTGCCGCGCGGGCGCGTGCCGGCGATCGGACGGATCGTGACCTCGCCGTCGCGGACGCGCACCAGGATTTCCGGGCTGGAGCCGGTCAGCGCGAAGCCCGGAAGGTCGAGATGATAGAGGAAGGGCGAAGGATTGATCCGCCGCAGCGCACGGTAAAGGTCGAGCGGCGGCAGGGTGAATGGCGTGGTGAAGCGCTGGGCTAGCACGACCTGGAAGATGTCGCCCGCGACGATATAGTCTTTCGCTTTCAACACCATGTCATGATAGCGGCCCGGCGCCATGACGGGCGTCTGGACGATATCGGCCGGGTCGAAATCGGATGCGGTCTGGCGCTGCAGCGGCGCGGCGAGCTGGGCAGCGACATCCTCGATTCGATCCGACGCGGCGGCGAGCGCCCGGTCGATGTCCACCGTCTCGCCCGACCAGACCGGCGCAACCAGATAGAGCGCGTCGGCCAGCCGGTCGAAGACCAGCACCACGGTTGGTCGCACGAACAGCATGTCGGGCGTGTCGAGGCCGTTGTCTGGCGCGCGGGGTAGCTTTTCGACCAGGCCGATCGTCTCATAGGCAAAATAGCCGACCAGGCAGGCGAGCGCGGGCGGCAGCTCCGGGGCCACGTCGGCGCGGCATTCGGCGACCAGTGTGCGCAGGGCCGTCAGCGGATCGGCGGCGAGCGGTTCGAATGCCGCGCGATCCGTGCGCCAGTTGCGGTTGATCTCGCATGTCGTGCCATTCGCGCGAAAGACGAGGTCGGGGGCGAGTCCGACGAGACTGTAACGGCCGCGCGTGGCGCCGCCCTCGACCGATTCCAGGATGAAATCGCCGCGGCCCGGTTCGATCAGCTTCAGCGCCGCCGAGACCGGCGTTTCGGTGTCGGCGATCAGCCGCTGCCAGACCAATGCCGAGCGGCCTGCCTCAAGCGCGGCGCGCGCGCTGGCAAAACTGTCGGCTGCACTGCTCAAAGCGATCCCCTATTGCTGGGCGGCGCCATTGGCGTCGCGCAGGGCCTTTTCGACAGCGGCGATGGCCGCCGGGCTGCGCTTGACGTCGACATCCTTCTCGATGGCGGCGGTGAGCTGCACGGCATATTCGCTGCCCAGCACATTGGCGAGGCCGGCGCGGGTGGATTGCATGAGCGACGGCGCGCTGCGCGGATCGCCCTCGGTGATCTTGTCGACCCACACGACCGCATAACCGAAATTGCGCTCGACCTGGACGAGGCGCGCCGAGCGCGCGCGCATGGTGAGTGCGGCGGTGATCGGCGGCGGGACCTTGCCCTGGTAGCGGCCAAGCTCGGCGCGGCGGATGGCGAGCGGCTGGCGCGGCTGGCCGACGATGCCGGCCTGCTTGAGTGCTTCCTCGGGAGCGACGCCCTTGTTGAGCAGGGCGGTCAGCTTGGTGGCTGCCTCGCGCGCCTTGGTCGAGCCTTGCGCCAGCTTCCAGGCCAGCTCGACAGCTTGCTTCACCTCAGCGAACGGCGGCGGACCGGCCGGGACGATCTCGCCCGGCACCATTATGGCGGCCTGTTCGTCGGCCTTCACCGGGACAATCTGCGGATCGTCACCGGACGCCATCGAAAAGCCGGTCTTGAGCATCGCGGTAATCGCGGCGTCGGGCTTGAAGTTCGGATCGCGCAGATTGCGGCCCTGGCCGGTGATGAGCGGCGTTTCGGCCACCTGCAGGTTGTTCACCTTGGCGATCTCGTCGAGCGTCGCGCCGTCGCCGAGCTTGCCGTCGAGTCCGTTCACGAAATCGGCGAAGAGCTGCTTGGCCTTCTGGTCGCGGATTACGGGGATGAGTTCCGCCTTGGCCTGTTCCAGTGTCTTGCCGGGGATGTTGTGAATGTCGTCGACGCGCACGAGCGTATAGCCAAGCGCGACTTTGAAGGGGCCGACCACGGTGCCCTTGGCGGCTGCAAAACCGGCCTTGCCGGCTTCCTGTCCGGCCTGGGCTGCAAGGCCGACCTGGTCGAGCGCGGTTGGGTGCGAAGCCGAGAGGCCCGCAGCCGTCGCGAGCTCGCTCAGCGTCTTGCCGCTGGCTGCCTTGGCGGCAATGTCCTTCGCCTGGGCTTGCGTGGGCACGATCAGGACGGTGAAGTCCCGCGTCTCACGCGCCTTGTAGTTGGCGGCGCGGTCCTTGTAGGCCGTTGCGAGATCGGCTTCCGTGGGCGTCGCCTGCGCGTCGAAGCGTGTGCGATCGAGCAGGATATAACGCAGCTTGCGCTGCTCGGGGACAGTGAAGTCGTCCGGATGCGCCGTATAATAGGCCCTGAGCTCGGCGTCGGTGGCCGCGCGCGCAGGCGCGAACGCCGCGGATGGCACATTGAACACCTCACCCTCGCGCAGCTCGATCAGCATTGCGGCATAAGGCGGGACCAGGCTCTCGGGCGTGCGCGCGCCGGCACCGGCCGGGAGCAACAGGTGCTGGCGGATGATATTGCCGGCAAATTCCTCGCGCAGCTCCTTTTCCGAGATGCGTTGCTGGCCCAGCATGGCCTTGAACTGGTTTTCGTCGAACAGGCCGGTCGGACCCTGGAAGGCGGGAA
>DASWYL010000064.1:0-44211 GCA_036404995.1 Sphingobium sp. | reverse complement strand
TGGTGCACTCAGGCCGATTGCGGCCCTGTTTCGGTCGCGCCGGAACAGACGATGGAACGTCTTTGCCTCTGCGGCGTGAATGCCTATGAGCGCACTCATGAGCGACACCACCGACCCCAAGCTTTCCGCCACAATCAACGATCTCAGTGAAGGCCGCGCCTCGGGCGTTCGCCTGAAGGATGGCGTCGTGAGCTTCGTCCTGGACGTCGGCGGCCTCGACGCGCCGACGCGCGACGCGCTTGCCGAGCGGATCAAGCGCGCACTGCTGCTCGCGCCCGAAATCAACGACGTGCGCGTCGCGATGACCGCCGAGAAGACGATCGGTCCGTTGATCGTCGCGGTCGGCTCCGGCAAAGGCGGCGTCGGCAAGTCGACCCTTTCGGCCAATCTTGCCGTCGCCCTGCACCGCATGGGCAAGCGCGTCGGTATGGTCGATGCCGACATTTATGGCCCCTCGCTGCCGCGCCTGCTCGCGAGCGAGGGCGTCAAGCCGCAGACCGAGGGCAGCAAGCTCATTCCGGTGCCCAACGAGCACGGCGTCCCGATGCTGTCGATGGGGCATCTCGCCAAGCCGGGCCAGGCGATCGCCTGGCGCGGCCCGATGGCGGGCAATGCGCTCGGCCAGCTCATCGATGCCGACTGGCGCGGCATTGACCTGCTCATCGTCGACCTGCCGCCGGGCACGGGCGACGTCCAGCTCACCATGATCCAGAAGTACAAGCCGGTCGGTGCGATCGTCATCTCGACGCCGCAGGACCTGGCGCTCATCGACGCGGCGCGCGCGGTGAGCTTCTTCGACCAGGCAAAGGTGCCGGTCATCGGTATGGTCGAGAACATGTCCGGCTATGTCTGCCCGCATTGTGGCGAGGTGTCCGATCCGTTCGGGGCCGGCGGCGCCGAGGCCGCAGCCGCGCAGATGGGCCTTGCCTTCATCGGCCGTGTACCGCTCGACATGAGCATCCGCATCGCGTCCGACGCGGGCGCGCCGCCCGCGACGGGCGACAGTGCCGCGGCAAAGCCCTTCCTTGCCATTGCCGAACGCGTCGCACGCTGGCTCGACAACCGCGCGGGGAGCCCCGTTGGCTAAGCGGAAGGGCCTGGTCCTGGACCGTCGGCGCCTGCTCATCGGCGCGGCGGCGGGTGGTGGGCTGCTTGTCGCCTACACGTTCTGGCCTCGCCGTTATGACCAGGGCGCGGAAACAGCTGACGGCGAATTTTCGCTCGGCCCCTTCGTCAAGGTCGATCGCACCGGCCAGGTTATTGTGCTGTGCCCGCAGGCCGAGCTCGGCCAGGGCGTGTTCACCGTGCTGGCGCAGATCGTCGCCGACGAGCTGGGTGCGGACTGGCGCACGGTCGCCGTTCAGCCTGCCCCGCCGGGACCGCTGTTCGCCAACACGCTGCTGGCCAAGGAGTGGCTGGCGGGCGACATGAGCCGCTTCTTTGGGCGCGCCGGCGATTGGACCATCGAGCAGATGGCACAGCGCCAGACGCTGATGCTGACCGGCGGCGGCACGTCGGTCGAGATGTTCGCCGAACCGATGCGGGCGGCCGGGGCAGCAGCGCGTGTGCTGCTGTGCATGGCGGCGGCGAAGCGCTGGGGCGTCGACTGGGAAGCGCTCGACATCGAGAACGGCATCGTCTCCGACGGCACGAACAAGGCGAAGATCGGCGATCTTGCCGAGGAGGCTGCCGATCACACGCCGCCCGCGCAATTGCCCTATCGGCCGGAAGGGCGCGACGATGCTCTGGTCGGCAGCGAGGCGCCGCGCCTCGACGTGCCCTCCAAGATCGACGGCTCGGCCAATTATGCCGCCGACATCCGCCTGCCCGACATGATCTATGCCGCGATCCGGCAGGGACCGGTCAACGCGACCGGCCTCAAATCGATGAACGTCGCGGCGGCCCGCAAGGTCCAGGGCATGATCGACATCGTGCAGGAGCAGGGCTGGGTCGCGGTCACCGCGCGCAACTGGTGGGCGGCGAATCAGGCGCTCGACCGGCTGGACCCTGTGTTCAATACCGCCGGCACGGTCGACGACCGCGCTATCGACAGGGCGCTCGACGCGGCCTTCGACAGCGGCGATGGCGAACGCTTTTTCAGCCGCGGCGAACTGCTCCCGGTTTTCGAAGGCGCCAAGGCCGTGAAGGCGCGCTACTCTGTGGCGCCCGCGCTGCACCTTGCGATCGAGCCGATGGTTGCGACCGCGCGCGTGCGGGACGACGATGTCGAGGTCTGGATGCCGACGCAGGCACCGGTGCTGGCGCGGGAAGCCATTGGCCGCGCGCTGGACCTCGGCAGCCATAACGTCACCATCTATCCGATGTTCGCGGGCGGTTCCTTCGGTCTCAAGATGGAGGTGGAGGCCGGGGTGCAGGCGGCGCTGATCGCACGCAAGGCCAAGGCGCCGGTGCAGCTTCTGTGGTCGCGTTCGGAGGACATCATCCGTGACGTGCCGCGCTCCCCCGCCAAGGCGCGCATGGCAGCCAGGCTCGGGCCGGGCGGGCTAGTGACGGGCATGCTGGCTGAAGTGTCGGCCGCGCCCACTCTGCGCCAGCTCTGGGGGCGGATCGGCGAAGGCCGCACACGCGCCGAAGCGCTCGATGCGACAGCCGGAAAGGCCGACAGGCTCGCCGTAGACGGTTTTGACCTGCCTTATTCGATCCCCAATTTCGCGGTCGATCATTTCCCGGCGGACCTCCCGCTGCCGACCGGGCGTTGGCGGTCCAATGCGGCGAGCTATGCCAGCTTCTTTTCCGAGAGCTTCATGGATGAGCTCGCCATCCAGGCGGGCGTCGAGCCGCTGTCCTTCCGCATGCAGATGCTGGGCGGACGTCCCCGCCTCGCCCATTGCCTCACCTCCGCCGCGACCATGGGCGGCTGGCAGGGCGGCATCCACGGCAGCGGCCAGGGCCTGGCCTGCGGGATGATTCGCGGCGGCCATATCGCGGCCATGGTCGAAGCCGGTCTGGACGGCGGCCGCATCAAGGTTTCGCGCATCGTCGCGGTCGTGGATTGCGGCGCGGTCGTCAATCCCGACATCGCGCGCCAGCAGATCGAGGGCGGGCTCATCTTCGGCCTCGCCATGGCGCTGGGCAGCGCGCCCCATTATCGTGGCGACCTGCCAACGGGCCTGCGCCTTGGCGACTATGGCTTGCCGCGCATGGCCGATGTCGGCGAGGTCGTGGTGGAGCTTGTCGAAAGCGACGCGCCAGGCACGGGCGTGAGCGAGATCGGCGTGCTGCCTGTAGCCCCGGCTCTGGCGAGCGCACTTTCCACGATCACCGGCCGGCGCTACCGCCACCTGCCGCTTGCCGAAGGACATATATGACCGCGCAACTGCCCAGCGATCATCCGCCGGTAAAGCCGCGCCGCATCGGCGTGCTGATCGTCAATCTCGGTACGCCCGATGCGCCGACACCGGCGGCGGTGAAGCGCTATCTCGCGGAATTCCTGTCCGACCGCCGCGTTGTGGAAATCCCGCCTATTGCGTGGCAGCCGATTCTGCGCGGGATCATCCTCAACACCCGGCCGAAGAAATCGGCCCATGCCTATAGCCAGGTCTGGACCGAGCGCGGCTCGCCGCTCGCCGTGCATACGGCCGATACGGCGGCGGGGCTGAACGATGCCTTTGGCGAGCAGGTTCTTGTCGACTGGGCGATGCGCTATGGCAATCCCGCGATCGCGGCCAAGCTCGCGGCACTCAAGGCGGCGGGATGCGATCGCATCCTGGTGGCGCCGCTCTATCCCCAATATTGCGCGGCAACGACGGCGACCGTCGTCGACGCGGTTGGCGACGCGCTCAAGGCGATGCGCTGGCAACCGACGCTGCGTTTCCTGCCGCCTTATCATGACGATCCCGCCTATATCGCCGCGCTCGCCGGCCGGATTCGCGCCGGCCTGGCAGGCCTGCCGTTCGTGCCGGACCGGCTGGTCGCGAGCTTCCACGGCATGCCGGCGCGGACGCTGGCGCTGGGCGACCCCTATCATTGCCAGTGCCTCAAGACCGCGCGGCTGCTCGGCGAGGCACTGGGGCGCGATGTGACCGCCACCTTCCAGTCGCGCTTCGGGCGGGCGAAGTGGCTCGAACCCTATACCGAGCCGACGCTCGCTGCGCTGCCTGGCCAGGGTGCCAGGCGCATCGCCGTCGTGACGCCGGGCTTCTCGGCCGACTGTCTCGAGACGCTGGAGGAAATCGCGATGCGCGGGCGCGACACGTTCCTTGCCCAAGGTGGAGAGGCATTCGCTTATTTGCCCTGTTTAAATGCCGAACCCGACGCTATCTCGCTCTATAGGCAGCTTGTCGGGCGGGAACTGGCCGGCTGGATCGACAAAGAGTCTTAGGCGAAGAGGGATATCATGAGCAGAGTGGCGATCGTGACGGGCGGAACGCGCGGCATTGGCGAGGCGATCAGTCTGGCGCTCCGCGACCTGGGCTATACCGTCGCCGCCAACTATGCCGGCAACGAAGCGAAGGCGAAAGCATTCACCGAAAAGACCGGCATCAAGGCCTATAAATGGGATGTCGGCGATCACGAGGCATGCCTTGCGGGCTGCGCGCAGGTCGCGGCCGATCTCGGCCCGGTCGATGTGGTCGTCAACAATGCCGGCATTACGCGCGACGGCGTGCTCGCCAAGATGAGCTTCGACGACTGGAACGAGGTGATGCGGATCAATCTCGGCGGCTGCTTCAACATGGCCAAGGCGACCTTCGGCGGGATGCGCGAGCGCGGCTGGGGCCGCATCGTCAATATCGGCTCGATCAACGGCCAGGCCGGCCAGTACGGCCAGGTCAACTATGCCGCCGCCAAGTCCGGCATCCATGGTTTCACCAAGGCATTGGCGCAGGAAGGCGCCAAATATGGTGTGACCGTGAACGCCATCGCGCCCGGCTATATCGACACAGACATGGTCGCGGCCGTGCCCGCCGAGGTGCTGGCCAAGATCGTGGCGCGCATCCCGGTCGGGCGCCTGGGCCACGCCGAGGAGATTGCGCGCGGCGTCGCATTCCTGTGCAGCGAGGATGCGGGCTTCGTGACGGGATCGACCCTGTCGATCAACGGCGGCCAGCACATGTACTGATGAGCGGGGCCGACACGACCCCGCTTTATGCCGGTCCGGTCAAGCGCAGCATGACCATTGCCGGCCACACGACATCGATCAGCCTGGAGCCGGTCTTCTGGGCCGCGCTGGAAGACGCGGCGCGAGCGGCGCAATTGCCGCTGAGCGCACTCGTCGCCCGGATCGATGTCGAGCGGCTGGAGGCGCCGGAGCCACCCAATCTGGCGAGCGCCATTCGGTGCTGGGTGCTGGTCCGGCACGAGTCGAAACCCCGGCTTTCGCCGGGATGACAGTCTGATTGTCAGGCCAGTAAACCGCCCATCAGATTCTTGAGGTCGGCTTCGGGCCGCGGGCCGTAATGCGAGATGACTTCGGCGGCGGCGATGGCGCCCATTTCGAGGCACTGGGCCGGCGTCTTGCCGTGGACATGGCCTGTCAGGAAGCCGGCGGCGAATTGGTCGCCCGCCCCGGTCGTGTCGAGCACGCGCTCGACGGGGGCCGCCGCACATTCATGGCGTTGGCCATCCTTGATGCAGATCGCGCCCCGCTCGCTGCGCGTGACGACGAGCACCGGCACCTTGCCGGCGACTGCCGCGACGGCGCTTTCGAAGTCGTTCTGCATGGTGAGCGAACAGATCTCGGTCTCGTTCGAGAAGAGGATGTCGATCTCGCCATTGTCGATCAGCTTGAGGAAATCGGCGCGGTGGCGCTCGATCACGAAAGCGTCGGACAGAGTGAAGGCGATCTGGCGACCGGCGCTTCGTGCCGCCTCGATCGCCGAGCGCATCGCCGCGCGCGGCTGCTCGGGGTCCCAGAGATAGCCTTCGAGATAGAGGATGCGCGCCGAGCGGATCATGTCGAGGTCGAGGGCGCTGGCGGGCAGGAACTGCGAGGCGCCCAGGAACGTGTTCATCGTGCGCTGCGCGTCCGGCGTCACCATGATCAGGCAACGCGCGGTCGGAGGGCCTTGGGTTGCTGGCGCCGTCTCGAAACGGATGCCGAGCGAATGGATGTCGTGACAGAAGACCTCGCCGAGCTGGTCGTCGAAGACCTGGCCGATGAATCCGCACTTGCTGCCCAGCGCGGCCATGCCCGCCAATGTGTTGGCCGCCGAGCCCCCGCTGGTCTCGATGCCCGCGCCCATGGCGCCATAGAGGGCTTCGGCCTGATCGGCGTCGATCAGCTGCATGCCGCCCTTGGTGAGTGCGTGGCGGACAATGAAGTCGTCCTCTTCGCGGGAAATGACGTCGACAATGGCATTGCCGATGGCGACGACGTCGAGGGTGGGCTCGGTCACGGTCTGGGTTCACCTTATCTGATGGAGAAATATGCGCGCTTCCTAGCCGCGCGGCGCGGCATGGGCAAGCGATGGCACCGGCGCGCGCGGCCCGGCAGCTTTTCCGGCCCTTTCGCCCCGGCAGCGAGGACGGACATGTTGCGCGGCGCAACAGCGGCCTTATGGCGGAACGCATGAGCTTTTCCGTAAGACAGATGCGCGTTGCGCTGCCGATCGCCGGCGCCCTGATGCTGTCGGCTTGTGGAGCGGTCATTCCGCCGCCGCCCAAGGCGACGTTCACGCCGGCGACGCCCCGGCCCCAGCAGCCGGCTCCAGTACCGCCTGCGGGACAGTCCGCGCCAGGGATCATCGGCGCCGAAGCGCGGGGTCTCGTGCGGCTGTTCGGCGAGCCGCGGCTCGACATTCGCGATCCCGAGGCGCGCAAGCTGCAATTCAGCAACGGCCGTTGCGTCCTGGACGCCTATCTCTATGCGCAGCGCAGCCGGCGCGAGCCTGTGGTCAGCTATGCCGAGGCGCGGACGGTGGACGGCACGGCGATGGACGTGACCGCCTGCGCCAATCAGCTCAGGACGCGCTGAGTGAAATTGTGCACAGAGCAGCTAGGCGCGATGGCGCGGCGCTGTTAGCTCTCAGCCATGTCCGTCCTTGAGATGATCAGGGGCAGCGCGGTCGCTGCCATCATCACCAATCCGCGCGCGCCCGACAATCCGATCATCGCGTGCAATGCCGCATTTGAAAGCCTGACTGGTTATGATGCGACGGAGGTGATCGGACGGAACTGCCGGTTCCTCGGCGGCGCCGACACCGATCCCGCGACGATCGCGCGGTTGCGCGAGGCAATTGCCGCATCCCGGCCCATCATGGTCGAGCTGCTCAATTACCGGCGCGACGGTACTCCGTTCCGCAATGCCGTCATGATCGCCCCGCTGTTCGACGACCAGGGCGACCTGCAATATTTCCTCGGCTCCCAGATCGAAATCGCGCCCTTGTCTCGTCGCGGCCACGATGAGGCCACAACGCGGCTGGAGGCGCTTACGCGGCGGCAGCGCGAAGTCCTTCTCGGCATGGCGGCCGGCAAATCGAGCAAGCAGATTGCCTTCGACCTCACCCTTACGGAGCGGACCATCAAGATGCATCGCGGGGCGCTCATACGGGCACTCGGCGTACGGTCCGCCGTCGAGGCCATCCGGATTGCGGTCGAGGCCGGCCACTGATGGTCGGTATATGGACTAAAGGACAGGTCGCGCGGCGCGATCCGAACGATCATACTCAGCCTGCGACCCGATCGGAACCTTACGCGTGGGCGGAAGGAACCCCCTGGACGGGCCCGGTCCCTAATGGATATCGGGCCCGTTCTCTTGTCTGCAGGGCGCGCTGAGCCCGCTTCTGGCGCCAGCGGTCGACCGGTCGCTCGACCATCATCATGATCGCCGTCGAAAGCCCCAGCGTCAGCAGGATCGCCATCCAGCTCCGCCAGGGCCATTCCATTGCCAGCACCAGTGCCACCGTGAACAGCTGGCTGAGGTAGATCGGGTAGCTGAGCTCGCCGATCCAGCGGTCGATGGCGCTGTTGCGCGTCAGGCTGAAGGCAATGGGCGTGCCGAGCGCCATGGCGCAATAGACGATCCAGCGCTGCGCCTCGCCAGGCAACGGCAGCAGGGGCAGGAGGACAATCGCCGCGATGAGCAGCGCGAAACCGGTGAGGCGGGCGCCGATCGGCCAGTTCTGGATGCGCGGCAGGACGCGATGCGCCAGCATGCCGAAGAGGAACAGGAACAAGGCGGTCGAGAACAGCCGACCCTGCCAGAGATTGTAATCGACCGGCAGCGCAAGGCCGCTGAGGCGCAGGGCGATGCTCGCGATGGCGATGGCGATCAGCGTGCCGTTGCGCCGCCGCGCCAGCCAGGGCGCCAGCGCATAGAAGATGAGCTCGATCGACAGGCTCCAGCTCTGCGGAACGACGAGCGCCTGCCAGCCGACATTGGCGGTGGCGGTCGGCAGCCCGCCCGAGGGGTCGAGATACAGACTGCCGTCCGGCGCGAACTTGAACCAGTAGAGCCAATGCTGGCCGATCACCGCGACATTCTCGAAGGCCATGATCGCCGCCGAACCTGCGTTGGAGAAGGCCGCCTCGAAGATTTCCGGTGTGGCGGTTGCAGTCAGACCCCAACCCGCAAGCGCAATGCCTGCAATCAGCATCATCGCGACATAGGCCGGCGCAAGCCGCAACAGCCGGTTGGTCCAGAAGGTTCGCACGTCGCGATATTTTTCGGACAGGACCAGCGCCATGTAGAAGCCGGAGACCACGAAAAAGGCCTGCACGGCCGTGCCGCCGCCGATGAAATGCACGGTCGCGGAGGGAATGTGGGACAGCAGCACGGCAAGGGCCAGGAGCAGGCGAACGAAGCCCATCGTTATCTCCCGTCGAGGGAACGGAAAGATCCGGTCCGATGGAGGCTCGCTTCGTTCAATGCCTGTCCTGTCCCCGGCTCGACTCGGGCCGTGCCTGCACACTAATTCATTTTTTAGAGATAATTTCAATAGGTGGCGCTAATAAGATCAGTGCGGGTGACCGGGCATGCCGACTTGGCTAGACCGGGCTCGACTGCGGCAAACAGGGGCTGACGTCGGTGACCGAGACGGTGAAGGATCGCGACGACCCATATTGGGTTCTGCGCAAGGACCAGCTGCGCTGCCTGTGCTCGGCGGTGCGCATGGACCTTGTCGACCATCTTGCCGGGCGCGGGCCGCTCTCGGTGCGCGAGCTGGCCGAGGCTGTCGGCATGCAGCCTTCGGCCGTCTATCATCATCTTCGCCAGCTGATCGCGGTCGATCTGGTCAGCGAAGCAGGCGCCCGTGTCGTCAACCGCAAGTCGGAAAAGCTCTACGAGACGCCGTCCCGCCGCATGCGCCTGCGCCGCGCGCTCGAAGATCCCGCCAATGCCGAGATCATGCGGCAGTTCGTCGAGGCGCTCTGCCGCCAGGCCGAGCGCGACTTTGCCGGCGGGCAGAAGGCTGGCGGCAATCCCGCGCCCGGGCCGGACAGGAACCTCGGCTTCTTCCGGTTGATTTCAAGGCCGACGCCGGAGGCGCTCGCCCGGCTCAACGCCGCGCTCGACCAGCTGTTCGATATCCTCTGGGAGGAGCCAGACCCAGATCAGCCGGCGATCGCGCTGACCTGGATCCTCGCGCCGAAGGAATAAGCCTCAGAGCGGCTTCAGACCCAGGATCTCGCGCGATTCCGCCGCCGTCGTCGGCTCGATGCCCATGTCCGCCATCTGCCGCACGAGCCGCTCGACCAGCATCAGGTTGGTCGCCTTCTGCCCGCGCGCGTAATAATGATTGTCCTCGAGGCCCACGCGAACATGGCCGCCGAGCAGCAGCGCCTGCATCGAGGCCGGGAGCTGTGCCGGGCCGATACCGGAGACGCACCAGATCGACTGGGGCGGAAGGCACTTCACCATGAAGTCGAGCACGTCATGGCTATAGGGCATGGCGCCCTGGAAGCCCTTGTCGCCGCCCAGCACCATGTTGATGTAATAGGGCGGCTTGTCATAGCCCTTCTGGATGAGGCGGGTGACGTCCTGCAGGATATGCTCGGGGGAGAAGACTTCCCATTCCGGCTTGATGCCCCTGTCGCACATGCGCTTGACCAGAGTGTCGCAGCGCGAAGGGCTGGTGATCACCACCACTTCCTTGTCGCCGACTGTGTCGACTACCGTGACGCCGTCGAAGGTGCACATCTCGACGAGGTCGCCGTCGCAACCGCGCAGCCGCTCCTCGAAATTGCTCTCCCACAGGCCGTCGCCGCGCTCGATCAGCATGTCGCCCGAATTGCCGCCACCGGTCGAGTTGTTGATGATGATGTCGCATTGCGCGCGGATGCGGCGATTGATGTCCGAGTAGATCGCCGGGTTGCAGGTCGCCTGGTCGTCGGGCCGCCGGGCGTGGACCGCGACGATCGACGCGCCAGCCTTCGCGCAGGCCGCGACCACGTCTGCGATTTCCTGGGGCTGGGTCGGCAGCGCGGGGTTGGCGCTCTTCATCGACATGCCCCCGGTCGGGGCAATGGTGACCATGCGGCGATCGCTCATCTCGGTTCCTCTCTCAAAGACGTGCCATTGCGCTGCCCGCTCAGGCCGGCGAGGTCAAGCGCGAGAGGGCCCAGTTTGCCGCCTCCGCGGCGACCGGGTCATCATCCAGTGCCAGTTTCTGCAAGGCGGGGATGAATGCCGGGTCGCCGCTGTTGCCCGCGACGATGGCGGCATTGCGGACCATGCGGTTCCGGCCGATCCGCTTGATCGGCGATCCGGCGAAGACTGCGCGAAATCCGGCATCGTCGAGTGCCAGCAGGTCCGCGATGCGCGGCGCTGCCAGTTCGGCGCGGGGCAGGAACGCGCGGTGGGCATTGGCCGCCTGTGCAAACTTGTTCCACGGGCAGACCGCAAGGCAATCGTCACAGCCATAGACATGATTGCCGATGCCGGGTCGCAGCTCTTCCGGGATCGGACCCTTGTGCTCGATCGTCAGATAGGAAATGCAGCGCCGCGCATCGAGCCGGTAGGGCGCGGGAAAGGCGTCGGTCGGGCAGGCGCGCTGGCAGGCGTCGCACGATCCGCAACGGTCCTTTTCCGGCGCGTCGGCTTCAAGATCGAATGCGGTATAGATTGCGCCCAGGAACAGCCAGCTCCCGGCCTTGCGGCTGACGAGATTGGTGTGCTTGCCCTGCCAGCCGAGGCCGGCGGCAGCGGCAAGCGGCTTTTCCATGACGGGCGCGGTGTCCACGAACACCTTGAGCGGCTGCCCGGTCTCTTCCCCCAGCCAGCGGCCCAGCGCCTTCAGCGCCTTCTTCACGACGTCATGATAATCCTGGCCCTGCGCATAGACCGAGATACGGCCGAGATCGGGCCGCCCTTCCAGCGCCATCGGGTCGGCCACGGGTGCGTAGTTCATGCCGAGCATGACGATCGAGCGGACGTCGCTCCAGAGCGTTTTCGGCGTCCCGCGCTCGCTGGCGCGCTCCTCCATCCACGCCATCTCGCCGTGGCTGCCCGCATCGAGCCAGGCGCGAAGCCGTTCCGCAGCGTCGGGAATGGCGTCGGCGTGCGTGATGCGGCAGTCGGCAAAGCCCAGACGCGCCGCCTCGGCCTTGAGCCGGACCTCCAGCGGTTCCATATAAGACAAAGGCTTGGCGTCCATCGGCCGTTGGCCTAACCTAAAGTGATGGTGCGGCGAAAGGGCAAGGCGCGCCAGATACGGCAAGCGGGGGCTTGGACTAGGAGAATGGCATGAATCTCGATCGCAGGACCCTGCTCACCGGAACCGCCGTGCTCGGCTTCGCCGGCGCCTTCGGGCTTTGGCCCGCCAAGGCCGACATCAGCCGCGTCGGCGCCTACAAGCTCACCGACGCCGAATGGCGCAAGAAGCTCTCGCCGCTTGCCTATAATGTGCTGCGCCATGCCGCGACCGAGCGCAGCTTCACGTCGCCTTTGCTCGAGGAGCATCGCAAGGGGACGTTCGCCTGCGCGGGCTGCGATCTCAAACTGTTCGATTCGAGCACCAAATATGACAGCCATACCGGCTGGCCGAGCTTCTGGAAGCCGCTGCCCAAGGCGATCGGCACGAGTACAGACGACGAACTCGGCTATGAGCGCACCGAAGTGCATTGCGCCCGCTGCCTCGGACATCTCGGCCATGTGTTCAACGATGGCCCCAAGCCGACCGGCCTGCGCTATTGCATGAACGGCGTGGCGCTGAAATTCCTGCCCGCTTAGGGGTCAGGCTTCCGGATAGACGATCCGGTAGACTTTCACGGATTCGCCTGCGGGCATCTGCACCGGCACGAGCCAGTCGGGATTTTGCCCTTTGAGCAGCGCAGCGACCAGGCTGTGCGGCTTGCGCCGCGCATATTTGACGACCTCGTTCTCGCCCTTGCAGAAGGCGACATAGCGGGCGCCGGTCGAGGTCACGATCGCGCGGGCGTCGGCCGGCGTGGCGAGCAGGCCGGAGATCACATCCTTCATGCCCTCGACATTGCGGTGATGGCCCGTGCCGACCACGCTGTGATGCGTGTAGACGAGCATGTGCGCGCCGACGTCGAGCGGCGTGAAGAGCAGCGCTGGCGGCAGGGCGTCGAGCCCGCGCAGCGCGTCATAGGTGGTGCAGCGGAAGCGATCGGCGACCGCGTCCGATTGGGCGGGCGGCGCGTGCGGGTCGATCACGGCGGCCATGGCGGCGGATGCGCCGAACGGCGTCAGCACGACCGTGCCGGCCGACAGCGCGACGCGCAGCGGCATGGTGCGCAGGCGCTGCACCGCGCCGAGCAGCGAGGCCATCAACACGGCATTGCCGGGCAGGCCGAGCAGGTGCGCGTAGGACATGGCCCGCATCACATCGAGCGAGATCAGGAAGGCGGCCACCTGCATTGCGAAGAGGCTGGCCCAGGCGAGGCGATGCTCGGGACGGATGGCGCGCCGCCAGCCGATGGTGCTGCCGAACAGGCCGAGGACGGACGGAATCACGATCATCGCCTGCAGATCGCGCGACTGCGTCCAGATCGGCATGCCTTCCTTCACCGCCATGAACCAGTTGTCATAGACGACCGGCGGGAGCGTCTCGAACGGACCGGCAAAACACTGGCGGGCGGTGAGCACGAAAACGGCTGCACCGGCGGCGGCGCCTAGCACCAGCGGCAATGCGCGGCGCAGAATGTCGTTGCTGCGCACTTGCTTGGAGGTCGCGAGGACGGTCAGGCAGGTGATGGCGAGCGGCACCTGATAGGCGGGCGAGAAGCTGTCGCACCAAGGGATGAGTGCATCCGACGGAAAATGGGTGCCGAACAGCAGGGCCGCCGAGGCGACGGTCAAGGCCAGCAGGTAGTTGCGGAAGTCCGGCCAGCAATCGACGCGCAGGACATGGCGCACGGCCAGGACGCCGCCCATAGCGACGGCGCAGGGCAGCCCCTCGACGGAAATCTGCAGCCAGCAGGCCATGGCGATACCGGCGATCAGCCCTTGCCGGCCATCGCGCCGCCAGGTGTTGAGGATGGCAAGCATGGCGACGGCGCCGCAGAGGATCTGTGGGCCATGATGGTCGATGCGCATCGGCGCGAACTGGATGAGGATGCCGAGCGAGGTGCCGAGCATCGCGACAGCCAGCAGCGCGGTGCCGCGGCCAAGACCGACCTGCCGCGTCATCTTGTAGGCAATGACCATGAGCGCCAGCAGCAGCGCCAGCGGCACGATGATCAGTGTCGCGCGCTCCGCCAGGGCCGTGCCCAGCAGGGGCTTCAATGCGGCCAGTGTCAGCGCGATGGGAATGTCGACGAGCCGCGACCAGTGCATGGGCACGCCGGTGGGCGGGTGGATGCGATGTTGCGTGAGGTCGAACCAGCTCTGTCCGCCCAGCAGGTCGCGGACTTGGACGAGACGCAGCGCGTCGTCGGGATCTCGGAAATTCATGGGGCCGACGAAGTGCCAGTCGACGATCAGCAACGCCGTGCAGACCGCTGCCCAGATGGCCAGCAGCAGCATGATTGTCGCGTTGCGCGAGATCGCGGGGGCGCTGGTCATGCGGTGACCATGAGTTGCGCGCCACGGATGGCGACGTCGACGCTCTGGTCAGGACGGTAAGACATTCAGCTTGCCCCGGGATGGATCGATCCGATCGGTCCAACGAGGAGGTGACTGAAATGCGCTAATAAATGCTTAAGCGCACGGATTTTACACCTTCGGGACAACCGAAAGCGTTAATGCCGGACTCACCGTGCCGGGCCGTCAGGCGAGGAGATTATAGTCCTTGCCTTCCACGACGATGCGCTGGATCTTCATTTCCGGCGTGCCGTCGATCCGAGGCTGGCCGATCAGAGTCACCGACTTGGCCTTCTTGAGCATGTCGGCCGTGAGGCCGCGCTGCTCCATGCGCAGGACCGGCGCGAGCACCACTTCCCAGCGCTTGCCCTGATATTGCACGGCGGCGGCGCCGTGGGGATTGGCCCAACGGATCTCTGTGATCGGGGCTGTGATCGTCAGCGTCTTGCTGGCATCATAGGTGCTCCAGCCGTGATGCGCCGATGTCATGGTCGGCAGGGCACAAAGCAGAGCAGCGGCGGCGATTAGAGGCAGGCGCATTGGCACGACCTTTCCTGGCAAGAGGGATTCACCCGCCCCGCCAATCTACGCTGAAAGGAACATGACGCCAAGCCGATGCCGACATGGCCGCAATCTAGTGGCGGAAATGCCGCATCCCGGTGAAAACCATCGCCAGGCCCGCCTCGTCGGCGGCGGCGATGACCTTGTCGTCACCCATCGAGCCGCCCGGCTGGATCACGGCCGTCGCGCCCGCTTCAGCCGCTGCGAGTAGCCCGTCGGGGAAGGGGAAGAAGGCGTCTGAGGCGACGGCGCTGCCTACGGTCCGCGCGCTTGGCCAGCCGGCCTCCTCGGCGGCTTCCTTCGCGCGGATCGCGGCGATGCGCGATGAATCGCGACGGTTCATCTGCCCTGCGCCGATGCCCGCCGTGACGCCATCCTTGGCATAGACGATGGCGTTGGACTTCACATGTTTGGCGACCGTCCAGGCGAACAGGCAGTCCTTCAGTTCCTGCTCGGTCGGTGCGCGCTTGGTCACGACCTTGAGGTCGTCGCGTGAGATGACGCCATTGTCGCGCGACTGCACCAGCATGCCGCCGGCAATGGTCTTCATCTCGAGGCCGCCGCGCGCCGGGTCGGGCAGTTCGCCGGTCAGCAGCAGGCGCAGGTTCTTCTTCTTCGCAAAAACTGCCTTTGCCGCGTCGTCGGCATCGGGGGCGACGACGACTTCGGTGAAGATGTCGGTGATTGCCTCGGCGGTGGGACCGTCGAGCGGCCGGTTGACGGCGATGATGCCGCCAAAGGCCGAGACGCGGTCGCAGTCGAAGGCGTTGCGATAAGCGTCGATCAGCGTGCCGGCCGTGGCGACCCCGCACGGATTGGCGTGCTTGACGATGACGACGGTGGGCGGCGCGTCGCGGAACTCGCTGACGAGGCCGAGCGCCGCGTCGGCGTCGTTGAGATTGTTGTAGCTCAGTTCCTTGCCCTGCACCTGCGTGGCCTGGCCGATGCCCCTCGCGGCGGGACCGGCGGGCACATAGAGCGCCGCCTTTTGGTGCGGGTTCTCGCCGTAGCGCAGCGCGCTCGAGAGCTTGAGAGGCACAGGCAGGCTGTCGGGGAACATCTTGCCCTGGTCGGCAAAGGCGAACCAGCTGGCGATCATGGCGTCATATTCGGCCGTGGCGGCATAGGCCTTGGCGGCGCAGAGGCGGCGGAAATCATAGCTGGTCGCGCCCGCCCTGGCGTCCATTTCCTCGGTCAGGCGCGCATAGTCGCCGGGATCGGTGACGATCGTCACGCTGGCATGGTTCTTCGCGGCCGAGCGGACCATCGAGGGTCCGCCGATGTCGATATTCTCGATGATCTCGTCGCGCGCCGCGCCGCGCATGACGGTCTGCGCGAAGGGATAGAGATTGACGACGACGAGGTCGATCGCGCCGATCTCGTGCTCGTCCATCGAGGCGACATGCTCGGGATTGTCGCGGACGGCGAGCAGGCCGCCATGGACCTTGGGATGCAGTGTCTTGACGCGGCCGTCCATCATCTCGGGGAAGCCTGTCAGGTCGGAAATGTCCATGACGCCGAGGCCCGCCTCGCGCAGCGCCCTGGCCGTACCGCCGGTCGAAACCAGTTCGACGCCGCGGCGGACAAGCACCTGGCCGAGTTCGATCAAACCGGTCTTGTCGGACACCGAAAGCAGTGCCCGCCTGATCGTTACATCCTGCATGTCATTTGTCCCTGTCGGCTTGCAGCGCGCCCTCTCCTTTTGGGGCGGGCGCGTCAAGAGGGCTTAACCCGAGCGCTTGAGAAGCCAGCCGATGCTGGTCCCGCCCTTGTCGGCGGTGCCGCTCACGAGCAGCTGCTGTGTCTGGTGGGGGCGGCCCTCGCCGTCGACCCAGAGGCTGTCCTCGAGAACCAGCTCGCCGGCATTCACGCGGAACTGCCAGAGCGCGCCATTGGAGAGCCGCAGCAGCGCGCCCTGCCGGTCGGCGGTGAGCGTCGGCTCGACATCGGGGCCGAGATGGAAGCGCAAGGCATAGGTGCAATCCGCGATGCGGCGGCGGCGCTCGACGGGTAGCAGCATGTCCTCGCCGCGCAGTTCGCGGCCTTCGGCGCTGAGCAAGATGAGCCGCTTGTGCTGGAAGCCGAGGCGCTTCGCATAGCCGTCATGGCCGATTTCGAGGCGGCTGCCCTGGTCGAGCTCCTGCCGGTCAAGTTCGACCTGCCCGACGCCCCGGCCGAGGGACCCGTCCGGCTGGATTGCCGTGGAGTTGCTGTCGTTGAGCGTCAGGGTGCTGTGCGCCGCCGTCGTACGAAGTGCGCGCGCGAATTCGTCGTCGATGATCGCGCCGGTCAGGGCCGCGCCGCCGCAGTTGACGATGAGGCGGACCGGGCCGTCGCTGACCTCAATGGCAGCGGTGGAGGCGCAACCACTCCCTGCGAGCCGCGCGACGGGCGGTGGCGCGGCATCGACCTGCACCACCGTCTGCCCGGCGGCGAGGCGCTGGTAGCCCCAGTCGCGCGCCTGCCGCAGCGGACGGGTGCGCACGCCCGATGCGGCGATGATCGTGGTGACGCGGGCCGGATCGGTCCAGGCGCCGCCCTGCCAGTTGCCGGGCGCGCCGTCGCCATGGAGGATGCCGAGCATCGCTGCCACGGCCCGCTCGGTCAGCTCGGCCATCCAGCCGGGCAGGTCCTTGCGGCGCACGTGATAGACGCCTCCGAGCATCGAGAGGATCGCGATCGCCTCGAGCTGTTCCTGAGGCGAGCGCGAGATGATGCCGCCGTCGGCCGAGAAGGCGCTTTCGAGCGCGCGCTTGAGCCCGGCCTCGCCGTAGATCTGGCGCGGTTCGCCGCCGGGCAGCAGGAGCCCCGCCGCGATGATGCCGGACCAGGCCGTGACGCGCGCGAGGCCGATCGGCGCCTTGTCCGCGCTGCGGTCGAGATGGCGGGCGGTTCGCGCGATGCAGTTGAGCACGAGGCTGCGATAGACGAGGTCGCTGCTCGACAGGATCAGCGGCGAATAGGTCGTCCAGGTCAGGATGCGCCAGCCGGCATTGTCGGCACGCCAGGCCGGCTCGCTCGGCGTCTCGCCATGGGCGGCGAGCCAGGCGCGCATCTGCTGCTCGGCGACCGGCACGGCATTGTCGAGCGTCGTCGCGGCGGCGAGATCGGCGAGCCAGCGGAAGCGATGGATATTGTCGACGAAGCCGTTGGGTTGGTCGATCTTCCTGTAATCGAGGCCGAGCAGTGGCTGCTTCATGCCGCGATAGAGGAAATAGCCGGCGCGCAGCGCCTTGCCCGCGCGCGCGTCGCCGGGCACGAGCTCGGGGGGCACCGCCAGGAGCTTGAGCGGATATTTGCCCTTGAGCCGCATCGCGTGGAGCGGCGTCGCCCAGGTCAGGCGGTAAAAATGATTGGCCAGCCGCTCGGTCAGCGACAGGCCGCGATCGTCGACCAGCAACAGGCGCCTGCCCTGCTCGATCGTGTCGTCCTCTGCCGGCGTTTGCACGGCTTCCATCCTGGGCAGCGTTTTGGGCCGGGCGGTCATGAACCCCTCAGCTTTCTGATGTTGTCGGCATAGGCGGACGCGCCGCCGCGAAATGTGGCTGTGCCGGCGACGAGCGTGTCGGCACCGGCGGCGATGGCCTTGGGTGCGGTCCCGGCGTCGATACCGCCGTCCACCTCAAGCGCGATGTCGCGGCCGCTCTTGTCGATCATCTTGCGCACGGCCTCGATCTTCCTGAGTTGGCTGTCGATGAAGCTTTGCCCGCCGAAGCCAGGGTTGACGCTCATGACCAGGACCAGGTCGACTTCGTCGATCAGATAGTCGAGCATCTTTGCCGGCGTGCCCGGATTGAGCGAAACGCCCGCCTTTTTTCCGAGCCCCTTGATGCGCTGGATCGTGCGGTGGATGTGCGGCCCGGCCTCGGGGTGGACGGTGATGATATCCGCGCCTGCTTCGGCAAAAGCGTCGAGAAACCCGTCGACCGGCGAGATCATGAGATGGACGTCGAGCGGCTTCGCGGTGTGCGGGCGCAGCGCCTTCACAACCATCGGACCGATCGTGATGTTGGGCACGAAATGACCGTCCATGACGTCGACATGGATCCAGTCCGCGCCGGCTTCATCGACCGCGCGCACTTCCTCGCCGAGCCGCGCGAAGTCGGCTGACAAGATACTGGGTGCGATGCGGACGGAAGATACCATGGCTAGTTGAAAGTAACCCTGCGAGTCATGCTGTGCAACCGCGCCGACCGCTCGAATAGGCCAGTTGCGGATAAAGTTGTGGATGGAATTCGGTGCTGTCCCGATCTGAGTCAGTGCCGCTCCAGTGAAGCGATGAAGAAGCCGTCCAGCCCGCCCGTTTCGGCAAGCATGGAAGGCAAGGTCCGGATCTGTCCAGCCGCGCCGGACACGATTCCGGCGGGCAGTGTCGTGGCGTCGATGGGGCGCGAGCGAATGTCATTGCGGCGTTGGAGCAGGGACGCGATCTGCTCCTCTCCTTCCGCGGGCTCGAGGCTGCAGGTCGCATAGACGAGCTGGCCGCCGGGCTTCAGCCAATCGATCACGCGGTCGAGCAGGGCGCTCTGGATCTCCGCCATTTCGGCGATCTGGCGCGGCCCGATGCGATGGAGCACGTCCGGGTGACGGCGGAATATGCCGGTCGCGCTGCACGGCGCATCGAGCAGGATCGCATCGGCCTTGTCCGCCGGGGCCCAGGTCATGAGGTCGGCGCAGACGACCTGCGTTTCGAGGCCGGTGCGGGCAACGGTTTCGGCGAGCCGTTCGAGCCGCCGTGCCGACTGGTCGACGGATGTGACGTGCCAGCCCGCTGCGGCGAGCTGCATCGTCTTGCCGCCGGGCGCCGCGCATAGATCGAGCACATGGCGGCCTTCGCCGCTGCCGAGCAGCCGGGCCGGCAGCGAGGCGGCGAGATCCTGTACCCAGAAGGCCCCTTCGGCAAAGCCCTCGAGCGCCGTCACGTCGGTCTCGGCGGGGAGCCGGACATGGCCCGGCCCGAGGCTGGTCCCGCCCAGTCGCGTGGCCCAGTCTGCCGTGGCGCCGAGGTCCTTGAGGCTGAGGTCGAGCGGCGGGCGTGTGCCGAGCGCAGTCTGTGCCGCGGCCGTCATGACGTCACCCCAGGCCGCCCGCCAGCGCGCCTCGACATGTTCCGGCAGGCTCGGCGGATCGGGGAGCGTCGCGCCGGATCGGAGCAGATTGCCCAGCACGCCGTGGACGAGCTTGCGTGGACCGCCGTCGACCAGCGGCAGCGCCGTCGCGACCACGGCATGGTGCGGCGTGTCCAGCAGCAGCGCCTGCGCGAGCGCGAGGCGCAGCACCGTGCGCGCCTTGGCATCGTCCGGAAGCCGCTTCTCCGTCGCGCCGTCGATCATTGCGTCGAGGTCGCGCATGTGGCGCAGCACCCCCGCGGCAATGGCATGGACGAGCGCGCGATCGGGGCCGGGCAGGCCCTGGGCGGCAGCATGCAGCGCCGTTTCCAGCGGCTGGCCGCGCCGCAGGACTGCATCGAGCAGCCGCAATGCGGCGCGCCGTGCCGGAAAGCCGGGCGGCCCCTCGCTCACCGGCTTTCGCCGGGCGGGATGAACGGATTTTGCCATGGCGCCCCATAGCTTGAAATTGGCCGCCAAGGCGCAAATAATGCGCAAGTCATGAAACAGCGTCCCGATCATCTGAAGCCGCCGGCTTATCTAACGCCCAGCACGCCCGTGCCGGAACCCGAGACGCTGCCGCAGAATCCGGCAAGAAAGCGCCCGGCCGGCGAGAAGGAAGATCGGCTTGACCCGATCCGCTACGGCGATTGGGAACAAAACGGAATCGCCGTCGATTTTTGAGTTCCCGGAGATTCACTTCACCGTCTTTTTTGCACGCCTTTGAGGAAATGTCCCCTTTTGGCGCACTTTTTCGATGCAACATTTGAAAAAATGCGTCATATATGTGTCATCCGCTCCGGCAGAGAGAGCGGTTGAATCGGGGCGCTGCGCGACGCGAGAGTGATGCACGAAGGATCCAGCTAGGCTACCCCACGGCCCAGTTCGAGTTGCTTCACCTCAAATCTGGTTTCTCGATTTCGAAATACCTTTCTGCTTCGATCGGCACTCCCACACCGATCGTCGACGGAACGCCGGCCGGTACCCCACGCCGGCCGGCGAACCCGCCGGCAAAACCCTAAAATTTGAAAGCGGATCAGGTTGCGGGCGTGCGCGTCAATCGGCGTGCCTCACAAACCCGGTTCATCGACATTCCCGCAAAAGCGGGAATCCCGTTATCCAGCGACGGCCGCTTCATCCGAAGCGACCGCCTACCGATTTCCGATAGCAACCGGATTCCCGCCTTCGCGGAACTGACGGCCTGTAATTGGGGCGCGATCAGAAGGGGATTTCGTCGTCGTCCAGATTGTCGTCGAAGGCCCGGCCGCCGCTGCCCGCCCGTGATGCCCCGCTGCCCGACGAACGGCCACCGCCGAAGCCGCCTGCGCCATTGCCTTCGTCACTGCCGCCCGAGCCCCAGCCTTCGCTGCGGCGCTGGCCACCGCCCTCGCCACCCGCGCCGTCGAGCATGGTCATGACCGCACCGGGTCCGGAGAGCACGACCTCGGTCGTGTAGCGGTCCTGTCCGTTTGCATCCTGCCATTTGCGGGTGCGCAGCGAGCCTTCGATATAGACCTTCTTGCCCTTGCGCAGATAGCGCTCGACGACGCCGACCAGCCCGTCGCCGTTGATGACGACATTGTGCCACTCGGTGCGCTCGCGCTTCTCGCCCGAGGCGCGGTCCGTCCAGTTCTCGCTGGTCGCGATGCGGATATTGGCGATGCGCCCGCCGTTCTGGAACGACTTGATCTCGGGATCTGCGCCAAGATTGCCGACGAGAATGACCTTGTTGACGCTGCCGGACATGTGGCTCTCCGAAATGATCTGAAGCTGAAAATGAACACCTGCTTATAGGGCAGAGGGGGCGGGCCGCAACCGGGTTTCAGTCAGTTTTGAGACAGGCCTAGAGGCCGACCGCGACGGCCGTCCAGTAGGTGATGCCCGCCGCCACATAAGCCAGCGCGAAGAGATAGCCGACCATGAACAGCGGCCAGCGCCAGCCGTTGGTTTCGCGCTTGGTGACGGCAATGGTCGAGATGCATTGCGGCGCGAACACGAACCAGGCGAGGAAGGCCAGGGCGGTCGGCAGCGACCAGCGGCCCTGCAGCCGTTCGCCGAGCGACTTGGCCGTCGCGTCCTCATCGTCGCCATTGTCGATCGAATTGGCGGTGGCGAGCGCCGAGACCGCGACCTCGCGCGCAGCCATCGCCGGGATGAGGGCCAGCGCGATGTCATGGTTGAAACCGATGGGGCGCAGCACCGGCTCCAGCACCGAGGCGATGCGTCCGCCCGCGCTATAGTCGACCGGGCGCATGTCGCTGCCGGCGGGTGGCTTGGGGAAACTGAGCAGCAGCCACAGGATGACGGTGGTTGCAAAGATGATCGTGCCCGCGCGCTTCAGGAAGATCATAGCGCGCTGCCAGAGTCCGAGCGCAACGTCGCGCAGCAGCGGCATCTGATATTTGGGCAGCTCCATGAGAAAGCTGCCATTGCCGCCCTTGGTGACGCCAAGGCGCAATACGATCGCGACGAGAAGCGCGCCGACAATGCCGACAATGACCAGTGAGAAGAGGACCAGGCCCTGCAGGCCGATGCCGAGGGCAAAGCGCTGGTTGGGAATGAAGGCGCCGATGATCAGCGTATAGACCGGCCAACGCGCCGAACAGGTCATGAGCGGCGCGATCAGGATTGTCGTCAGGCGGTCCTTGGGATCGGCGATGGTGCGTGTCGCCATGATGCCGGGCACCGCACAGGCGAAGCTCGACAGGAGCGGGATGAAGGTGCGGCCGGACAGGCCCGCCTTGGCCATGAGTCCGTCCATCAGGAAGGCTGCCCTGGTCATGTAGCCCGTCGCTTCGAGCATCAGGATGAAGAAGAAGAGAATCAGGATCTGCGGCAGGAACACCACCACCGATCCGACGCCGGCGATCACGCCGTCGACGATCAGGCTGCGCAGCAGTCCGTCCGGCAGCACGGCGCGCACCATGACCTCAAGGCTGGCGAACATCTCCTCGATCCAGCCCACGGGCGCCTCCGACCAGGAGAAGACCGCCTGGAACATGACGAAGAGCAGGGTGAGGAGGATCGCGAAGCCGAGCACCGGGTGCAGCAGCACGGAGTCCAGCGCGCCGGTCAGGCGGCGGCTGGGCGTCTCCGAGACGATGGCGCGGCGGGCAATGCGCTGGGCCTCGCGGCGCAGCGACGCTTCGTCGTGCGTGGCATTCTCGATGTGAACCGCGCGCGTCGAGGCATGGGCTGGCAGCACCGTCCCGATCGCGTTCTTGAGGTGATCGAGGCCCCGGCGGCGCACCGCGACGGTCGGGATGACCGGTACGCCGAGGTCCTCCTGCAGCCGCGCGGCGTCGAGCTCGAGGCCGTCGCGCGTGGCGAGATCGACCATGTTGAGCGCGACCACTGCAGGCACGCCAAGCGCCAGCAGCTCCAGCGTGAAGCGCAGGTGATTGTCGAGATTGGCGGCATCGACCACAATGACGAGCAGGTCCGGCCGCCTCTCGCCGTCCTGGTAGCCGAAGATGACGTTGCGCGTGACTTCCTCGTCGGGGCTCTTGGCGTCGAGGCTGTAGGTGCCCGGCAGGTCGACGACATCGGCAGAGCGGCCGTCCTCAAGCGCCAGCCGGCCGACCTTCCGCTCCACGGTGACGCCGGGATAATTGCCCACCTTCTGGCGCGCGCCGGTCAGCGCATTGAACAGCGCGCTCTTGCCGGCATTGGGATTGCCGACCATCGCAATGGTGAGCGCGCTCATGCCTCCGCGTCCGGACCGCTCTTGGGCGCCGGCCCGGTGCGCACGGCAATGGCGGCGGCATGGCCGTGACGCATGGCGACGATCATTCGCCCGATCCGGCAGGCGTGAGCCTTGCGAAACAGGCTGCGATGCAGCAGCTCGATCGACGCGCCTTCGCACAGCCCCAGTTCGCGCAGGCGCTTGCCGTCCGCATCGGGCATGGCCGACCAGTCCACGCTGTCGACATAGGCCGGGCGATTCCGGTCGAGAGAAGTGAGGCGCAAGAGAATTGGCTTTCAGCTGAAACGCTGCGAGTGATTATCAATAACAACCGGAAGGGGCAAGCGTCCCGCGCGAAGATTCGCGGCTAGCGCTGGCTGGCGCGGTAACGCAGGCGGCCAAGGAAGCGCGCCGGGGAAAAATGCATGTCGCTCTGGTCACGCAGGCGGGCCTTTGCCTTTTCAAAGCGCATGATGTCCTCGATGCGCCGGCCGAGGAAGGCGCGTGTCTCCGCGAAATCCTCGCTCTCGTCATTGACGAAGGTCAGCAAGGTGGCAGCGTAGACGGTCCCGAGCGTCGCACGCTTGGTATAATGGTTATAGTCGACGGCGGTGTCCCCCGCCGCGCGCCACATGACGTCCGCCGCGTGCCAGCCCAGCTGCGCCGCCTTGCCCACATGCTTCGGCATGGCGAGGATCGCCTGCGCCCGGCGCAGCGCCTCGCGATGTGGCGCGAGCAGAGTCAGCCGCGCCTCGACCAGTGCCGTGATCCGCGCCCTGATCTTCATGGCGGCGAGGGTTTCGGGCGTGAAGCGCGCCAGCATGGCCACGTCGACGCTGGCGAACCAGGCCGAAATCATGCTGACCGGTCCATCCTTGAAGGCCAGCGCGGCGATATCCTTGTCGATGCCGGCCTGCTCCGCCGTCATTTCGACCGCCTTTGCGGTCCAGCCGTCGAAGCCGGCATTGGCCGCGATAAGCGGTGCAAGGCGCACGCGCAGGTCGTCCAGTGTTTCGTCCTGGCGCATGCCGGTCTGGGTGGTCGGAGTCATGGCGCTTTCCCTAGCGCAGAAGCACGGCGTTGTGGAGGCTCTTGCGGCTGCGATTGCACAAGGCATGATGGGGTCGCGAAAGGAGGCCTCCCCTGACACGGATGTATGCCATGCAGCTCGATGGCCCGGGCGAACGACTTCATATGGTCGAGCGGCCGCTTCCCGAGCCGGGCGAAGGCGAGATCCGAGTCACCATTTCCGCTTGCGGCGTCTGTCGCACAGACCTTCATGTCGTCGATGGCGACATCCATGGCCCGCTGCCGATCGTGCCGGGCCATGAGATCGTCGGCCGGGTCGACGCGCTGGGGCCGGGTGTGGGCGATCTCGCGCTCGGCCAGCGCGTGGGCGTGCCCTGGCTCGGCTACAGCTGCGGCCATTGCCCTTATTGCACATCGGGCCGCGAGAATCTCTGCGACGCGCCGCTATTCACGGGATTCACGCGTGACGGCGGCTTTGCCAGCCACTGCATCGCCGATGCGCGTTATTGCTTTCCTCTCCCCGACGCCTTCGACGATGCCCATGCTGCGCCGCTGCTCTGCGCCGGACTCATCGGCTACCGCGCCTATCGGCTGGCCGGCGACGCGCCGGTGCTCGGGCTTTACGGGTTCGGGGCGGCCGCGCATATCCTTGCGCAGCTCGCCATCTGGCAGGGCCGCCGCGTGCTGGCCTTCACCCGTCGGGGCGACGGGAGCGGCCAGGATTTTGCGCGCTCGCTCGGTTGCGCCTGGGCCGGGGCTTCCGACGAACCGCCGCCCGAGCCGCTCGACGCCGCCATCATCTTCGCGCCCGTTGGCGCACTGGTTCCCCTGGCGCTCAAGGCCGTCAGGAAAGGCGGCCGCGTCGTCTGCGCCGGCATTCACATGACGGATATCCCCGCCTTTCCCTATGCCGACCTCTGGGCGGAGCGATCGATCCTCTCGGTCGCCAACCTGACCCGCGCGGACGGCGCGGAGTTTTTTGCGCTCGCCGGGCGCGCGCCGATCCGCACCAGCGTGACATGCCTGCCGTTGATCGAGGCCAATGACGCGCTCGATCGATTGCGCAAGGGCGATATCGAGGGCGCGTTCGTGCTGCAGCCCTGACCCGGGGAGCACAAACTTTTTGTTATCGGGCTGCAACAGAAGGTCGATTGAAGGCGCCCCCGACGCTGCCTAATTCCGTTGCCAATCGAAACCTTTCTGGGAGTTCCTCGTTCATGTCCCTCTTCGAACCCCTCGTCGCAGGCGCGCTCCATCTGCCCAATCGCATCGTCATGGCGCCGCTGACGCGCGCACGCGCGACGCGCGAGCATGTCCCGACGCCACGCATGGCAACATATTATGCCCAGCGCGCCAGCGCCGGCCTGATCATTTCCGAAGCCTCGCCGATCAGCAGGCAGGGCGCCGGCTGGCCCTTTTCGCCGGGCTTCTGGAGCGACGAGCAAGTGGCGGCATGGCAGCCGGTGACGAAGGCCGTGCATGACGCTGGCGGCCGCATCGTGGCGCAGCTCTGGCATATGGGCAGGCTCGTCCATCCTTCGCTCTCCGGCGAGCAGCCGGTCTCCGCGAGTGCGATCACGGCGCCGGGTCAGGCGCACACCTATGAGGGCAAGCAGCCTTATGCCGAGCCGCGCGAATTGCGCATCGACGAGATTCCCGGCCTCATTGCCGACTATGTCCATGCCGCCAGGAACGCCATCCGCGCCGGCTTCGACGGCATCCAGATCCACGCTGCCAATGGCTATCTCATCGACCAGTTCCTGCGCGATGGCACCAACAAGCGCAGCGATTCCTATGGCGGCTCGATCGAGAACCGCGCGCGCCTGCTGATCGAGGTGACGCAGGCCATTGCCGATGCGATCGGTCCGGAGCGGACAGCGGTGCGCGTTTCGCCCAACGGCGACACGCAGGGCGTCATCGATTCCAATCCCGAGCCGCTCTTCGCCCATGTCGCACGCGAACTCGACAAGATCGGCATCGCCTTCCTCGAGGTGCGCGACGTTGCGTCCTACAGCACCTTCGGCAGCACCGAGCAGCCGATCGTCTCGCCTGCGATCCGCGCCAATTTCTCCGGCGTGCTCATTCTCAACGGCGACTATGACGTCTCACGGGCGGAGGCCGCGCTTGCCGAAGACCGCGCGGATGCCATCGCCTTCGGCCGCCCGTTCATCGCCAATCCCGACCTGCCCGAGCGCATTCGCACGGGCGCGCCGCTGGCCGAGAGCAACATCGCGACCTGGTACAGCCAGGGCGACGAGGGCTATATCGATTATCCGGCGCTGGACACCGCCAAGGCAGCCTGATCAGGCTGCCGCTTCCGGTCCGGTCATCGGTGCGTCGCCCGGCTTGCTGGCGCCGCGCGCCGCCCACAGGCAGCCGGCGATGATCAGGACCGCGCCGGCCAGCGTCGAGGGCAGGACGGGTTCGCGAAAGGCGAGCCATCCGAACAGGGACGCCCAGATGAAGGCGGTATATTCGACCGAGACGAGATGCTGCGCCTGGGCCCGTGCATAGGCCCAGGCGAGCAGCAGGATCGAGATGGACGACGAGCAGGCGGCAGCAATGATCAGCGGGGCATGGCCGGTATCCGGCACCACCGCGAACCAGGGTGCGCCCACGCCATAAAGCGCCAGCGCGACGAGGTTGAAGAAGAAGGTCACTTCCATGGGCCCCGCCGCCTGTGACTGGCGCCGGGCAAGCACGAGGTTGACTGCGTAGAAAAGCGCGGCGGCAAGAATGGCAAGCGCCCCAGCCAGCGCATCCGGCCCGCTGTCCTGGCTTGCGCGTCCGGCGAGCACGACCAGCATGCCGGCGAAGGCAATCAGAGCGCCGCCAACGGCGCTGCGGCCGATCTTTTCCTTGAGGAACATTGAGGCAAGTCCGAGCGCGATGAGCGGCGCGATGAAGGACAGGGCGATTCCCTGCGCCAGCGGCGTATGCACCAGCCCCCAGAAGAAGAGCAGGATCGACGTCGCCGCTGTGAGCCCGCGCCAGAGGTGCAGCCAGAGTGCGGTCCTGCCCGGCATCCTGCCGCCGGTCAGCAGGAACAGCGGCCCCGTTATCAGCAGCCCGGCAACAGTCCGCCAGAGCATGGCATTATAGGCGCCGATCGCGATCGAGAGGCTCTTCATGACCATGTCCATGAAGGAGAAGATCGCGATGGCCAGGCAGGCGACGGCAAAAGGCGCGAGGCGATGCTGGAGGGAGCGCGCGAGCATGGAGGGGCCTTAGGGCTTGCCGCCCCAACTGTGAACGGTGAGTTTCTCGCGACGAAGCTGAATCGCTGCTAGGGTACCGCTGCAGAAGGAGTTCGGCCTTGCGACCATTACGTTTCGCGCGCGCGATCTTCGCGGTTTCGTTCTTCGTCTGGGGAGCGCCGCTACTGCTGGCAGTGATCGGCGCCGGCATACCCCAGCTTTTCGGAATTTCGCTGATCGGAATGGTCGTCATGATCCTGGCGGCATTTGCCTGCGTCGTCCTGCAGATCGTGTCGAGGCGAACCTAGGCCGCCGCCAGCGGCAGCGTCACCACGGCCTCCATGCCGCCACCCGTGCGCGGGTTGAGCGCAATCTCGCCGCCATGATCGCGGGCGATGGCGCGGGCGATGGCGAGGCCAAGGCCCACGCCGCCGGTCTCGCGATTGCGCGAACGCTCCTTGCGGGCGAAGGGCGCGAACATGCCTTCGACTTCGTCGGGAGGCAGGCCGGGACCCCGATCCGCGACGGTGATGCGTGCCTGCAAATCATGCTTTTCGAGGCCGATATTGGCCTGGCTGCCATAGGCAATGGCATTGTCGACCAGGTTCTGGATCATCCGCCCGAGCGCGATCCGGTCGCCGCGCACGTTGCAATCCTGATTGACGCCATTGTGCTGCCAGGTGACTGGTCGGTCGACATGCTGCTCGTTGGCGACGATCTCCTCGAGCAGGCCGCCCAGGTCGACCGTTTCGGCCCGGCCCTCCTGCGAACTGCCACGTACAAAACTGAGCGTGGTCGTGATCATGGCCTTCATCTGGTCGATGTCGCGCTGAATCGGCTCGCGCAGCGAATCCGGCGCACTGTCGATACGGAAGGCGATGCGGGAGAGCGGCGTGCGCAGGTCGTGGGCAATGGCGGCAACCATCGCCTCGCGCTCGCGCATCTGCTCGGCAATGCGGCCCTGCATGGCGTTGACGGCGCGCGCCGCGACGCGAAGTTCGTTCGGGCCATCCTCGCGCACCAGCGGGGCGGAGGCGTCGCGCCCGACCTTGTCGGCCGCCTCGGCAAAAGCCTGAATTGGCTTCACCAGCTGCCGGGCGAACAGCCAGGCGAGCGGCAGCAGGGCAATCAGCGCCATCATGAAGACGATCGCCATGCGCTGCTGCCAGGCGGCAATCAGCGGGCGGTCGGGCGTGTGGATGACGCGCCACTCCGTGCCGAACTTGGCGGCGGCGATGGTGCGGGCATAGAAGAAGGGCTCACCGCGCCAGCGCACGATGCCGTCGTCGCGACCCTCCCGGTTGCGGCGGGAGGAGCCGCTTCGGTCGGGCCGGAAATAGATCCGGACGTCCTGCGGGTCGAGCTTGAGGCGCGTCGCGAAATCGCTGGTCAGCCGCGCATCGGTGCTAAGGCCCTGCTCGGGCTTGGGCGGCGCGGCCTGGCGAATGACTTGCAGGTCCATGGCGCTGCGGCGTGGCTTGCTGCTTTCGTTCTGCAGCTTCTCGACGATTTGCATCAGCGCCACGCCTTCCTGGCGCGGCGGCGGAAGGAGGAACAGGCTGGCAATGCCGATCGCCTGGATCACGATGAGCGCGCCGACGAGTAGCCAGAAGGTCTGCGAGAGGATGGAGCGACCCGTACGCGTAAGCATCAGCCGGGCACCAGAGTGAACATATAGCCTTCGCCGCGCACGGTACGGATCGGGGCACGGGGCCCCAGCTTCTTGCGGAGGCGCGAGAGCGTCACGTCGATCGCGCGGTCGAACATCATCGAGTCCGACCCCTTGGCGAAATCGATGAGCTGGTCCCGCGTCAGGACCATCTGCGGGCGGTCGACGAAGGCGGTCAGGAGCCGGAATTCGGTATCGGTGAGCACAGCGGTCTCGATGTCGGGTGCGGAGACGGTGCGTTCGACGAGGTCGAGCGTCCAGTCGCCGAACTTGCGAATCGGCGTCCCCTGCGCCTCCTGCCCACGGCGCAGTACGGCGCGGATGCGCGCCAGCAGTTCGCGCGGATTGCAGGGCTTGGGCAGATAATCGTCGGCGCCGACCTCGAGGCCGATGATCCGGTCCGCATCCGATCCCATGGCCGAGAGCATGATGATCGGCGGCCGCCGCCCGCCGCGCAGGCGCCGCAGGACGGACAGGCCGTCCTCGCCGGGCATCATCAGGTCGAGCACGATGAGGTCGATCGGCTGTTCCGCCAGCGCGATGTCCATTTCGGCCGCGTCGGCGGCGCCGCGCGCATGCAGCCCATGGTTCGAGAGAAATTCGGTGATGAGAGTCCGCAGCTCCCGGTCATCATCGACGACCAGGATGCTCGGCGTGCCGGTCTCGGCGCTCATGACGGCGTCCCTTTCCCCCTCCGTGAGATTCCCACGCCTGACGACTGGTAGCGACCCAGAGGTCGAAGACCAACCGTTCATCATGCGGGCATGCCGCCTGCACCGGATCGGGATCGGTCTCATTCATGGCGGAGGGCCTCGATGGGGTTGAGCGCGGCCGCCCGCTTGGCTGGCACATAGCCGAAGACCACGCCGATCACCGCTGCGAACCCGAAGGCCAGCAGGTTGATCTTGATGTCGAAGGTCAGCGGTATGTGCATCGCCGTGGAAATGCCGAATGTGAGTGTGAAGGCGAAGATGAGGCCGATGACGCCGCCCAGCGCCGACAGCGTCACCGCCTCGACGAGGAACTGCATCAGCACCTCGCGCTGCACCGCCCCGATCGCGAGGCGGATGCCGATCTCGCGCGTGCGCTCGGTGACGGAGACCAGCATGATGTTCATGATGCCGATGCCGCCGACGACCAGGCTGACCGCCGCCACGGCGGCGAGCAGGCCGGTCAGCGTCCGCGTCGCGCCGGAGAGCGTGTCGCTGAGCTGCTTGGCGTCGAAGATGTTGAAATCGTCGTCGGCTGTCTCGGGCGTGTGGCGGCGTTCGCGCATCAAGGAGCGGATCGAGGCGCTCACCGTCGTCGTGTCGTAGCGTTGATCGACCGCGACCTGGAAGGAGCGGATGTCGCGATTGCCGGTCAGGCGCCGCTGGACGGCCTTGATCGGCATGACGACGCTGTCGTCCTGGCCGCCGCCGAAGCCGGCCTGGCCACGCTTGTTCATGACGCCGATCACAGTGCAGCTGATCGCGTTGAGGCGCAGGCTCTTGTTGAGCGGATCGGTATCCTTGAAGAGATTTTCCTTCACCGTGTCGCCGATCAGGCAGACCGATTTGCCGGCCTGTTCCTCGGCCGCGGTGAAGGTGCGGCCTGCCACCGTCTTGACGTTATTGGCGGCGAAATATTCGTTGGTCGTGCCGTTGACCGTGGTCGACCAGTTCTGACCTTCGTAGATCGCGGTCGCGCTCGACTGCGCCTGCGGCGCAACCTGGAGCACACCGCCGACCTGGTTCTTGACGGCCATGACGTCGTCTTCATCGAACGGGCGCGGCGCGGCACCGCCACCACGGCCGAAGCCGCCGCCCATGTTGACGTTGAGCAGGTTGGTGCCAAGCGAGCTGATCTGCGACTGGACCTGTGCCGTCGCGCCATTGCCCAGGGTGACCATGGTCACCACCGCGGCGACGCCGATGATGATGCCGAGCGTCGTCAGGAACGAGCGCATGAGGTGGCGGCGGATGGCGCGCAGGGCGAGGACGAAGCTGGTTCCGAGCATCAGGCCACGACCTCCCTGCGCGTGCTGTTCTCGACCAGGCCGTCCTTGAAGCGGATGATCGTGCGGGCAAAGGCCGCCATGTCGGGCTCGTGCGTGACCATGGCGATGGTGATGCCGGCGTCCTTGTTGAGATGGGTCAGCAATTCCATGATCTCGACGGATCTCTCGCTGTCCAGGTTGCCGGTTGGCTCGTCGGCGAGCAGCACGGCGGGATTGGTGACGATGGCACGGGCGATCGCGACGCGCTGTTGCTGGCCGCCGGACAGCTCTGCCGGCGTATGGTCAGCCCAGGGCAGCAGGCCCACGCGGTCGAGCGCGGCCATGGCGGCGTTGCGGCGGGTCTTGCGGTCGTCGCCGCGATAGAGCAGCGGGAGCTCGACATTTTCGAGCGCGCTGGTGCGCGACAGCAGGTTGAAGCCCTGGAAGACGAAGCCGAGATAGCGCCGGCGCAGCAGGGCGCGCTGGTCGTTGGTCAGCGTCTCCACATGGTGGCCCATGAAGAGATAGCTGCCGGCGGTCGGCGTATCGAGGCAGCCCAGGATGTTCATCGTGGTCGACTTGCCGCCGCCCGATGGGCCCATGACGGCCACGAACTCACCGCGCTCGATGTCGAGATCCACGCCCTTGAGGGCCTGGAACGCATTGGCGCCGGATCCGAAGACCTTGGTGACGCCGCGCATCTGGATGAGAGGCTGGCTCATGCCTGTCCCGTCACTTCTGCGCCGCGAGTTCGCCGGTCACGACCTTCATGCCGGGTTTCAGCGTCTTGCTGGTGACGATGGTCTCGCTGCCGTTGGTCGAGCCCGTGAAGACCTCGTGCGGGACCAGCTTGCCGTCGTCGGCCTGCGTATAGACCGTGCGCTTGGAGCCGCGGCCGAACTCGACCTCGCGGTTGGATTGGCGACGTCCGCCGGCGAACCGGCCCGGGCCGCCGACGGGCAGCACCTGCACGCTCGCCTGC
Source organism: Sphingobium sp. (assembly GCA_036404995.1). Classification (GTDB taxonomy): domain Bacteria; phylum Pseudomonadota; class Alphaproteobacteria; order Sphingomonadales; family Sphingomonadaceae; genus Sphingobium. The sequence goes on along the minus strand of DASWYL010000064.1, from coordinate 12,057 downwards.
GGCGCGCCGGCGCCGGCCTTCTTGGGTTCGAAGCGCAGTGCCGCATTGGGCACCATCATCACGTTCTTTTCCTGCGACGTGATGATGGTCGCGGTGGCCGTCATGCCGGGGCGGAGCGTGAGGTCCGGGTTGGAGACGGTCAGCACCGTGCTGTAGCTGATCACGCCGCTCGCGGCGGCGCTGCCGGTCGCGGCGGTCGAGCTGTTCGAGCCGACATTGACGCGCTTGATGGTGGCCGGGAAAGTCTTGCCCGGCCAGGCATCGACAGTGAAGCTCGCATCCTGGCCATCCTTGACCTGGCCGACATCGGCTTCGTCGACCTTCACCTCGAGCTCCATGCTGCTCAGGTCCTTGGCGATCAGGAAAAGGGTCGGCGTGTTGAACGAGGCGGCGACGGTCTGCCCGACATCGACCTGGCGCGACAGGATGACGCCGGTCACGGGCGACTTGATCGTGGACTTGGACATGTCGGTCCGGGCGCTGTTGAGCTGCGCCATGGCGGACGAGACATTGGCCTTCGCGACCGCGACATTGGCCTGGGCGCGGGCATAGTCGGCGCGTGCGGTATCGAGCTCGGTCTTGCTCGGCACCTTGCCGCCCGAGACGCGGAACACCTCTTCCTGGCGGGCAAGCTGCGCCTTCGATTGCGCGGCGGTTGCCTCGGCCTGCATCACGCTGGCACGGGACGAATCGAGCGAAGCCTGCGCGCGATTGACCGCGTCGAGCAGCTTCACCGGGTCGATCTGCGCGAGCGGTTGGCCCTGCACGACATGGTCATTCTCGTCGACCAGCACCTTGACGATGAGGCCCGAGATTTCCGAGCCGACGGTGACCTGGTCGGTGGGCTTGAGATTGCCCGTCGCGGTGACGGTCACTTCCATATTGCCCATCTTCACGGGCATGGTCGCGTAGCTCGTTTCCTTCGCGCCGCCGAAACAGGACTTCACGCCGACCGCGAGCACGACGAGGACGACCAGACCGATCGCCCACTTGGCCCATTTGGGCAGGCGCTTCTTCCCGGTCTCGCCCAGGAATTCGTCGAGGTCGGAGGAGATGGTCTGGTCTTTCATTTCGAACCTGTCTGTGCAGAGGCGAGAGCGTTGGGCTGCCACCCGCCGCCAATGGCCTTGAAGAGCTGGATGGACGCGTTCGCCCGGGCGGCGAGTGCGGCGGTGTGGCTGTCCTGCGCGTTCAGCATGGTCGCTTGCGCGGTGAGAAGCGTCTGGAAGTCGATGAGGCCGCTTTCATAGCGGGCATTGGCAAGCCGGGCAGACTCGGTCGCGGCCGTTTCGGCCCGTGCCAGTTCAACCTCGCGCTTCTTGGTGCGGTCGATGGCGACGAGGGCGTTCTCCACATCCTGCAGCGCGACGAGCACCGCCTGCCTGTAGGTGGAAAGTGCCGCGTCGGCCGTTGCCCTCTGCTGCTCGACGCGCGCCGTGAGCTGGCCGCCCTGGAAGATCGGCGCGGTCAGGCTGGCGAGCAGGCTGCCGATGATGTTGGTGCCGAGGTTCGAGAGATTGCCGCTCGATGTGTCGAGCGAGCCCGAGAAGCGCAGTGCTGGATAGAGCTGGGCCTGGGCGACACCGACATTGGCGAGCGCGGCGACGAGATTCTTCTGCGCGACGATGATGTCCGGCCTGCGCGAGAGCAGCTCGGCGGGCAGGCCCGCCTCGACATTGTCGGGGCCGAGCGGGATCGTCCTGGCCGGGTCCAGTTCGGCCTGGATCTGGCCGGGGTTGATACCGAGCAGGATGGCGAGCTGGTTGGAGTCGCTCTCGAACGTCTGCTCCAGGCTTGGGATGCTGGCGGCGGTCTGCGAGCGCTGCGCCAGCGCCTGCTGCAGCTCGACTTCGCTGGCGAGGCCGGCATCGACGCGCCAGCGCACGATCTGCAGCGTATTGTCCTGAATGCCGAGATTCTGCCTGGCCACGGCAAGCCGTGCCTGCGCAAGCCGGGCGTCGACATAGTTCAGCGCGACTTCGGCGACGAGGCTGCGCTGCACGTCTGCGAGGCTGGCCTCGCTGCTTTCCGCCGTGGCACGGGCGGCCTCGGCGGTGCGTGTCAGCCGGCCGAAAATGTCGGCTTCCCAACTGGCATCGAGACCGACGTTGAAATTGGTGCTGTCAAATCCGGTGCCGGCCACGGTCTCGGACCTGTTCACCGACCCGCCGCCGCTCAACGTGGGCAGCAGCGCGCCACGCGAACCGCGATAGGCCGCGCGGGCGGCGCGCAGGCGGGCCTGCGCCGCGGCGAGGTTGTTGTTGCCGGCGAGCGCCCGGTCGACGAGGCTTGTAAGCTGCGGATCGCCGAAGCCGGTCCACCATTGCGCCAGCGCGCCCTGGTCGGCAGCATCGCCGCTTGGCGAGTGAAAGTCGCCGGGGAGATGCAACGATGCTGCCGATGGGGGGCGCGTGTCGGGACCGACAGCGCAGCCTGAAAGCATGACGGCCATGATGCCGCCCGCGCACAGCATGGCAGCGCGCGGGAGCCGGTGGGACCCAGCGCCGGCAAAGAGATCGAACGACTCGGATCGAAAGGTTTCTGTTCTCGCCATGAACGCCCAAGTAGCGGGCGAACTCGACTCGACTGTTTCAAGATCGAAACAATTGCTTAACCGCCACGCATGACCGCCTGCGCGGGTCAGTTGCCGATCGGCACCTCGAACGTGCCCGGCGTCAGGTCGGCCTCGTCGAAAAGATTGACGGCCGGACTGTCTGCCCAGGCATAGCGGACGCGCGTCGCGGGCTTGCCGTCGTCGGCCAGCATGACCGTCGTGCCTTCGGCCACCGCATCTGCATAACGGCAGCTGGCTTGCGTTTCGGCGCACAGCTCGAAGCCGATCGGCCGGCCACTCCGGCCGTGCAGGGCCCCCGCGACAAGTCTGAAAGAAAGTCGGATTCCGCCATTGGTCCGAGCCGCACTTTCGATTTCCGGTCCTGCCGTGCGGAGCGAATCGCCATAGACCATCGCACTGGCCGCTTCGAGCCGCGCGCCGACCGGCGCCTTGTTGAGCGGGTGAAGATTCTTCGGGTCGCCGAGGTCGAGCGTCACGATCAGCGCCGCGCGTGGATCGGCGGCAACGGCCTCGCGTTGCTCGTTGCGCAGGGCCGCCCAGCCACTGTCGACCGGCGTGCTCGCCATCGGTCCGAAATTGGGGAGCTGCACGACCAGCATCGGCAGGTCCGGATCGAGAAACTGGGCGCGCCAGCCTTTGAACAAAGCCGCAAGACGCTTGTCGTAACCGGCGACGCCCACATCGCTCTCGCCCTGGTACCAGGCGACGCCCTTGAGGCCGAAGGCCCCCATCGGGGCGATCATGCCGTTATAGATAAGGCCGAGGCCGGCATTGGCATCCCAGGGTGCGCGCGGCGGCGGCGCCTGCGTCTTCGCGACCGAATAGAGCCAGCCCTCACCGATCGGCATCGTCGAGCCATCGGCAAAGCTGAGCTTGAGCGCGCTCGCCGGCCCTTTCATGCCGCCGTTCGCGTAGGTGTCGGTGAGCGCGATCACGATCTCGTTACGGCCGGCCTTCAGGATGGCAGGCGCCAGCCTGTAGTTGCGCGCGAAGTCCCAGCCGAAGCTGTTGCCCACCGGCTTGCCGTTGACCCAGCTCTGATCGAGCTCGTCGAAAATGCCGAGCGAAAGCGTCGCACCCCGCTTGGCCTGCGCCGCCGTCAGCGTCACGGTCTTGCGGAACCAGACCATGCCGTCGAACTTCTCGAGGCCTGCACCGGGCCAGCCTTCCCAATAGGAGATCGACGGCACCGGCTTCCAGGTGAGGCTGTCGGGCGCGTTCCACGGCTCGGCCCCGGCCTTGTCGCCGCTCTTCTCGCGCCACCAACTCTCCCAGCGCGGCGCGAACTGCACCGCCGCCCCCGCCGGATCGGTGGCGAACAGCTTCAGCATCGCCGCCTCGCCCTCGCCATAAATGGTGCGCGATCCGGCCGGGTCGAGCCAGGCGCGGATCTGCGTGCCGCCCCAACTCGCGTTGATCGCGCCGATCGGCACCTTGTGCGTCTCGCGCAGCGCCCGCACCATATAATAGCAGACCGCCGAGAAACCGGGCGCCGTCTGCGGCGAGGCCGCAGCCCATTCGGCCTTCTTGCCGAAGCTGTGCACGGGAACAGGCGCGCTCGCCTTCGGAATCGTGATGAGGCGCAACTGGTCGTCCTTGGCGCTTGCGATCGCGTTCTGCGATCCTGCGGTGGGCGCCAGTGTATATTCCATGTTGGACTGGCCGGCGCACAGCCAGACATCGCCAATCAATATGTCGTTCGCGCTCGCCGAGCCCTTCGCGGAGCTTGCGGTCAGGACGAACGGGCCACCAGCCGTCTGCGCCGGAAGCGTCGCGCTCCAGCGGCCGTCCGGCCCCGCCGTCGCCGTGGCGTTTCGGCCATTCAGGCTGAGCGTGACCTGTTCACCCGCATCGGCCTGGCCCGAGACGATGATGGGACGCCCGCGTTGGAGCACGGCATGGTCGCTGAAGAGGGGGTCGAGGCTGGGCGTGGCGGATGCCGCCGCTGCGAACAGCATTGAAGCGGAGAGCGGCAGCAGCACCATGTGAGCGCGCATCGTCATGAGCATCCTCGTCCCGGCCATTTTGTCACTGTCCTAGCCCGGGACGGGGCGGCGGGCCATGCCCTTCGCGCAGATCGTCCCGTTAAGCCGTCTCGCCACTGAAAAGCCGGGCAAAAGTCAGGGAACCAATGGCAGCGCAAACGCGTTTGGCCGCCATCGGGCGCCAAAACCTATCACTATTGAAACTGGCTCCAAACGGGAGCATTTTAGCAAAACCGGGACTCGCCGACTGGCAGGCCCGTAGGTGGGGAGAATAATCATGAGAATGTCGATGGCCCTGGCGGCCGCAGCGGTGAGTCTGGTGCCGGCGATGGCCCAGGCGTCGCCTTATACGGATGAGGCTGCCTGGCGGGCCGCCGTCAGCAATGTCTACGCACTCGAGACATTCGATGCCCTGGCGACGGGCAGTGACGTCGGGACGCTTTCGGCGCTGCACATCACGTTCCTTCCGCTCAACGACGGCACGCAGCCGACGGTGCAGCCATATTCGTCGACCGGCGGCATCGTGAAGTCCGGCGGCAACAACCTGCTCAACGATCGCGATTTCAGCCTGCCGGCGCGGGGGCCGATCAACGTCGTGCCGGATACGCCAGGCGAATTCCTCTATGGCCTCGGCCTCTGGAATGTCGGCGGCGACGATCAGTTGCGGCTGACCTTCTACGACGCGGCCGACAATATCATCGAGCAGGTCACGTCGAGCCCGGCCTTCGGCTTCTTCGGCCTCGTCAACTCGTCCGGCGCCGTCCGTGCGCAGGTCGATTTCGTGGGCGGCAATGGCTACGCGCCGACCGACGACTGGCAGACCGCCGTGCGCAGCACGTTCATCCCCGGTGGCGTGCCCGAGCCGGCAAGCTGGGCGATGATGATCGCGGGCCTCGGTGTGGTCGGCGCCTCCATGCGCCGCCGCGCGGCGCGCGTCAGCTTCGCCTGATCGCATCCGGATCGTTTTGAGAGGAAGCGCCGGCGCCGCGCCGGCGCTTTCTTTTTTACGTGTTCCGCAGCGGAGATGCTTTCCATTGGCCCGGCGCGCCCGAGCGCCTATATCGTGGCCATGACCGACACTGCGCCCCAGATCACCGACCTCCGCTCCTTCCTCTATCGCGGAGGCGCGCTCGATCCAGACGGCGCACGCAGCCTCACCGCCGAAGCCCTGAAGGGCTGCGAGGATGGCGAGCTCTATCTCCAGTATATCGCGACCGAGGCGTTCGGCTTCGACGATGGGCGTCTCAAGACCGCCGACTATTCGACGGACGCGGGCTTTGGGCTGCGCGGCGTCTCGGGCGAGATGACCGGCTTTGCCCATGCCAACGATATTTCGGTGGGCGCCATCCGCCGCGCGGCGGAAACGCTGCAGTTGCTCGATCCCGCAAAGCAGCCCCTCGCCGCCCCGCCCAAGCGCACCAACCGCCATCTCTATACCGACGCCAATCCGCTCGATCTCGTGCCCTTCGCGAAGAAGGTCGAGCTGTGCGCCGCGATCGACGCTGCAGCCCGCGCCCGCGATCCGCGCGTGGTACAGGTTTCGGCGAGCCTTGCCGCGAGCTGGTCCGTTGTCGAGATCGTCCGCCCCGATGGCTTCACGGCCACGGACGTGCGCCCGCTGGTCCGCCTCAACGTCGCGATCATCATGGAAGAAAACGGCCGTCGCGAGAGCGGCAATTTCGGCATTGGCGGGCGCTATCTCTACGATTCCTTGTTCGAGGAAGCGACCTGGCAGCGCGCCATCGACGAGGCACTCAAGCAGGCGCAGGTCAATCTCCGCTCGGTCAACGCCCCGGCGGGCGAGATGACGGTGCTGCTCGGCCCCGGCTGGCCCGGCGTGATGCTGCACGAGGCGGTCGGCCATGGCCTGGAGGGCGATTTCAACCGCAAGGGCACCAGTGCCTTCTCCGGCAAGATCGGCCAGCGCGTTGCCGCGCCCGGTGTCACCGTGGTCGACGATGGATCGATCAATGCGCGCCGCGGTTCGCTCAGCATCGACGACGAGGGCACGCCGACCCAGGAAAATATCCTGATCGAGGACGGCATCCTGCGCGGCTACATGCAGGACCGCCTCAATGCCCGCCTCATGGGCGTCGAGCCGACCGGCAACGGCCGCCGCGAGAGCTATGCCCACGCCCCCATGCCGCGCATGACCAACACCTTCGCCAAGGCCGGCAACGACAATCCCGAGGAGCTGCTCAGCCGCGTCAAGAAGGGCATTTTCGCCAAGAGCTTCGGAGGCGGACAGGTCGACATCGTCTCGGGCAAGTTCGTCTTCTCCTGTACCGAGGCCTACATGGTCGAGAACGGCAAGCTCGGCGAGCCCATCAAGGGCGCGACCCTGATCGGCGACGGCCCCACCGCGCTCACCAAGATCGTCGGCATCGGCAATGATCTGGCGCTCGACGAAGGCATCGGCGTGTGCGGCAAGAACGGGCAAGGCGTCCCGGCCGGCGTTGGCCAGCCGACGTTACTACTCGAAGGGCTGACGGTGGGCGGTACCGCCGCTTGAGCATCGCCGCATGAGTCTGGTCGAGCTGGCGCGCCATTCCGACGCTGCGCTCGCCCATATCGTGAAGGGCCGGCTCGAAGCGGGCGGCATTCCGGCCTATTGCTTCGATACCGGCATGAACTTTGCCGAAGGCATACCGATGCTGTTCCAGGTGCGCATCATGGTCCTTGCGGAGGATCTGGAGGCGGCCACAGCGCTTCTGGCGCAGCAAGAGGTGCAGGAAGAGGCGCAGGGGGAGGGGCGGGGCGCGACAGCGGATGTCATCGAGGAAGAGGTCTGGAAAAACGAAAATTTCGACGAGTCCGGACGGTCGCCCGCTCGGCCTCGGAAGCGTCGCCTGACCATGTGGATCGCCGTTTATATTGCTTTATTCTTCATCCTCGGCCTTGCGGTGAAGCATCTCTTGCCGCCGCAACAGCCGCCGATTGAAGCGGAGCCGTTCGACTGATAATCCGCCGCCATGTCCGGATTCTTCCCCGCCCTCACCGACAAGCAGCGCGATTTCATCGCCAGGCAGCACGTCTTTTTCGTCGCCACCGCGCCGGGGAGCGGCCGCATCAATCTCTCGCCCAAGGGCATGGACAGCTTCCGCGTGCTCGGCCCCAATCTCGTCGGCTATCTCGACGTGGGAGGATCGGGCAACGAGACGCAGGCGCATCTCGCCGACAATGGCCGCATCACCATCATGTTCTGCGCCTTCGACCAGCCGCCGCTGATCCTGCGCATCTATGGCAAGGGGCGGGCGGTCCTGCCGCAGGACGACGAATGGGATCTGGCCGAGCGCCAGTTCGAGATCCTGCCCGGCACGCGCCAGATATTCATGATCGCGGTCGAGAGCGTGCAGGAAAGCTGCGGCTGGGGCGTGCCGTTCATGAGCTTCGACAGCGAGCGCACGACCCTGTCGCGCTATCACGAGCAGAACGAGACGCCCGAGCGGCTGGAGAAGATCTCCACGCGGACAAGGAGCATCGATGGCCTGCCGCTGCGCGTGCAGGACCGCTTTCCCGAGCGCGCCGACCGTCCGAAGGATCGCCACACGAAGGTCGATCCCGACTGGGTGCCGGCCGTGCTCAACTTCTGGTTGAACGAGGTCGGGCCGGACGGCTGGTTCGACTCTTCCGAGGAAATGGACGCCCGCCTGACGCATCTCTTCCGCTCGCTGTGGGAAGCGCAGAAGGGCAAGCCGGCGTCAGAGTTCCTCGTGGATGCCGACACGGCCCTTGCCGCCATCATCCTGTTCGACCAGTTTCCGCGCAACATGTTCCGGCATGAGGCGCGCGAGTTCTCGACCGATCCGCTCGCGCTGGAGATCGCCAGGGCGGCGCTCGATCGCGGCTATGACGACGAGTTCGTGGCCGGTGCGCAGTCCTTCTTCTACATGCCCTTCATGCACAGCGAAAATCTTGCCGATCAGGATCGCTGCGTGGCGCTGTTCGACAGGCCCGGCTTCGAGGATAATCTCAGGTTCGCGCACATGCACCGCGACATCATCGCCCGCTTCGGCCGCTTCCCGCACCGTAACAAGGCGCTCGGCCGCGAGACGCTGCCGGAGGAAGAGGAAGCCGTCGCGCAAGGATCTGCCTGGTAATTTCCTCCGTCATCCCGGGTCCCGTGGCCCGGTCAGATGGCCCCGGCCAGCATCGCTCCGCCCCACAGGATGCAGGCGATGCCCGCCAAAAACCCGATCGTCCGCCCATAAGGCAGCAGCTTTTCCATCGCGACGGCCAGTGTCAGCAGCGCGATCCAGGCGAGATTCATGATGCCGCCGACGAAGAGCAGCGCCATCAGCAGCCAGCAGCAGCCGACGCAGTAACTGCCGTGGATGAGCCCCATGCGCAGCGCGCCCGCGGCCCCGGGCCGATGGTGCCGGCTCAGGAATTGCGCCGGATTGCGGCAATGGCGCAGGCAGATATTCTTGAGCGGACTGACCTGGTAGAGGCCGGCAGCGATCAGCAGCCCGCCGGCGAGCCAGCGGTTCAGCACCACCATTTCCATCGGTGCGAGCAATGCGACGCGTTCGAGTCCCATTTGCAGCGTCGCCGCAGCCAGCGAATAGAGGCCCCAGGCAAGCAGATAGCCTGCGAGAAAGCTCGCGGTCGCGGGCCGCCCCTTCGCCCCGCCCAGCGTCGCAACCCGAGCATAGAGCAGGATCGTCGGGGCGGCCGATGGCAGCATCATGGCGATCATCATCACCCACCACATGGCGAAAGTCAGCGCGAAGCGGCCAATGGTCCAGGGCAGGGCCATATCCATCGTCATGCCCGCCATGTGCGACATGTCCATGCCCGGCATGTCCGGCATCGGCTTGGGTGCGGGGGGCGCGAGCGAGGCCTGCGGGTTCATGTCCATGCCTGCACCCGAAAACAGCCAGGTCCAGGCGAGCGCGGTCAGGACGATCAGGGCACCAATGGAGATCGCGCGGTGCCGGCGCAGCGCCGCTTCGACCCGTGCGTTCATCCGGCGCGGACGACCCCGTGGCTGTCGAGATGCAGATGGGCGAACTGGCCGTAGCTCGGGCCATGCGTCATCTTGATCGGCGCAATCGATTTGCTGATTCCGGCGCCGACCTCGGCCACTTCATATTCGAAGCCGTCGGGGAGGCGGATCTGTGCGCGCACCTCTGCACCGTTGACGGCGTTCTTGATCGGCTCGCCATCGGCTTCGACCCGGTCGGGCACGCGCAGCCGCGCCTTGCGGCCCTCGACGTCCACCTCGAACTCGATGGGCAGGAATTCGGGCGCGTGCATGGTCGTGATGGTCGAGGCGAAGACCGCGAAGATCGTTGCAAACGGGTCCGTGTCGCCGCCGGTGAGGATCGTCAGGATCGCGTTGCGCTGCGCCTCGCTCGCCCGCTCGTCGACAAAGGCGACGCACTCGCCATTGCCTTCATGAATCGCCCCCGGCCACTGGAACACGCCCGCGAACTTGACGCCGGACAGGTCTGTGTCGCCGTGGAAGCCCTCGTCGATCACCATCCCGACCGTGGCCTGGCAGAAGCCCTTGTCCGGCAAACCGCCGAACTGGCAGTTGCAGCCATAGTCGCAATTGCAATTGGCGAATTCGCGGCCCTTGAATTTCCAGTAGGTCATGGCGCAGTCTCCCAACCCCGGTTGTCGCTCCATAGCATGGAGCGAGCGGCGATGGGAGCGGTTAGAGCGCCTTGACGGCCTTGCCGTCCAGCTCGGCCTCGCAACCCAGCGCCTTGCCGTCGTCCGCAGGCGACAGAGCCGCGACCGTCACCCAGCCTTCGGCGCGCAGTTCGGCGGCGCGCTCTGCGTCATGGCCGAGCGGCAGGAACAGGCGCTTTGCGGTCTCCATGCCGAAGCCTGCGTCGATCAGCGGGTCGGGATAGAGCGAGAAGCCCATGGCCGGCTCGTGCGTGCCGTCGATGCGCGTCACCTGATAGGCGCCGCCCCGGCCGATTTCGCCGATGAACCCTTCCGCGAAGATCGAGAAGCCGAACCAGCTCTGATATTCGAAGCCGTGCCTTTCCGTCGGGTCGAGGGTCAACGTGATGTCCCAGCCGATCGGCTTGGCGATGGCGCGGAGGGCTGCGATGCGTTCGGCCAGCGCGCCTTTGGCGGCGCCTGCATCCAGCGTTTCGAGCCGCTCCATGGCGGGGTGGAAAGGCCCGGTCGCCTCGATCAGCGCCTGATAGGGCGCTGCGCTCGGGCCCATGTCGGCGAGCGATCCCGCGTCCTTCGCATCGAGCCACGCCCGCACGCTTTCGACGTCGCCCGCCGCGAGCGGCATCGGCCCGGCGGCGAGGTCCGGCACGAGGTCCGGCAAGGTGAAGTCGATGGTGATCCCTTTGACGCCGGCACGCTGCAGCGCCTCGATCGCGACATTCACGATCTCGACGGCGGCGGGCACGCTGCCCGTTCCGATGATCTCGGCGCCCACCTGCATGCGCTCGCGCTCGGGGCGCAGCTGGTCGGCGCGCAGCCGCATCACCGGCCCGCCATAGCAGAGGCGCAGCGGCCGGGCGGCGCCGGCCATGCGCGTCGCCGCAATGCGGCCGATCTGCGCGGTCATGTCCGGCCTGATCGCGAGCGTGCGCTGCGAGACCGGGTCGACGGCACGAAGAAGGTCCTGCGCACTCGCCGACTGGAGCCGCGAGACCAAGGTCTCCTCGAACTCGGCCAGCGCCGGCATGACACGGCGATAGCCGTGTCCCGCGACCGTATCGAGCACTTCGCGCACCAGGCGCGCGCTCGCCTCCGCCTGCGGGGGCAAGCGATCGGCAAGGCCCTCGGGCAGGAGGCCGGGTGCAAGAGCGTCGGTCATGTGCGGCGCTTTAGCGGGCTTCCGTCGCGCTGTGGAAGGGAAATCTGACAAGCCTGACCGGCTGTGCACGCCGGACTTCGCTTCCCCGGCCCATGCCGCTATGTGCTTTAGGCTACGGAGCTGTGGGGGTGGTTCGTCATGAAGACATTGTTCGACGCGGCGACGGTTCCATTTGCCCAATATGAAATGCTGCTTTTCCCGGGCGCGGCGTTGCTGGTCACGGTCTTCGTCTTCATCCGGGGCGGTGCGCGCAAATGGCGGTTCATCCTGCCTGGCGTAACGCTGCTGCTCTTCCTGCTCACCTTCATACTGCCGCTCGCCGATCATCACCATGTGCAGAGCATGGCGGCTTCGGCTGATATCAAGACGGTCGAGGGCGTGATCAGCGATCATAGCCGGGTGACGGAACGCCGGTTCATGGGGACGTCGCGCGGCGTCGGCGTCACGACCAGCCACAATTACCGCACCGTGACGACCGAATCCTTCCACGTCGGCCAGACCTGGTTCTGGTTCGAGGTCGGCGGCTTTCCCTCGGGCGCTTCCTTCACCAATGCCGGTGATGCGCCATGGGGCCTCGTCAATGGCCAGCGCGTGCGCATCCGCTATTTCGAGGACCCCTGGTATCAGGGGCAGAAGCGCATCGTCCGGCTCGACGCGGGCGAAACCCGCTGGACGGTGGGGCAGGTTGCCGATCCGAA
>DASWYL010000063.1:0-29145 GCA_036404995.1 Sphingobium sp. | reverse complement strand
GGCGCTGCGAGCGGACATGGACGTCGAGCACGTTCGGATCGGCGATCACCACGTCCGACAGATTGTCCTGCAGGTTGATCACACGGCTTTCACCCACCGAGAGCAGCAGCGCATTGTCCTGCTGGTTCGGGCTGGAACCCTGCGCGAGGGCGGTGGGAGTGGTGGCTCCGGCCGTCGCGAGGAAGAGGGCCGTCATCAGCGCAGCACGGCGGCGCGGACGGGCAATGTTGAGAAGAATGCTCATCTTACTTGCTCCGGACCTCGACGTTGCTGACTTGTGTGCCGCGGGCGATATGGACGATCGGGATCGACCCGGTGCCGCCATTGGCAGCCAGACGCTGTGCGACGATGTTGGGATCGACCGGCTTGCCCGGGACGCTGCTGCGCTGGTAGCGCGAGACGTCGGCGCCGGTTGAGAAGCTGGTCCGGCGATCGCTCGGGCGAGCGGCCAGCTGGGCCATCATCTTCTTTTCGCCATTGACGTCGCCATTCTTGGGCGCCTGAACGTCGCCGGAAGCGAGCGCTTCCTCGAGTTCCTCGCCGTTGTCCGCGAGGCTGCGCAGCGACATGGAGAGTGCGCCGATGGTCTGCGCGACAGAAATTTTCTCGGCCATGCGCGGCGTCACTTCGATCGTCACGTTGGAATAAGGTTGCACCACCGGCTTGCCGTCGGCGCCGACCGCGTCGGTGCGCTGATCGGTGGCGAGCACGCGCAGATTGCGCAGGATCGTTTCAGAGACCTTGAGGGGAACGCCGTCACCGCCGCCGACGACGCTCTGCGTCAGCATGAGGTCGACGCGGTCGCCCGGGAAGATGAAGCCTGCAACCGAACTCTGGATGGAGACAGGCACCGTGACGGCGCGCATGCCAGGGCCGAGCGCGGCAGCGAGGAAGCCGCGGTCGCCAGGCTGGATCAGCGTGCCCTGCGACACCGGCTGGCCGGCGGAGACCGCCGTGCGGACAACGGAGCCGGCGAGCTGGTTCACGTCGGTCTTGCCTTCGATGAAATAGGCGTCCTCGACGAGATCCTTGGGCCAGGGTTGGAAGCGATAGGCGTCGGGGCCGACGATGGTGCCAACGGGCAGCGCTTTCGTCGCGACGAGGACATGCGGCATGTCTGCCGTGTTCGGCGCCGCAGCCGCGGCAGCGGGCGCACCTGCGCCAGCTTCGCCATTGCCGGTCGCGAACATTGACCGCGCAAGGAAGGCCGTGGCCACCGCGATGATCAGGGCGCCGGCAAGGAGCGCAATCTTTTTAGGTTCCATGACGAAACTCGCCTCCACTCAGCGGGGCGGTTCTGGCCCCCCAACACAGGTAGTTATTACGAGAAAGGGTTAAGATTGAGTTCACCAAGAACCCACAGCCCTGCGAGCGCGATCGCCACGCCGTAGGGGACTTCCGGTTGCCCATCCCGGCGCCTCAGCTTGTGATAAAGCAGGGTAGCCACGGTGATGACGCCGCCGACGATGGCCATGATGACCAGCAGCTTTCCCATTTCCTGCCAAGGCAGCCACAGCGCCAACGCGCCGAGCAGCTTGACGTCGCCGCCGCCCATCAAACCCAGCGCAAACAGCAGGGCGAAGACCGCGAAGATCACGAACGCCATGCCAATCTGGATGCCGACGCCAGGCCAGAGCGCTATGCCCGTCGCCCACCAGTACAGGGGCGCCGAGATGGCGATCGCCAGGTTCAGACGATTGGAGATGACGCGCTCGCGAATGTCGGTCACTGCACCGACAATGAGGAGCAGGGCGAGAAGGGCGCTCGAGGCGAACACAGGCCAGGATGTCAGCATGCTCAAAAAGCTAGACCTCAGCCCTTACCAAATCGTAACTGCGCCTACCCTGGTCCCCATGTTTCAAAGCATTTCGCCGCGAAAGAGCATCGCTTGAACCCCCCGGAAACCGATATCCTGATTGTTGGCGGCGGGATGGCCGGCATGAGTCTCGCCGCGATGCTGGCGGGCAAGGCCCGAGTCCTGCTCATCGAGCAGGAACCCCAACCGGGCTATCATGCCACCGGCCGGTCGGTCGCTTTCTGGAACGAGAGCTATGGCGGACCGGGGGTCCAGCCGCTGACCAGCGCCAGTGGGCCGTTGCTCCGAAACCCTGATCCGGCCCTGTCGGAGCGGTCTTTCCTCGGTCCGCGGGGGGCGGTTCATGTCGGCCGCGAAGAGGATGCGGCCCTTGCTGGCGCGTTGAGGCAAGACTTTGCCAGGTCGGGCGTGGACCTGTTGATGCTCTCGGTGGAGGGATTGCGCGCGGCGGTGCCTGGCCTCCGGGCAGACTGGACCGTCGGTCTGTCCGAACCGAGTTGCGCCGATATCGATGTCGGCGCGCTCCTCCAGGCTTATCGGGCGGCGGCGCGGCGCGGCGGTGCGGAACTCGCGCTTGGGACGCGCCTCGTGTCGGCGCGGGCGGACGGCGCCGGCTGGCGGGTTCGGACCGACGCGGACGAGATTCGCTGCGCGATCATCGTCAACGCGGCGGGCGCCTGGGCCGACTCGGTCGCGGCCGCCTGTGGAGTCGCGGCGCTGGGCATTACGCCGCTGCGGCGCACGGTCGTCCAGCTACGCTGTACCGGCATGCCGGACGATTTCCCGCTGGTCATCGACCTGAACGGCCGTTTCTACTTCAAGCCGGAGGGCAGCGGGCGGCTGTGGCTGACGCCGCATGACGAGACACCGGACATCGCGCGCGACGTCGCGCCGGAAGAGATCGACGTTGCGACCGCGATCGAGCGGTTCCAGGCCGTCGTCGACTGGCGGGTCGAGGCTGTTGAGCGCAAATGGGCGGGCCTGCGCAGTTTCGCGCCGGATCGCCTGCCCGTCTACGGCTTCGACTCACGCGCGCGCGCGCGATTCTTCTGGTTTGCGGGCCAGGGCGGATTCGGCATCCAGACCGCGCCTGCCGCTGCGCTTCTCGGCGCATCGTTGATCATCGGTCATGAGAGGCCGGCGCCGGTCGCCGCCATCGACGAAGCGCTCTACGCGCCGGATCGATTGATCGGTTGAAGCAACAAAATCGGCTGTGGCCGCTGGCGTTGCGGGGTCCCGTGCACTAATCCTGAAGCTCCCCTGGTAGGAGAGTCTGCGATGGCCCACAAGTTCGTGATCGAGAAGAACAAGGCCGGCGAGTTCGTCGCCAAGTTCAAATATAATAGCGAGACGATCTTCTGGACCGAGGGCTATTCCAGCAAGGCGGGTGCGAAGAACGCCATTGAGTCCATCCAGAAGAACGGACCCGGCGCACCGGTCGAGGAAACAGACTGAAATCTTGCGAGACGGCGCCCCGACCGGGGCGCCGGTCCGGCGTCAGTTCTTCGCCAGATAGGCGATGACGTCTTCGCGATCCTTCGGATTGGCGAGGCCGGCGAACGGCATCTTCGTGCCCGGCACCTTCTTCATCGGCGCGGTCAGATATTCCGAGAGGACCTGCGGCGTCCAGGTGAGCCCGCTCTTCTTCATCGCCGGCGAGAAGCTGTAGCCCGGCACGTCGGCGGCCTTGGTGCCAATGATGCCCTTGAGCGACGGGCCGACGCCATTCTTGCCCGCGTCGAGCGAATGGCAGGCCTTGCACTGGTTGAACACGATTGCGCCGTGGGCCGGGTCACCCTTGACCTTGGTCTTTCCGGCCTGCGCCTGAGCGGGCGCAGCGAAAGCAAGGCCGGCCAGGATGCCGGCGGCAACAGAGAAATTGGCAATGGAGGTGAAGCGAACCAGTGTCATTCCAGTGTGTCTCCGAATCGGGCCGGCAGGCCGGCTAGACGGTCATATCGGTGGGCGCGGGTGTCTCTGCGCTGAACGGCCCCGTTCCGTCAACTGCAGTGTTTTGCGCCGATAGCGCTACCTTCGATGGGTTGACATGGGTGCGCAAAGACGCAGAAGAACGGGCCAAGGGGAGAAAATAGATGGCCGCACCGGGGATTGACGACGATCGTCCGCCTACACTGAGCGGATTGACCGATGCGCGGCTTGAGCGCGAATATGGCTTCACTTACCGGACGATCCTGTTCGCGCGCCGTTATCGGGCTCTCCTCGATGAGCAGCTGCGGCCCCTGGGCTACGGTACGGCCCGCATGGAAGCGCTGTCGACCATCGACCGGGCGCGCGAACCGAGCGCGCAGATCGCGATCGCCAAGCGCATCGGCATCGAGGGTCCGACTCTGACCCGCATGCTCGACACGCTGGAGGCCGAGGGCCTGGTGATCCGCCGCGCCGATCCCAGTGACCGCCGCACCAAGCTCATCGAACTGACGCCGGAGGGCAAGAAGGCACTCGACGAGATCATGGCCGTCGCCCACAAGTTCCGCAAAACGATCCTCAAGGATCTGAGCGATGTCGAGCTCGATGCCGTCAACAAGGTGACCGACAAGCTGCTCACCATGCTCTCCGAGGGCTACGACGTCTTTTAGGGCGTGGACTGAGCCGCCGCGCGCCGATAGGGGCTGTCGCCATGTCACCGCTGATCGTCCATCTCGACCGCGAGACCATGGGAGGTTTCGACATCCCGCGTCCAGCCGCGCCGCACCGCTGGCAGAGCCACGATTTCACCTACCCCGCCGATGTGATCGAGCGGCTGCGAGGTGCCGAAGTCGCGATCATCAACAAGGTCAGGCTCGATGCCGACACGCTTGCGAAGCTTCCAGACCTGAAGCTCATCGCCGTCACGGCAACCGGCACCGATGTGGTCGATGCAAAGGCGGCCGCCGCGCATGGCGTCTCGGTCCGCAATGTCGTCGGCTATGCGGGCACCTCCGTTGCCGAGCATGTCATCATGCTGATCTTTGCGCTCGTGCGCGGCCTCGTGCCGCATCGCGAATCCGTCGTCGACGGGCGTTGGGAAAATGGGCGCACCTTCTGCGTCTTTGCCGCGCCCGTGCGCGATCTCAAGGGCATGCGCCTCGGCCTTGTCGGCAGCGGCGCCATTGCGCAGGCGGTTGCCGAGCGCGCTCGGGCACTCGGACTCGACGTCGTGTTCGCCGCCCGGCGCGGTGCGGCGCCCGCTGACGGCAAGCTCGCTTTCGAAGAGGCGCTGGCGACCAGCGACGTGTTGAGCTTGCATTGCCCACTCACCGACGAGACGCGCGACCTGATCAACGCGGAGACGATCGGCCTCATGAAGCCGGGTGCCATCGTCATCAACACGGCGCGCGGCGCGCTCATCGATTATGACGCGCTCGAAACAGCGTTGGAGGGCGGCCGTCTCGGCGGCGCGGGCCTCGACGTTGCGCCGGTCGAGCCGCCGCCGCCGGGTGCGCCGATCCTGCGCCTGGCGAAGCGCCCGGACGTCATCGTGACGCCCCATGCGGCGTGGAGCAGCCAGCAGGCGGTCGCAGCGCTGGCCAAGGCGACCGGCGACAATATCGCCGACTATCTGGCAGGCCGTTGACCGGGGCAGTGCATCGCCGCGCCCTGCTCGAAGGCGCATTTGATGCGGCGGTCGCCGCCTGCAAACGGCCCGAAACGATCATCGACGCGCTGCCGGAGCGGCCCATGGGCCGCGTGTTGGTGATTGCGGCGGGCAAGGGCGCCGTGCCGATGGCACAGGCGGTCGAGGCGCATTGGCCGGACGTGACGGGTCTTGCTGTCACTCGCACCGGCTATGGCGGGCCGCTCCAGTCGATCGAGCTCGTCGAGGCGCGCCATCCAGTGCCGGACGAAGCCGGAGCCGCCGCCGCCGAGCGTTGCCTCGCGCTTGCCCGCGATCTTGGCGAAGGGGATCTGCTGCTGGTCCTGCTCTCGGGGGGCGCTTCCGCCCTGCTCGCCGCGCCGCAGCCGCCGCTGACGCTCGCAGCCAAGCAGGCGCTGACCTCCGCTTTGCTCAAGTCCGGCGCGAGCATCGGCGAGATCAATTGTGTGCGGCGCCATCTTTCGCGGATCAAGGGCGGTCGCCTGGCCGCCGCGGCTTTCCCGGCGCAGGTCGTGACTCTCGCCGTTTCGGACGTGGTCGGCGACGTGCCGCAGGATATCGGCTCCGGCCCCAGCGTCGGCGACGCGACGACGATTGCCGACGCGCAGGCCGTGCTGGCGCGCTACGGCATTGCCGATCCAGGCGGCTGGAGCGAGTCCGTGAAGCCGGGCGATCCCACCCTCGCCCGGAGCGGCTTTAAGGTTGTCGTGCGGCCCGTCGATGCGCTTGCGGCGGCCGCGCGCTTCCTGGAGGATCAGGGCTATGAGCCACGCATCGTCGCGGCTGAAGCCACAGGCGAGGCGCGCGAGGTTGCCCGCAGCCATGCGGAGGCGGCGATGTTGGCGCGGCAGGAAGCCCGGCCGATCGCCCTGCTCTCGGGCGGTGAGCTGACGGTGACTGTAACCGGAAGCGGCACCGGCGGGCCCAACCAGGAATATGCGCTTGCCGTTGCGCAGGGGATCGCGGGCGAGGCCGGCATCGCCGCGCTGGCCGCCGACACGGATGGCGTCGACGGCAGTTGCGATGTGGCTGGCGCCTTCGTGGATGGCGACACCGTCAACGACCTCGGCGATGCCAGCATCGATCCGGCAGCCGCCCTTGCGGATAATGACGCCGGCGGTGCGCTCGGCGAGATCGGCGCGCTGTTCGTGCCGGGCCCGACGCAGACCAACGTCAACGACCTGCGCATCATCCTGGTCGATCCCAGGCCATGACGCCCGAGCGCCTTACCGTTCGCACCGATCTGCTCGAGATCGCCATGGACGCGTGGGGCCCGGCAGACGGCGATCCGGTGTTGCTCCTCCATGGCTTTCCTTACGATCCGCGCTCCTTTGACAAGGCAGCCGCGTTGCTCGCGGCAGAGGGCTTGCGCTGCTACGCCCCCTATTTGCGAGGCTTTGGATCGACGCGTTTCCTTTCCGATGAGACGATGCGCTCGGGGCAGCAGACGGCCATCGCGGACGACGCGCGTGCACTTCTTGACGCCCTGGGCATTGGCAAGGCGCTTGTCGCCGGCTTTGATTGGGGTGGACGGGCGGCCTGTATCGCAGCCGCGCTCTGGCCTGAGCGTTTCGTGGGGCTGCTTGTCGTCGGGGGCTATCTCGTCCAGAATCTCGCCGATCCGACCAGGCCCGCCCCCGCGGCGATCGAACATCGCATCTGGCACCAATATTTCATCGGCTCGGCGCGAGGTCGCCGCGCTTTGACCGAGCGTCCACAGGACATCTGCCTTCATCTGCGCCAGCAATGGTCGCCGGGGCCGGTCGACGAGGCGCTGTTCGCCGAAACGTCCAAGTCGTTCGACAATCCCGATTTCGCGGCGGTGAGCTGGCACAGCTATGCGCACCGCATCGGCGCGGCCGAGGGCGATCCGCGCTATGCCGGGCTGGATGCCGCGCTCATTCCGCCGCCGCCGGTGCCCGTGCCGACTGTGGTGTTGACGGGCGGGGAGGCCATGCTGGGCGGCGGGCCGGGCGCGCATTTCCCGGCGCTGGTGGCGCATCGCGTGGCGCCGGGTGCGGGCCATGACCCCGCCGCCGAAACGCCGCAGGACTTTGCCGAGGCCTTGCTGACGCTACGGCAGGCGGTTGCACATTTTGCAAATTAGCACTTGTGTAATCATTAGAATCTGAAGCATAAGATTTGCGGGAGATGCAAGGCGGCCGTGCGTGCCGCGCTGCTTGGGGAGGAGAGAGGCCATGCAGGTCAACAAGCTGCACGACGTTTTTGCGGCCGAATTGCTCGGCGCCGACTTGTCGAGTCCGCCGGATGCCGAACTGGTCGATCGCGTGGAATCGTTGATGAATGAGCATGCCGTGCTTTGCATTCGTGGCCAGGGCCATATCAGCGACGCCGATCATCTTCGCTTTGCACGCGCCTTCGGTCCGCTCGAGCTGCCACCCGGTTATGATGCCCGCAGGGAAAAGCCCGGCCGTATCGCGGCGGAACTCTACGACGCGTCCAATCTCGACGTCGATGGCGAGATCATCGACCCGACCTCGTCGCGCGCCAAATTCTCGAAGGGCAATGAGCTGTTCCACGCCGACAGCTCGTTCAACGACATGCCCAGCAAATGGTCGATCCTGCGTGGGCTGACCGTCCCTCCGGAAAAGGGCGACACCCAGTTTGTCGACCTGCGCCATGTCTATGACCAGTTGCCACAGCAGACCCGTGACAGAATCGCCAATCTGGTCGCGCAGCACAGTTTCGCCGCCAGCCGCATCAAGGGCGGCGTCTCATCCGAGGAGGCTGAGCGCATCCGCCTCGCCATGCCGGGCGCGATGCAGCCGATGGTCCGCATCAGCCCCAACGGCCGCAAGACTCTGTTCATCGCCTCCCATGCCTTCCGCATCGAGGGC
This sequence comes from Sphingobium sp., assembly GCA_036404995.1. Taxonomy (GTDB): domain Bacteria; phylum Pseudomonadota; class Alphaproteobacteria; order Sphingomonadales; family Sphingomonadaceae; genus Sphingobium. The sequence continues at coordinate 20,876 of DASWYL010000063.1, read as the reverse complement.
ATGGAGGACGAGGAAGGTCTTGAGCTGATCGAGGAGTTGCTCGCCTTCGCCAGCCAGCCCAAATATATCTACGCGCACAAATGGCAGGCCGGCGACATGCTGATCTGGGACAATCGCTGCACGCTCCATCGCGGTACCGAATATGATTATGCGCGCTACAAGCGCGACCTGCGCCGCGCCAATGTCAATGAGTCCGGCGAAGAGCGCAGCGCCGTTCCGGTCTTCCTGATCCCGCCCGCCGGCAGCGCCCAACAGCCGAACTGAGCCAGTTGGGCGCGTAATCGTTTGCAAGCAAAGCTTGCATCCCCACGGCTATGCAGGCAGATTAGTTAGATCGCTAATGACATAGCCGGACGTGACGAGCGATTCGCATTTCCGGCCGGCGACAGGGAGAGCGCGCCTTGCAGGTCAACCGGTTGCACCCGGTTTTTGCCGCCGAGTTGATCGGCGCGGATCTGGCATCGCCGCCGGACGCGGCGCTCGTCGACCTTGTCGAACAGGCCATGCGCGAGTTCGGTATTCTCGTCATTCGCGACCAGGGCCATGTCGGCGACGACGAACATATCCGCTTCAGCGAGGCGTTCGGGCCGCTCGAACTGCCGCCCAGCTTCGGCAAACCGCAAACTCGTTTCCGCGCCGAGCTCTACGATGCGTCCAATCTCGACGAGAGGGGCGAGATCGCCCCAGCGGATTCGTTGCGGCATAAATTCTCCAAGGGTAACGAGCTTTTCCATTCGGATAGCTCGTTCAACGAGAAGCCGACCAAATGGTCGCTGCTCTTCTGCCATGTCCCGGCGCCCGAGCGCGGCCAGACCGAGTTTGTCGACGGGCGCGCGGTTTATGCCGCCCTTCCCGACGAGATGAAGGCGCGGCTCGATGGCCTCACGGCCGAGCATAATTTCTGGATATCCCGCGAGCGCGGCGGCTATCCCCAACCCGATGCGGTGAAGGCGGCGGTCGTCCCCGCGATCCAGCAGGTCGTCAAAATCAGTGAGTCGGGTCATCCGACCCTGTTCATCGGCGCACACCTGCATCGCTTCGCCGGCATGGACGATGCGGCGAGCGAGGCGTTGCTCTACGAGTTGCTCGATTTCGCGGCCCAGCCGCATTTCGTCTACGCGCATACGTGGCGCCCGGGCGATCTCGTCATCTGGGACAATCGCTGCACGCTGCATCGCGCGACGCCCTTCGACTATCTCAATCACAAGCGCGACCTGCGCCGCACGACGATCAGCGATCGGCGGCTGGTGCGGGCACCTGCGACGGAACAAGTGACGGCCTTCGTCTGAACGGGCCGCAAAAGGAGTTAGGAATGACAAGACATCCGGTCATCTCATGCGACGACCATCTCGACATGAACCAGCTGCCCGCTGACCTGTTCGAGAATTACCTGCCCGAGAAGTTCAAGGCCCGCGCCCCGCGCGTCGAGGTCAAGGACGGCCGCGGCATGTGGGTCTGCGAAGGTGAGAATTGGGGCCCCTGGTCGGGTCTGCCGTCAAGCTTCGACGGTCCCAAGCCGATCTTCACTGCCTTCGATCGCGGCGGCGTCACCGATACGACCGAGCGCCGTCCTGCCGTGCCCCAGTTGCGTCTCGCCGACATGGACCGGGACGAGGTCTATGCCCATGTCATCTTCGGCCCGGTCATGTCGTTCAACACGCCGGATCAGGAGCTGACCGACGCCTGCTATTCGGCTTATAACAGCTGGCTTAAGGACTTCTGCTCGGTCGCGCCGCAGCGGCTGATCGGCGTGCCGATGCTGCCGGTCAATCCGGAGTCCGCTGTCCGGGAGCTGGAGCACATCATTGCGCTCGGCGGTTTCAAGCAGGCCAATCTCCAGGTCGCCTGCGCCGAGCCGCGCTTGGAGGATCCGCGCTGGGAGCCGTTGTTCGACCTGCTTGAAAAGAGCGGCATCGCGCTCTCCTTCCATGTCACGGTCTTCCCCGGCGTCATGAAGGCGTTCGACAAGTATAAGGGCTCGCCGGGCGCCACCTTCCTGCATGTGAAGATGTTCCTCGAGCAGTTCCTCGATCCGTTCATCGACCTCTTCGCCTGGGGCATTCTCGAGCGCCATCCCGGCCTCAAGGTCGTGATTGCCGAGAGCGGCATCGGCTGGCTGCCCTGGGTGATCGAGGAGCTCGACTATCGCCATTGGCGCCTGTGGGAAGCCAAGGAGTTCTGGGAAGAGCGGGGCGGCATTCCGCTCAAGACCCTGCCGTCCGAACTGTTCAAGCGCCAGATCTACGGAACCTTCCAGAACAACCCGACGGCGGTCGCGCTCAAGGACTTTTACGGCGAGGACAAGCTGCTCTGGGCGTCGGACTATCCGCATCCTGACAGCGTCTGGCCCAACAGCCGCTCGACGATCGATGCGTTCACCAAGGGTGCCGATGCGGACTTCGTACGGCGGATCACGTGGGACAATGCCGCCAAGCTCTACGGCATCGAGATGCCGGCGGAATATCAGGCGATCGCGGCGGAATGACGACTTCCTCCTCGCCCCTGAAGGGGCGAGGAGAGCTCACATCGTGACGACGATCTTCCCGACCTGCTGGTTCGATTCCAGATAGGCGTTCGCCGCCGCGATCTCGCTGAACGGGAAGGTCCTGTCGATCACCGGCTTGAGCTGCCCGCCCGCAAGACCTTGCAGGATATGCGCCTTGGCCTTCTCGTAGCGATGCGGGTGGTTCCAGATCTCGGAGGCGACCCAGCCGCGCAGCGAGAGGCCCTTGAAGGCGCAATGCCAGTGCGGATAAGGCGTCGCCGTTTCCGAGAGACCGCCATAGATGAACAGGATGCCGCGCTCGGCCAGCGAAGCCGCCAGCGTCTCGACATAGGGCCCGCCGACGGGATCGAAGGCAGTGCGCGCACCCTTGCCGTTCGTAATCGCCATGACTCGCTCGACCAGGTCGACCTCTTCGGTCGCGACGACATGCGCCGCGCCCTGTGCGATCAGCGCGTCGCGCTTGGCGCTTGTGCGCGTCGCGGCGATCGAGACCGCACCGGCCCAGTTGGCGAGCTGGATCGCAGCAATGCCCACGCTCGATGAGGCGGCGCGGATGATGACGCCGTCGCCGATTCCCACATTCGCCACCTCGATGATCGCATAGGCCGTCATGTACTGCATCCAGATGGACGCGCCCTCGGCTGGGGTCAGGCCGGCCGGGATCGGCTCAAGGCACGAGGCCGGCACGATCGCCTGCGTGGCCCAGAGCCCATATTGGCCGAGCCTGTAGCGCGGCAACACGCAAACGCGGTCGCCTTCCTTGAATCCGGTCACGCCCTCGCCGAGCGCCTCGACGATACCGCATCCCTCATAGCCGATGAAGGTGGGCAGCTGCGGCTTGGTCGGATAACGGCCTGCCCGGAACATCGCCTCGGAGCGATTGAGGCCCACCGCCTCGACCTTGATGCGAACCTCGCCGGGGCCGGGCGCGCTGATCTCGATCTCGTCGAAGCGGAGCACATCGGGGCCGCCCAGTTCATGGACGCGGACGACAGTTGCCATGGATTTCTTCCTCTCGGCCTGGTTCTTTATGTCCGACAGTGGGCAGGCCAGTTGACGATGTCCAGCGCATCTTGGCGCCGGTTCGCGGGACGAAATGCACAAAAAAAGACCCTCCCCGAAGGGAGGGCCCAGAAGATGTGGTGCTTTCGCCCGGATTAGAACTTGACGTTCGCACCCAGCGAGAAGCGGCGGCCCTGCTGGTCCTGGAAGAAGCTGTAACTGCCTCCGGTGAGCTGGCCCGCAGTTGCATTGAGAACCGAACCGCTGAGCTTCGGCTCCGTGTTGAACAGATTGTCGATGCCGAAACGGATGCGGACGGTGCGGTTCACCTGGTAGCTGCCGTTGAGGTTGAACAGATGGTAGGTCTGGAGACCACCGATGTTGTTCTTCGTGGCGGCAAGACCGTTATGATAGTTCACGTCGCCGCTGTCGTCGGTCGCTGGGGTGAACTGATACTGCAGCGACAGCGTGGCCGGACCCCACGAATAGCCCAGGCTGCTCAGCATCTTGTACCGGAAGGACGAACCGAAGTTCAGGCCTTTCAGGCCGGTGCCCTGCGTGCCGACATAGTTGAGCATCGGGGTGCCGACGAACGGCTGGACCGAGAACTCGAACATATAGTTGGCGTTCACGCTGGCAAACACCTGGCCTGGGCCGGCCTTGTGGAACCAGCTGAGCGTGGCGTCGATGCCCGAGAGCTTGACCTGGCCCTGGTTGTCATAGGTCGTGATGATGCGCGCGCCATCGAGACCGCCGAACTGGTTGGCGGAAGCGTTGGTCGCCGTGCGGTACACGGTCGGGCAGGTCGAGGCCGCAATGGCTGCCTGGGCGCGAGCACGGATCGCAGCCGTATTCAGGCCGTTCTGGTCCGTTGCACCGGCAGCGACGCCATTTGCCGCCGAGTTGAACGCGGAATCCACGCAACGGAGCAGCACGCCGCCACCGCCGGAGTTACCGATCGGATCCGAGATCTTGATGTTGAAATAGTCGACCGTGAGGTTGAGCCCGGTGAGCCATCCGCTGTTGAACGGCGAACGGATCACTGCACCCAGGGTCCAGGTATCCGCCGTTTCCGGCTTCAGCGGGTCGGCCTTCGGGTTGATATGCTCACGATAATACTGGTTGCCGACCGCGACCGGGAACGATGCGCCGCCGCCGGTACCCGCGGGCTGGCGGGTGTTGGTCTGCGCCGTGTTATAGAAGCTCGCGGCATCGGTAACGGGCACATAGACGCCGCCATTGTCGCGCGCCATCAGTTCGAGGCAGATCGCCTGAACGTCCAGAGCCTTCGCGGCGGTGTTGGCCGTCGGGTTGGCCGAACTGGTCGACGAGTTCCGCGTCGAGCAGACGTCGCCGATCGGATCGGACGCGAACGACTGCTGCGGCGTGAGCTGGAGCTCGGCGATGTTCGGGGCACGTTCAGCGCGGTTGAAGCCGCCGCGGATGCGGAGCCAGTCGTTCACCTGCCAGTCGCCAAGGATCTTGAACGTATAGCTGGTGCCGGTGGTGCTGTAGTGCGACATGCGGCCGCCGATTTCGAGATCGAGGCTCTTCACGAACGGCACGTCCTTCAGGACGGGGACGAGAAGTTCGCCGTAGAGCTCCTTCGTGTCGTAACCGACATTGTCCATGTTCGCGCTGGGATAGATGCCCACGATCGAATCGAGGAACGCGGTCCCGATCGTTGCGTCCGTCTCGTTGGCGAACGAGTAACGCTGCGCGCGGAAGCTCGCACCGAGCGCGAAGCGCAGCTGGCCTGCGGGAAGGTCGAAGAGGCCGCCCTGCAGGTTGGCTTCAGCAATCGTCTGACGCGTGGTCGAACGGTTGCTGACGGTGGTCGAGATCGCATCAAGGCAATCCTGCGAGACGCCTTGATAACCCTGGAAGAAGTTCAGGCCCGTTGTGCACTTGCCGGTGGTGGCGCCGAAACCTGCGGCAAGACCGCCGAGACCAGCGAACTGGTTGCTGGTGTAGCTCAGGCCCTGACCCATGTTCGGCGCGGTGAACACAGCGCGCTCGCGTGCCATCGAGTAGAAGCCCGTCTGGCGCGACAGTGTCTGTGAGATGCCGTGGTTGACGAACACTTCCCAGGTGAAGTCGGTGCCCGGAATGCTGCCCTGGAGGCCGAAGACCATCTGATAGGTCTTCACGTCCGACAGGGTCGTGCGCGGCAGTGGCAGGGCGCCGGCAAGGCTGAACGAAGTCGCGTTGGCGGCATTCAGCAGCGACTTGATGCCACCCGGAACGACCTGCTGGAACGCTTCCGTGTTGGTACAACCGCCGGTGCCGGTGGTGAAACCGGCGCAGTTCAGGTAGCTAAACTGCTTCTGGAATGCAGCGTTCGTGGGGTTGTCCGCCAGATTGTTCGGCGTCGGGTCGTTATAGGCGCCGTAGACCGTCGCGCCAGGGAACAACGGCTGCAGATCGCCATTGCGGTACACGGACGACGGAACGGCCGGATTCTGGTAAGCCGGTGTGCCGAGCAGGCCGTTCAGGAAGCTCGGAACGGCGCCGGTGTAAACACCATTACCCCAGGGCAGGATGACGTCCCAGCCGAACTGGGCCAGGGCAGCTTCCTGCACCGTGTAGGTCGAGCTGTTGCTGAAACCCGCCTGGCCGAACACGCCGAGCCAGTCGTTGATCTCATAATTGCCCTGCGCGAAGAAATTGTACCGGTCGGTCGGCACGGTCTGCGGCGTCAGCGCGTTGATGGCCTTCAGCGTACCGAGCGATGTCTTGCTCCAGACAGCGCCGATCGTGTCGTCACGTGCCCAGGGCTTGAAGAAGGACACGCCGCCCCGCTGGGCAAACTCGTTCGTGAACAGCGACTGCGCGCCGACCCAGAGCGAGCCATCCTGGTTGGTATAGACGGCGCCCGTGTTGTTGGGGACCGGCGGGTTCGCGCCTGGGAACTGGTTGGTCAGAACGCAGCCGCTGGGCGTCGTTTCGCAGGTTCCGTTGGCGGGCAGCGACAGGCCGCTGATGCCCGGGCGCGGGATGAAGAAGAACGTGCCGGCCGTCGTGTTCGGGTTGGCCCACAGGTGCTGGAAGAAGGGATTGTCCTTCTGCAGCATGAGTTCGCGCGTGTTGAGCGACATGGCCAGGCTGACATTACCGCGGCCATCGGGGAAATCGGTGCCGATGATGCCGCTGACCTGATATTCAAGGCCCTTGCCGTTCTGGGCGATGCCCATCGAGCCGTCGAGTTCGACGCCCTTGAAGTTCTTCTTCAGGATGAAGTTGGTGACACCGGCCACGGCGTCGGCCCCGTAGGTGGCCGAGGCGCCGCCCGAGATGATCTCGACGCGCTCCAGAGCGGCCGACGGGATCGTCGAGACGTCCACGGTACCGGTGGCGTTGCCGGGCGTGCCGCGGCGGCCGTCGATCAGCACCAGGCTGCGGTTGGCGCCGACGCCGCGCAGCGACACGGTCGATGCGCCGGGCGTGTTGGTGGCGTTCGGCTGGATGTCGCCGCCGGCGGCGGTCAGCACGCCGTCATTGTTCTTGACGGTCGAGGACTGCGACACGACGAACTGCGGCAGCTTGTTGAGCTGCTGCTCGATCGCGGAGGTCGAGGACTGCTGCAGGAACGTCTGGTCGACGGTGACCGTCGGGCTGTTCGAGGTGTAGTCCTTGCGGACGATGCGCGAACCGGTGATGACGATCGCTTGGCCCTCATCCTTTTCCGCGGCGGGTGCGTCCTGCGCAAGTGCGGGCGCGGTCCATGTCGCCGCGCCGAGGCCGACCGTCGTCGCCAGCAGGGCGACGCGCAAGGTCCGGCCGATTGTTGTATTTGTCTTCAAGATCATTCTCCCCTTTTTAGTTGAGATTTCGTCCCCCCGGGCGGGAAGCGAAATCAGATTCCTTCGCCTTCTTTTTCATTGTTGGGCCCTTGTGGGCCGGTTCAGATCGAACCCTCAGCCTGCCGCGGACGCGGGAAATTGCTGGCCGCCATTGGCGGTCAGGCGCGAACGAGGCTGTGAAGGACCGATCATCGCTCGCGGCATCGGCAACAGGCCGAGACAAAACTGAGCGAGCGAAGAGATTAGGCAGGATACGCGGATCGGTCGCGTTGCCAGGTTAGTACGGCGCGGACGCCGCATGGAATCGCTGTTAGCGCTAATCCTGACTCTCCCCCCAAAGTCGTCCAAGGTCACTTTTCGTGACTCAAGTAAGGCGTTCCGTTTACGGAGCGGAGCCATCCTTGTCCAGTTGCCGGTCCGGGCAGAGTCAACGAAGCAGCACACTTGTGATCAAAATGCCGCAGTGCGCGCAGCTATATTGCGCGGGCGTGATATCTCCCGCCTTCGCGAATGGTTGAGCTATCAACGAGCTTTCGGGCGGTTGTCGGGCGATTCTGCGATGTTCGTGGCGTCGCGATTGCCTGCCTTGACCCGGTCTCGATGTCGTTTGTCGGCGTCAGCACATTGGGAGATTGTCAACGCTGCGGCGATATTCGACGGTCATGGGATCGCTACCGTCGGGCGCCGAAGACGGGCCTCCCCATCGGGAAGGCCCGTCCGGCCTCGGTCAGAGCTTGAAGTTGACGCCGACGTAGAAGCGGCGGCCAAGCACGTCATATTGGGTTGGATCGTAGTTTCCGCCAATGAGCTGGCCGCCCGGATTGCCGACATTGGCCAGGTTCTGGCCGATCAGCGGCGGCTGCTTGTTGAACAGATTGTCGATGCCATAGCGGAGCGTGGCATTCTTGATCACGGACACCGTGCCGTTGAGGTTGAACAGGTCATAGGCCGGTGCGCCCGTCAATTTGCTCGAGCTGTTGACCACCGTGTCGGCATTGCGCGCCTTGGGCTTGTGCTGCCATTGCAGGGTCAGCGTGATCGGCCCCACCGCATAGGTGTAGGTGTTGAACATCTTCCAGCGATAGGCGCCGCTGTTGGTGCCCACCGCCAGCGTGGTGGTCGGGCCGGTCGTGCCCGCCCACTCGTAGAGCGGAATGATCGGGGCGCCGTTCACGAACGTATAGTCCGTCGAGGTCTTGAAGCTGATCAGATAGGTGAAGGTCGAGCTGATCGAGAGACGGCCCGGAATGCCGATGCCGGCATCCTTGAAGTCGAGACCCCAGCTCGCCTGGACGTCGACACCCGCCGTCTCGACCCGGCCGGCGTTCGTGTAGATCGTCTTCACCGAGTCCTGTGCGCCCGTCGAGGGGTTGCGGCCCACCAAGCCGCAGAACTCGTTGAGCGTGTAGGTCGGATTGTAGATCTTCGAGAAGCAGCGGCGCTGCACGCCATCCACGCTCTGCTGCGAGATCGCGTTGCTGAGCTTGATGTTGTAATAGTCGACCGCGAGGTTGAAGCGCCGCGTCCATGGGCTTTCGAAGGGCGAGGAAATCACCGCGCCGATCGTGTAGGTGGTGGCGTTTTCCGGCGACAGGTTTGGGTTGCCCTTCAGCTGCGGGAAGGCCAGCGACGAGGTTGTGGTATAGACCGCACCTGGCACGTAGAAGACCGCCGCGCCGTCAGCGCCCATCATCTGCCGGCACAGCGCTTCAACCTTGGCGGCATCGGGATTTCCGCCGTTGGTGTCATTGCTGATCGGCTGCAGTTCCGAGTTCAGCCCGATCGGATTGGCCGAATAGTTGCCGAAGCCCGCGGGCGTGACCGTGTTGCCGCGCGAACAGGGGTCGCCGTCCGCCGAACTGCCCAGCGTGGCGGTGATTGCCGAATAGAGTTCGGCCAGGTTCGGCGCACGGCTCGCCCTCTGGTAACCGCCGCGGAAACGGAGCCAGTCGACCGGCGCATATTCCGCGTTGATCTTCCATGTCGGCACCGTGCCGACGGAGGACACGCTGTAGTTGGAGTTGCGATAGCCCAGCTCGAGGTTGAGCGTCTTGGCCATCGGCAGATTGGCGAGGAGCGGGATCAGCAATTCGCCATAGATTTCCTTGGCCTTCATCGTGCCCTTGGTGGCGCCCTGCGGGTAGACCCCGTTGACCGGCTCGAGGAAGGACGTGCCTTCCGTCGTCTGGCCGTCGGGATGGTAGTCGAGGCTGTTGTAGCGATAGCTGGCGCCCAGGGCGAAGCGGACCTGGCCATAAGGGAGCGCGAACAGGCCTCCCTGCAGGTTCGCCTCGGCAATGTCCTGGACGTTCTTGTTCTCGGTCTGGAGATTGGTGGTGACCGCGTCCTTGCAGTCCTGCGACCAGTCATGCTTCACGAATGGATTGACGCCCGTCTTGCACGACGCGGCAGCGCCCTGGAAGCCCGGACCCGTGACGACGCCGAAGCCGCCGCCGGGAGGGCCGGCATTCCCCTTGAAGGTCCAGCCATAGCCGAAATTGGGCGCCTGGGCCACGGCGCGCCAGCGCAGGACCGACGCGAAATTATACTGGTCGGCCTTGGCGACGGTTTCGCCATGCGATCCGTAGATTTCCCAGGTCCAGTCGGTGCCGGGGATCTTGCCCTCGAAGCCGGCCATCATCTGGAAGGTGGTATTGCGGTTGTCGAGATAGCGCTCGCCGACGTCCTTGAGGAAATAGTTGAGCTGGAAGGGCGTATTGGCGCCCTGGCCCGGCCTGCTGTTCAGCAGTGTGTTCAGCTCGGAGGAGACCGGATAGACTTGGCTGTTGGTGCAGCCGCCCGACCCGTTGGCATTGACCGAGCAGTTCAGGCCGAACTTGCCGGTGCCGAGTTGCCCCGCCGAGTTCGCCCGGCCTGCCGCGAGGAAGTCCACATTGGTGGACCCGTCGGCGTTGATCGACGAGGGGATGCCATAATTATAGGCGCCGACCAGCGGCGTTCCATAGGGCGTCGTGCTCAGCGTCTGGTCGCCGCGGAACACATCCGTGCCGTGCGGGATGAGCACGCTCCAGGTGGTGATCGCCGGCGGCACGAGATTGCGCGTGAACACCTGCGACTTCACGAAATTGACCTGGCTGAAGGCCGAGACCCAGTCGTTGATCTCGTAATTGCCGCGCGCGAAGAACGACCAGCGCGTTTGCGGCGTGGACAGGAGCTGGTCGGAATAATTGTCGCGCAGCAGGCCGACCGCGGTCTTCTTGCGGTCCACGCCGTCGATGGCGCCGTTATAGCCGACGAGCAGCGGTGTGTAGGCGCTGCCGCTGCCCTGCCCCTGGTTGAGGAACAGCGAGCCGTCGGTGTTGAGGTAGATGCCGAATGCCGGGCTGACGTTGAGCGCATTCCCCGCGCGATCAACCGTCGGCGCGCCCTTGGCCTGAAACATGCTGTTGAGCGTCGTCTGGTTGAGCGCGCCACTGATCGCGGTCTGACCGGCCGGTGCGCTGAAGGTCGGGAACAGGAAATAGGTCTGCTCGAAGCCGAAGATGGTGTTCCCGAGCGTGTTGGGGTCCGTATAGAGGTCGCGATAGGCTTTGCGGGCGAATTGCCGCACGTCCGAGCGGTCGTAGCGCTCCATGCCGACCATGACGTTGCCGCGTCCGCCGTCGATGCTCGCGCCGATCAGCGAGGTCACGCGATATTCCTGGCCGTCGCCCTCCTGGGTGATGCCGATCTGGGCGTCGACGTTGAAGCCCACGAAATTCTTCTTCAGGATGAAGTTGGTGACGCCGGCGACGGCGTCGGCGCCGTAGGTCGACGAGGCGCCGCCCGTAATGACTTCGACACGCTCCACGGCGGCGGAGGGAACGGCGTTGATGTCGACGACGCCCGTGCCGTTGACCGGCGTCTGGCGGCGGCCGTCGAGCAGCACGACGTTGCGGTTCGGGCCGAGCTGGCGAAGGCTGATCGAGGTGGCGCCCGGCGTGTTGAACGCCGACGCCTCGACATTGTTGCGCAGTTGGTCGGTCGGCGGGCCGAACTGGGTGAGAGCCGGCGCGAACTGCGGCAGCTTGTTGAGATTGGCTTCGAGGCTGACCGACGCGCTCTTTTCGATGACCTCCGAATCGACGGTCACGATCGGGCTGGTGGCCGTATAGTCGCGGCGCACAATGCGCGAGCCGGTGACGACGATGGCCTGGCTTTCTTCAGCTGCCGGTGCGTCCTGCGCCAGGGCAGGCGCGGCCCAGCCGCCTACCAGGGTCGCGCTGCTGGTGGCCAGCAGCGCGAAGCGCAGCGCCTGGCCAACGGATGATGTGTGCATTTTCAAGATCTTTCTCCCTCTTCAAGAAGTTCGGTCCGCGCCTCCCGAGCAATCGGACCCGTTGCTTTCACTTCCTGTTCTTGGGCCGTTGACCGGCCGGCTGTTTTCGCTTCGCCCCCCTTGGGAAAAGCCGAGTGGTTGCCGGTCCCACGCAGCAGGACGCGGCGTGGGCCAGGAGCAGACAGCCGAGTTTGAAAAGCGGCGCGGACGCACCCGGCCACCGCGTTCGCGACAAGCGCGAACGACGACGTCAGGATCAGATGTCGGATGCCGCCCGGCCCCCCGGACAGCGTGGCGCTGCTAGGCCCGCTGCAACACGGACCCTCATTCTCCCCCAAAGTCCCCTCAATCCCGCCGCACAATGTGAGTCGGGATTCATGTTGAGTATTACGAACGAAGGTTCTCTTTGTCCAGTTGAGAGCCGGGAGCGGTTGCTTTTTTCAGGATTGAGTTTTCGTGGAGAAAGCGATAATCCGTAAGAAAGCGAATTATCCAAATTGAAATCGTTCGTACTGAAGGTTCACTGGTGAACCTATGCTTCTTCATTATTGAATGTTGACGCTGAGAGTCCCTTATTTCGCTTTGATCGACTGAAATTGACTATGTCGATAAAGAAATCGTCGACCGCATAGGTGGTAATCGCAAAAATTGTCGCCAAATGAATTATGTATCATCAAGCAAAACAATGTATCGTTGACTCTGTCAAAAATATGAAAGCGAACTCTTGTTCGTTAAAACGACAGGGCGGCCGCGGCCGTCCGGCACGACGTCCCGTGTTGCCTTCGGGGCGGGGCGCGGTGCCGGGACCCAACGCCATAAAGCGCGCTGTGACGTTTCCATCACAGTGCGCCTATGATCGTGAGCAGGGTGAGACCGGCTCCCTCAGCGGGGCCGGTCAGGCAGTCTTGTCCGCGCCGGTTACTGGATGCGGCGGACGCGTACCGACGCCTGCGAGCCGACATCCATCATGAAGCCGCCGAGCGCGCCCTTCTTGATTGTGACCACCTCGTGCGGCGCTGGCGGGCGGAACAGGGCGACGCGTTCCGTCATCTGCCAGATCGCTCCGTCGGCAAGCTTGAAGCGCCATTGCTGGAGGCCGTTGTCCGTCGAAGAGGCGACTTCGGCCCGGATTGCATCCGGCCCGCCGTCGCTGCCGTCGTTGTTGCGCAGGGCCGATGCGCCGAACCCCGTTGCCGGGGCGGCGGCGCCGGCCTGTGGCCGCTGCGCGGGCGCGATGCCGGCGGGCGGTGCCGCCCAGTTGGGCTGGGGTGCCGTGGTCGGGGCGGGCGCATAAGCCTGCGGCGCCGGGGCAGCGCTGCGCTGGAACAGGCCAGCGGCGACGTCGCGAGCGACCTGATCGTAGCATTCGATGCGGGCATCGGCCTTGGTGATGCGCGAGCACAGGCTCATTGCGTCGGCGACTTCCATGGCGGCCGTGGCGGGCGTGGCCAGTCCCGCGACCGTCAGCGTTCCCATTGCCAGGACCAGATGTTGAAAGCGCATATCCTAATTCCTCTCCCCATGAACCCGCGCGTCGTGACGCCAGCAGGGCCTAAGACCACGCGCGTTTCTCAGCGCGAAAGCGGCTCCGGGTCAAGGGCGCATATCTGTTTCTGCCGAATTGCTGGCGGCCGGCGGCGTCGAGGAGAGATTGGTTGACCGGCGCGAGAAACATGATCAACCATAAGTTCCATATACGCGCGGCACAGGTCTGAGGGGAGAAAAGGACATGCCGATCGGGAGAGCGGCCGCTCATGGGCGGCCAGCTTCTGCTCACGCGCATGAGTCCACCGTGGTTGCGGCCTTGGACCTGCTCGACGAACAGGGGCTGACGGGATTGACGATGCCGGCCCTCGCGGGCCGCATGGGCTGCTCTGCGGCCGAGCTCGCTGCGCGCTTTCCGTCGCAGGGTGCGTTGTTCGCCGCCATGGCTGAGACGGTCGCGGCGTCCTTCGGCACGGTTGCCGAGCCGGGCGATGGCTGGCGTGACCTGCTCCACGCCCGCGCCGGGCAAGCGCGGCAGGCGATGCTCTCGCGCCGGGATGGTGCGCTGCTCTTCTCGATGCTCGCCGACCTGCCCGATATGGGGAGCGTACATCCAGCGCAGATATTGTGCGAGGCCGGCTTCTCGCTGTTCGATGCGCGCGCCGCCATCCTGCTCGTCGATCGCTTCGTGTGCGGCTGGGTGATTGCCGAGCAGGCGCATCCCGATCTGGCTGGCGACGAAAGCGCGCCGGATTTCGAGGGGCAACTCGACACGCTGCTCGCCGGCATTGCCGTCACCCGCGCCATGGGGGCGCCGGCCGCCAAGCACCGCCTGTTCCAGGGGCGGCTCTGGGTGTTCCTGCGCAATGCTCGCGACAGCGCGAACATCGCCTTCGCCCGTGCCGACCATATCAACGAGCTCGATCGCCGCATCCTGCTGTTGCTTCAGTCGCAGGGCGACATGACGCTTGCCGCCGTGTCGATGGCCAATGGCGTCGACAAGGCGCAGGTCAGTCGCGCCATCAAGCGCCTAAGCCAGGTCGGTCTTGTTGCGCGCTCGGGCATTCGCAGTCCCTTGAAGCTCAGCGCCTCGGGCCGTCATCTTGCCGACCGGTTGGTGCGCCTCGCCGAGTTGCGCAACCGTGAGCTGACCTTCGGGATCGCGGACGACCAGCTCGTCGACCTGTTCGCCGTGCTCGACATCCTGCTGGCGCGCGCCATGTCGCTCTATGAGCAGGAGCGCAAGCTCGCCACCGCCGCGCACGGCAAGAATGCCGAGATCGATTTTCCCGACCATGCCGAACATGATGTGGATCCTGATGCCGGCCGCATCGCGGTGGACCGCTCGCGAATCCTGCCGCCGTTCATTGCGCTCTGCTCATATATGATGCGTGGCGGCTCATTGGGCTACAAGCGCAAGACCGGCCTCTCCAATTTCGACACCTGGGTGCTGGTCGAGGTCTGCCGCGATCCGCCGATCAGCTGGCCGCAGCTCGTCCTCGCGCTCTATCGCGACCAGAGCCAGGCCGGCCGCACCGTCAATCGCCTGATCGAGATCGGCCTTGTCGAGCGCAGCGGCAAGCCCGGCCGCCGCCACGGCTTCTTCGGCCCGACGCCGGAGGGCGAGCGCATCGCCGCGATCATCAACGGCATGGCGGCGCGGCGCAGCGAGTTCCTGTTCCAGGGCATCGCCTCGCCCCAGCTCAACAATTTCATGGCCGCATTCGATATCCTGTCGCGCAATGCCGAGGTGCAGCTTGCCCGCGAGAAGGCGATGCAGGAAATGGACCGGGAATAGCTCCCGGCCAGACATGAAAAAGCCGCCGGCATCGCTGCCGGCGGCTCTCCCACAACATGACGGCTGCGATCAGGCGAAGCTGACGGCCATGCGCTTGCGGCGCATGGTGAAGCCGATCGCGGCGAGGCCCGCGATCATTAGCGCCCAGCTCGCCGGTTCCGGCACGGCCGCGCCCGAGCCGAGCTTGGCGTAGACGGTGACGGACTTGTCGCCGCCGGAGAGGCCGCTCACGTCGAACTGCACCTTGTAGGTGTTGTTGACGTTGCCGTCATAGCCGATGCCGAACCAGTTGACCCGCGCACTGTTCTGGACGCTGCCGTTCTGGAAGCTGTTGTCGGCGAAGCCGAACAGATAGGGGCTGAAGCTGATGGTCTGGCCCGACCCGATGTTCGTGAGCGTCATCGAGAAATTGACGTTGCCGAATCCGGCTGTGTTGTTGTCGACGCCCCAGTCGAAGCTGAGATTCGAGGTTCCCAGCGCGAAGCTGTAGACGCCGCTGCCGTCCGAAGCGGGCGCCGGCTGGAAGGTTTCGTGAAGGCGAAGATAGACCTGGCTGTTGGCGTCTGTCGTGAGCACCGCCGTGTTGGCCGGCGCGTAATCGTTGCCAGTGCCGTAAAACCAGGTGTCGTTCGGTGTGCTGTTATAGCTGAATGTGTCGGCCTGAGCCGCAGTGCCCACAAGCATGATTCCGGCGCACAGCGCCGCTCCCACAGATTTCTGCATGAATATCCCCTATCCCAAACTGCCGACTCGTCGCCGGCGGCATTGGTTAACACGCATATTTAAGTTACGCAAAAACAGGCGGTAAATTCATATCGAGGTCGGACTAAGACAAGTGTTCACTTATATACTTTGAGTGCTCGTTGATGGCCGAAATCCGTCAGATAAGGATATTGTCGGGAGGCACAATCGATAAGTATCTAGTCATGCAGCATCGAACTATTATGCAGAAATCCTTATTTCTGGCGCGGATCAGGCCGGCAGCGGGATGAATTCAGTCTCGCCCGGAACATGCGCGAAGCGGTCCTGCTGCCAGTCCTGCTTGGCCTGCTCGATGCGCTCCTTCGACGATGAGACGAAGTTCCAGTAGATGTTGCGCGCTTCGGGCAGCGGCTCGCCGCCGACCAGCATGAGCCGCGCCGGGCCGTTCGCTGCGCGCAGCACGATTTCGGCGCCAGGCTTGAACACCACCAGTTCCATCGGGGCGAACGTCCCGGTCTGCCCTTCGACGCCGACCTCGCCAGTGATGACATAGGCGGCGCGCTCGACATGCTCGGCCTTGAGCCGGTAGCGGGCGCCCGCTTCGAGCACGACATCGGCATAGAGCATATCCGAGAAGGTGCGGACCGGCGAGGTCATGCCGTCGCTGCTGCCCGCCACCACCGTGATCGAAACCCCGTCGGCCTGCGCAAAGGGGATGTCCTGCGCGCCATAATGGAAGAATTCGGGGTCTGCCTCCTCATGCGCCGTCGGTAGCGCGACCCAGGTCTGCAGGCCGTAGAGCGGCCCGCCATTGGTGCGTGCCGCGTCGGGCGACCGCTCGCTGTGCACGATGCCGCTGCCCGCCGTCATCCAGTTGACCTCGCCCGGCCGAATTTCCTGCACGGAGCCCAGCGAGTCCCGATGCATGATCTGCCCTTCGAGCAGGTAGGTGACCGTCGCGAGGCCGATATGGGGATGCGGCCGAACATCGAGCCCGTCGCCGGGACCGAGGATCGCCGGGCCCATCTGGTCGAAGAAGATGAAGGGACCGACCATGCGGCGATGCGGGGAGGGCAGTGCCCGCCGCACCGTGAACCCGTCGCCCAGGTCGCGGACCGGCGGCAGGATGATCATCTCGACGCTGTCCATGTCGGTCTCGCGCAGGGTCATTGGTCACTCCATCTTGGATCTTGAAAGGTCGGCGCGGCGGATGCCGGGGGAGAGAATAGCATCCGCCGCGCACCGCGCGATGTCCAGCCTGTGGGGGTGACCGGCCATCGCGCCAGGATCGGATCAGGCTGCGTCGACCAGCACCAGTTCGCTGTCCTCGATCGCCGTGACCCTGAGCGTCTCGACATCGGTGATCGCCGCGCCGTCGCGGGCCTGGACGATCACCGCGCCATTTTCTCCTTCCAGGCTGACCGATCCGGTCGCCGGGACGAGATAGGCGTGGCGCGATTTGCCCAGCGGATATTCCGCCGTCTCGCCGGCCTTCAGCGTCGCCGCCACGACGCGGGCGTCGGTGCGGATGGGCAGCGCGTCATTGTCGTTGGAAAAGCCCGAGGCCAGCGTCACGAACTTGCCGGAGCGCTCGCCCTTGGGAAAGGGCCGCGTGCCCCAGCTCGGCGCTTCGCCGCGCTTGGTCGGGATGATCCAGATCTGGAAGAGCGTCGTGTCGACATCCTCCAGATTATATTCGGCATGGGTGATGCCGGTGCCCGCCGACATGACCTGCACGTCGCCCGCCTCGGTCCGGCCCTTGTTGCCCAGGCTGTCCTGGTGGCTGATCGCGCCCTCGCGGACATAGGTGATGATTTCCATGTCGCGATGCGGGTGGGGCGGGAAGCCGCTCTTGGGGGCGATCTGGTCGTCATTCCAGACGCGCAGGTTGCCCCAGTGGACGCGACTGTCGTCATGATAGTCGGCGAACGAGAAATGATGCTTGGTGTCCAGCCAGCCATGATTGGCGCCGCCAAGGCTGGCGTAGGGCCGCAGTTCGATCATGATATCAACCTCCTCGTGACGAAGGGGCCTATGCCCTCTTTCGTCCTGTTGACGCGGATATAGGCGTTTCGATCTTGCCTGTTCAGTGATATAAAATAGATCGAACTATTCGAGAAAATTGAAATGCTGTCTGTTGGCACGCCCACCTACGACCAGCTGAACCTCTTCCTCGCCGTTGTGGACGAGGGCAGCTTCGCGGCCGCCGCGCGCCGTCTCGGGCGGGCCGTATCCGTGGTGAGCTATGGCATCGCCAATCTCGAGGCCCAGCTTGGCCTCGTCCTGTTCGAGCGCGAAGGGACGCGGCGTCCCGTTCTGACTGAAGACGGCAAGGCGGTGCTGGCCGAGGCGCGCGCGATCGCACGCGGCATGGATGGCCTGCGCGCCCGGGTGAAGGGCTTGCACGAAGGCCTGGAGGCCGAGATCGGTCTTGTCGTCGACGTCATGCTGCCACCCGATCGGCTGGGCGCGGCGCTGCGTGCGTTCAACGCGCAATTCCCCACAGTGGCGTTGCGCCTCCATGTCGAGGCGCTGGGCGCGGTCATCGCCAAGGTGCTGGGTCGCGAGGCCGTCATCGGCGTCAGCGGTCCGCTCAATGACCTGACCGCCGGGCTCGACTGGATCGCCGCTGGCGAATGCGGGCTGGTCCCGGTGGCCGCACCCGATCATCCCCTCGCGATGGCGCCCGTCGCGCCCGGCGCTGCGCGCGATCACATCCAGCTCGTGCTGTCGGACCGCTCGCCGCTCACCGAAGGCCATGACTTCTCGGTGCTCAGTTCCCGCACATGGCGCCTCGCCGACCTTGGCGCCAAGCACGCGCTGCTTCGTCAGGGCATCGGCTGGGGCAACATGCCGCACTGGATGGTCGAGGCCGACCTGCTCGGCGGCACTTTGGTCCGGCTGTCGTTGCCGGACTGGCCGGCACCCAGCTACAATTTCTGCGGCATCTGGCGCAGCGACACGCCGCCTGGTCCGGCGGCGAAATGGTTGCTGGCGCAATTGACGCAGCCTGTCGGCGGCGCCGCAGTGTCCGTCGCTTGATGCTTGATCCCGGCCTCGCATTCGCGCATGCCCGCCTGCCGATCATGGAAGAACTCAAAGACGCCATTTATTATGAGCAGCTTGCGCGTGTGGCTCGCCTGAAGGCGGACGCAGTTGGCGACGCCGATGTTGCTCGGCGCCTCCGCGAGGCGGCCGGCAAGCACGAACGCCAGGCCAGGCGGCTGCGCCGGGGCGGCGCCTAGTCGATCGGCCTCTCCGCCGTCATGTCTCCGGTTCCGCGTCATTGGCACTGAGGGCATCGAGCTGGTGACGGTGGCCGAGCGTCTCGTAGCCGACGACGGTCACGGCCGGCGCGAAGGTAAGGATGACCAGGCAAGTCGTCATGCCGACGCCCGCGATCGCAGCGGCGACGCTGAGCGTGACAACCGCGACCGTGCCGAGCAGCAGCCAGAAGTGCAGCGGGTCGAATGCCTGGACCATGTAGCTGTAAAGCGCGTAAATCAGCGCGAGATAGATGCTCACGGGGACCGCGACCGTGAGCACTGTTGCGAGCGGACCGATATGCGCCTCGCCCTCGATATAATAAGCCGCGACATGGAGTCCCGCGCCGGTCGCGACGATGGCGGCAAAGACCAGCACCAGTCCGTAGCCCCAGATGAAGCTGCGCTCGCGATGGGCGTGGAGGATCGGTGCGGCGGGAAGGATGAAATAGGTCCACCACATGCCGAAGGTGAGGCCGATCCCCGCGAAACAGACCAGGCCCGCGTCCAGGCTCCAGCCCTGTTTCTCGATCACGGCCGAGACGGCGGCGACCGTCCCGACCACGCCCTCGCCCAGCGCGATGATCGCGAACAGGCTGTAACGCTCGGCAATATGGTGCGGATGCCAGGGCGTGCCGCCATACTTGCGTTCGGCGAACCAGGGACCCGCCAGTTCGAAGAAGACGAGCGGCGCTGCGAGTGCGAAGGTCGCGACCCTGGACAGGTCGCCCAGGGCAAGCAGGATCCACCCGATCTGGACGATGACGTTCCATGCCACATAGGTGAGGCTGGCGGCGCGCCGGTCCGGGTCGGCCTTGGCTGCGCGCAGCCAGTGCACGATCATGCCTGCGCGCATCACCACATAGCCCAGCACAATGACGTGGAGGCTGACATGGTCGCCATGTTCCAGCGAGGCGAACATGCGGGGCAGGCCTATGGCGAAGATCAGCGCCCCGGCCATCACGACCATGGTCGTCACACGGAACAGCCAGTCGTCGGTATCATAGGCTGAAGCGAACCAGGTGAAGTTGATCCACGCCCAGATGGCGAAGCTGGCGAGCGCGAAACCCGGGAAGGCGACGCCATAATGGCCCGCTGCCAGCGCATGGGCGAATTGGGAGGCCGCGAAGCCGAAGCTCAGCACGAAGGTCAGGTCGAACAGGAGTTCGAGCGGCGTTGAGACCCGGTGCCGCTCGTGCGGATCGCGGCCGGCCATCCGCCGGGCATGATGATGGAGGCGGTTCGGGGCGGTGGCAGGCTCGCTCATGGCCGGGAGCCTAGCGGAGCGATCAGCCATGGGAAAGCCGGGAACCTTGCCCGGAGCGCAGGGGTTCTCGATGCACAAAGATACTCATGGGAGATCATATGCGTCGTTCCATCATCGCCCTTGGCATCATCGTCGGCGCGGCCGGTCTCTCGGCCTGTAGCGATAATGCGCGGGAGCAGACCGAAGAGGCGGGCAATGCCATCGCGTCCGACATCGAAAATGCCGGCAACAATGCCGCGGCGCGCACTGACGCGGCGCTCGACCGCGCCGCCAACCGGATCGACGAAGCGGCGAACAATGCCGCCATTGCTGCGAAAAATGCGAAGCGCGCTGCCGGCCAGTCGCTCGAAAATGCGGGTGAGGCCCTGCAGAAATAGCGGGCTTCAGTCCTCGCCCATCCGGTCGGCCATATCCATGAAGTCCCGCGCCGCGTCCCGGTCCGGCTCTTCCTTGAAGGCAACATCCAGATCGGGCGCGCTGCCGAGCATGTAGAGCAGCGCCCACAGCGCGAATCGCCGCCCACGATCCTTCTCGAGGCCCAGGTCGACGCGCATCCGCTCGACGCCGGCGTCGATCGATTGCGGCTGGAGCGCTTCGAGATCCGAGACGTTGAAATAGCGGGTGAGAAGGTCCTGGAAGTCCATCCTGCTACTCTACACAATCTTGTCATTCCCGCGAACGCGGGAATCCAGGGGCGAGATGGCGCGTTGCTGAAGCCTGGATTCCTGCGTTCGCGGGAATGACGAGGGGGAGGGGCGAAAAACCGCCCCA
>DASWYL010000062.1:0-1986 GCA_036404995.1 Sphingobium sp. | reverse complement strand
GGAAGACCAATTGCTGGCGGCGGCGCTGCGTTTGTATCCCGGCGCGGCGCGGCCCAGAGCCATGGTCGCCGCGCTGCGGCGCCACTTCACGACCCCCCCGGGCTGGCTTGCCGTGGAGGCGCAGCGCCGTGCAGCCTGGGGCGATGTCGCCGGACGCGGTCTGCCGATTGAACGCGCGGCGCAGTGTGCGGCCGACATCGAACGCCGCCTGAAGGGTGTCAGGGCCGAGGTCTCGGTCAAATTGCGCGCTTATGCCGACCTATATGCCGATCTTTGGTGCGACCCGCGAATAGCAGCGCCGGCGTCCGTCCGCCGCGAAATGCTCGCCTTGGTGAGCGCGCTGCAAGCACGCTGCGTGGCGTTGGCCGACGAGGAGCGCGCGCCATGAACAGCCCATTATTTGGCTCGCCAGGCGAGGCTTCTCGGTTGAGTTGCCGAATGCGGATGCTGACGCTGGTCATGTTCGTCACCCTGTTTGTCACCGTCTGCTGGGGCGTCGGCACGATAATTGTCGGAGTTGAATGATGATGCGCGAATGGTCGGAAGCAAGCTTCCATTGGAATTACAATGTCGAAGACATATTCGGCCTGCTTCTCGTCGCGGTGGTCATCGGCCTGCACAGCCTGATGCTTGCCATAACGCAAAGGCCCGGACGCGGATGGTTGGTCACCGCCTGTGTGTGCATCTCGATCATGGCTGCGTTTATTTCAGCGAGCCCCGCCCAATCCCGTCTCGCCGCCGCCCAGACCGCCGAAGTCCGGCGATGAGACGCGGCTTTTTTGAGTGATCTGCCCCCTTCTGAGTGGTCCAAAATTGATGATATTTTGGACGACGAAGGAGATATAGAATGCCGAGCAAGAAGCATCGCCCGGAAGAGATTATCGGCAAGCTACGTGAGGCGGAGGTTGTGCTTGCGCAGGGCGCTACGACCGCCGAGGCGTGTCGTCGGATCGCGATCAGCGAGCAGACCTATTATCGGTGGCGCAAGGAATATGGCGGCCTGAAGACCGATCAGGCGCGTCGGATGAAGGATCTGGAGAAGGAGAATGCGCGGCTTCGTCGTGCGATCTCGGACCTGACGCTGGACAAGCTGATCCTGCAGGAGGCTGCCCGGGGAAACTTCTGAGCCCCGCACGCCGCAGGCGCTGTATCGACCACATCAGAATGATGATGCCGGTGTCCGAGCGGCGGCTGTGCCGCGTGCTCGGGCAGCACCGATCGACGCAGCGCAAGGCGCCACGCGGGGCGGATGACGAAGCGGCCCTCACTGAGGATATCATCGCACTGGCCCGGCAATATGGTCGTTATGGCTATCGCCGGGTGACGGCGTTGCTACGCGATGCGGGGTGGCATGTGAACCGCAAGCGGGTTGAGCGTATCTGGCGCCGCGAAGGGCTGAAGGTGCCACAAAGGCAGCCGAAGCGCGGGCGTCTGTGGCTGAACGACGGATCGTGCATCCGGCTGCGGCCAGAATATCCCGGCCATGTCTGGTCCTACGACTTCGTCGAGGGCCGGACGCACGATGGTCGCAAATACCGGATCCTGTCGATCATCGACGAGGCGAGCCGGGAGTGCCTGGCGTTGCCGGTGGCGCGTAAGCTCAAGAGCGACGACGTGCTCGCGGCACTGGCCGAGCTGTTCGTCACGCGTGGGCCGCCGGCGCATATCCGGTCGGACAACGGCCCGGAGTTTATCGCGACGGCGGTGCAGCAATGGCTCGCCCAGATCGGCGTGAAGACGCTGTATATCACGCCCGGATCGCCATGGGAGAATGGCTATTGTGAAAGCTTCAACGGATCCCTGCGCGATGAGCTGCTCAACGGCGAGATCTTCTACTCGCTCGCGGAGGCCCGGATCCTGATCGAGGCTTGGCGGCGGCATTACAACACCGTCCGGCCGCACAGCTCGCTGGGATATCGACCACCGGCGCCGGAGGCCGTTCCATCGCCAGTGTCGCCCGCCGGTTCCGCTTCGCTCCACCTGCGG
>DASWYL010000061.1:0-16417 GCA_036404995.1 Sphingobium sp. | reverse complement strand
GCCGCTCAGCGCCGCCGATTTCCTGCGCCTTGCCCGCGAGAAGGCCGCGCTGCTCGGCATGGACATGGACATGATGAAGCGCCCGGTGAATGTCGGCTTCTCGGGTGGCGAGAAGAAACGCGCCGAAATGGTTCAGATGGGCATCCTCAATCCGCGCCTCGCCATCCTCGACGAAACCGACTCCGGCCTTGATATCGATGCGCTCAAGATCGTCGGCGCGGGTATCAACACTATCATGCGCGCGCCCGACAAGGCGGTGCTGCTCATCACCCATTACCAGCGGCTGCTCGACTATGTGCAGCCCGATTTCGTGCACATCCTCGCCGACGGGCGCATCGTGAAGTCGGGCGGACCCGAACTGGCCCACGCGCTGGAGCGCGAGGGCTATGCCGAGGTGATCGCGGCGTGAGCGGCATGCTTGCCCTGTCCCTCCTTCTGGCTTCGGCCGCGGCGCCTTCGACCCCGGCTGAGGACGAGATCGTCGTGATCGCGCGGAAGATGCAGATGATTCGCGTCGATATCAAAGCGCCGAAGCGTAATGGCCAGCTCGTGCTGGAGCGCTGCCGCATCAGCCGGTCGAGTGGCGACGCCGAACTCGACGCCGTGCCCTGTGCCGTGACGCAGGCCTGCATGGCCGAGAAACCGGCGGACCGAAAGGTGCTGCGGATCTGCGTGGAACGGCAATCGAAGCTACGTCTCGAAGAGATCGCGGCCGGCCGCCGCGCCGCGCGGGACGCCCAGTCATGACTGCGCTCGCGCCCCTTCCCACGCGCAAGGATGAAGCCTGGCGCTACAGCGACATCGCGGCGGTGGCACGCGCCTGGCCGATCGATGAACCGGATCGGTTCGTGATTGCGCCAGGCGAGCATGCACATCGCGCAATCCTCCAGGATGCGGCGTTCGGGGACGTCGCGATCCGCGATCTCATCGTCGAGATCGGTGCCGGCGGTTCCTTCGCGCTTCACCTGCTCGACATGGGCGGCGCGCTCGGCCGCGTCACGCTCGACGTGACGCTGCACGAGGGCGCGCATTTCGAGCTGAAGGCCGCCCTGCTGGGTTCCGGCGAGCAGACGATCGAGCTGGTCACCCGCGTCACCCATGCCGAACCGCATGCGACCAGCAACCAGACCGTCCGCGCCATTGCCGCAGGGACGGCGACGACCAGCTATCTCGGCCAGGTCCGCGTCGCGCGCGATGCGCAGAAGACCGACGCCTCCCAGAGCTTCAAGGCGATGATCCTCGATCGCGGGGCGAGCGCCAATGCCAAGCCCGAGCTGGAGATTTTCGCGGATGACGTGAAATGCGCGCATGGCGCCAGCATCGGCGAACTGGATGCGCAGGCCCTCTTCTATCTCGCCTCGCGCGGCCTTGATCCGGCGACGGCAAAGAGGCTCCTGCTTCAGGCGTTCATTGCCGGCCTGTTCGACGACATGGTGGACGAGCCTGAGCGCGCCCGTTTCGAGAGCGCTGCGGTGACCAAGCTGGGGACGATGGGATGAGCGAAGACACCACCATTCCGTTCGTGTCGAGCGAAGTCGAGACACGCAAGAGCGGCGCTTCCCATGTTTCGAGTTCGGGCGAGTCACGCGCCTCGCTCGAACTCGACACGAACGGGCTTGTCGGAATCAGGAGCGACTTTCCCGGCCTCGTCACCGCCCATGGCGCGCCCTGGCACTATCTCGACACCGCCGCGACAGCGCAGAAGCCGCAGGCGGTGATTGACGCGACCATCCGCGCCATGGGCGCCGATTATGCGACCGTGCATCGCGGCGTCTACGCGCGCTCGGCGGATATGACGCTGGCCTTCGAGGCTGCGCGGACCCGCGTCGCGCGCTTCCTCAATGCCGCAAGTCCATCGGAGATCGTGTTCGTGCGGGGGGCTACGGAGGGTGTCAATCTCGTTGCAAACAGCTGGGGCGGCGCGAATCTGAAGGCTGGCGACCGCATCCTGCTCTCGACCCTCGAGCATCACAGCAACATCGTGCCCTGGCAGCTCGTCGCGGAGCGCACCGGCGCGCAGATCGACGTCGTCCCGCTGACGCACGACGGCAAGATCGATCTCGACGCGATGGCGGCCATGATCCGCCCCGAACACAAGCTTGTCGCGCTCGCCCATGTCTCGAACGTGCTGGGTTCCCCGCTCGACGTCGCCCGCGCCGCCAGGATCGCGCACGACGCGGGTGCGCTGCTGCTCGTCGACGGCTGCCAGGCCGCGCCGCGCATGAAGATCGACGTGGCGGCGCTCGGCTGCGATTTCTATCTCTTCTCCGGCCACAAGCTCTATGGCCCGACCGGCATCGGCGTGCTCTGGGCGCGCGGCGAGATCCTTGCGGCGATGCCGCCCTGGCAGGGTGGCGGCTCGATGATCGACACCGTGACCTTCGAGAAGACGACCTACGCGCCCGCGCCGACCCGCTTCGAGGCCGGCACGCCGGCAATCGTCGAGACCATCGGCCTGGCGGCGGCCATCGATTATGTCGAGGCGATCGGCCTCGATGCCATCGCCGCGCATGAGGCGGTGCTCGTCGCGCAGGCCCGCGGGGCACTGCGCGGTATCAATTCGATCCGCCTGCTTGGGCCGGACGACGCGTGCGGTATCGTCTCCTTCGTCATGGAGGGCGTGCACCCGCACGACATCGGCACCATCCTGGACGAAAGCAATGTTGCGATCCGCGCCGGTCATCATTGCGCCCAGCCGCTGATGCGGCACCTGGGCGTCGATGCGACCGCCCGGGCCAGTTTCGGTATCTACAATGACGAGAGCGACGTTGCCGCACTGGTGCGCGGCCTTGAGCGCGTAAGGACGATTTTCGGATGAACGACGAACCCAGAATCCGCACCGAAGAGGTCGAGCAGGTCGAGACGCCGCCCCGCGCCCGCGTGAGTGACGCCGATACCGCGCTGCCCGAGGGCGTTGCCCGCAAGCGCGACTATCTCGAGGGTTTCCTCAAGCAGCAGCCGGCGGGCACCGCCGCCGCGGAGCCGGGCGGCGACCTCTATGAAGCCATCATCGAGGCCCTCAAGGAAATCTACGATCCCGAGATTCCCGTGAACATCTACGATCTCGGCCTGATCTACGGCGTCGATGTGACCCCGGACGGCCACGCCGCCGTCACCATGACGCTGACCACGCCGCATTGCCCGGTCGCCGAATCCATGCCCGGCGAAGTCGAGATGCGCGTCGGCGCCGTGCCGGGCGTCGGCCATGCCGAGGTCAATCTTGTCTGGGATCCGCCCTGGGACCCGCAGAAGATGAGCGACGAAGCCAAGCTCGAGCTGGGCATGCTGTGAACGCCACGGCCGCCCTGTCGGAAAATCTCGTGATCGAGCGGGTCGACTATGCCGATCCTGCCCAGGGCGACGCCCTGTTCCGCCTGCTGGACGGCTATGCGCGTGACCCGGCCGGCGGCGGCAAGGCGCTCGATCCCGCCGGCAAGGACGCGCTGCTCGCCGGTCTTGCCGCGACGCCCAATGCCTTCTCGCTCATTGCCTATGTCGATGGGCAAGCGGTCGGCCTCGCCAATTGCTTCACCGGTTTCTCGACCTTCGCGGTCAAGCCGGTCGTCAATCTTCACGACCTCGCCGTCGATCCCGATTTCCGCGGCCGCGGTATCGGCCGGGCGCTGTTTTCCGCCATCGAGGCCGAGGCACGCGCTTTGGGCGCGGCCAAGGTCACGCTCGAGGTCCTGAGCGGCAACGAGCGCGCCAAGCGCCTTTACCGCTCCTTGGGCTATGGCGATTATGTTCTGGATCCCCATATGGGCCAGGCCCTGTTCTGGCAGAAGGTGCTCTGAATGAACGCGACCACCACGAGTTCGACCGGCAAGTCGACCCGCGCCCGCCCCGCCGCCGTCACGCTGACGGAGAGCGCGCAGGCGCGCATCGCCGAGCTCATGGCCAAGGCGCCCGAGGGCGCGATCGGCGTCAAGCTCTCGACCCCGCGCCGCGGCTGCTCGGGCCTCGCCTATTCGGTCGACTATGTGACCGAGGCCGCGAGCTTCGACGAGAAGATCGAGACGCCGGGCGGCGCCTTCTACATTGACGCCGCCAGCGTCCTCTATCTCATCGGCTCGGTCATGGACTGGAAGGTCGACGATTTCGCCGCGGGTTTCACGTTCGAAAATCCCAATGCCAAGGGCAGCTGCGGCTGCGGTGAGAGCTTCACGGTCTAGTGCATCCCGTGTACAGCGGGACGGCGTAGAGTGTTCGTCCGCGACGCTGAATGGGGGACAGCCATGAGCCGATTGCGCAATTTCATCCTGACATCCGTTATGGCGGGCGCGCTCACCGCGACCGCAGCATCGGCCGCAGTCCCCGACGACGCGCGTCTCGCGCAATTGCGGGGCGCGCTTGCCGAACTCAACGAGGGCAACGGGCTCTCGTTCGAAATCGGCAATATCGAAATGCTGGCGCCGATGACGGGCTTCGCCCGCGTCCATCGGGGCCGCATCGAAGTCAGCCCCATCGCGCTCGATCTTTTCAGGAATCGTGAAGAGGCCCGCGCCCTCGCCGCGTTCCTCGTCGTCTATGTCGCGCCGCCGCCCGCAGTGGCTCCCCGTGGGCCGGGCGTTGCCGAGAATGTCGCGGCGGCGGGTGCCGTCCTTGCGGGCATGGCGCTCGATCCAGGCAAACCCCGCCGCGAGTTGGATCTCGACTGGCAGGACCTGCCCGCACGCAGCGGCCCTCAAGCTGGCGCGCGCATACTCTCGATGCTCGAAAAGGCGCATGGCTGCTCGGCCCCCCTCGTTGCCGTGCTTGCCCGTGCATCGCTGGCAAAAGAACGAGATCCGGCAACGGCCCAGCTCGTCTATCTGGCGCGCAAGGCCAGCCGCGATCTCGGCAAGACGGTCTATCCGCCCGACAATCGCTGCGTCGGCGGCGCTTGACCTAGAAGCGCGACGTCCAGCGCAGCGCGGCGCCATAGTCGTCGCGCATTGCCGCGACATTGCCGGCCTGAGTCCGCGCGAAGAGATTCGCGCCCAGCCAGCCGCCGGACAGCCCGAGCCCATAGCTCAGCTCATAATCGCGCTCGGACCCGCGCGGGACCAGATCAAGCGGTGTCAGGGCAGTCGTGGCTGTCTGGCTCTTCCAGTCCCAGCTCTGCGGCAGGTCGAGCAGGAAGCGGCTGGCGGTCACCCGCAGCGGCGCGGAGACGCGAAGTCCAAGGAAATCACCCTTTGCGAACAAGCCCGAGCGCGCGAGGTCGAGCGACCAGCTGCGCGATCGGATGAACCCGCCGTCGACCAGCGCGCCGCCGGCCGCCGCTTGCGTCCAGCCGCGCCGCACGGAGGCCGAGACCAGCAGTCGCGCTGCAGGTTGTACGCTGATCGCGAGCGAGGCGAACGTCGTGCGGGCGGACTGGGCGCCCAGCGCGGGGGCGAAACGGGCGCCGAGCGCACTGCCGGTTTCATTGAGCAGGCCGAGCCCGCCGGTCAGGCGGAAGGCGCCACGACTGAAGGTCAGCGCGGCGTTGAACGCCTGGTAACGGGCCGCGCGACCGCTGACCGGATCGAGCGGCGCGCCCGGGCGGCGCTCCGCTGCATCGATGCTGCCAATCTCCATGCCGCTCGTCAGATTTAGGCCCGGCGCGAGCGCCTGCCGCCAGCCGAAGCTCGAGCCGGCGCGCAGCTCCGGCGCCAATGCGCCCGCGCCGTCCTCGGCAATCATGAACGCGGGTTTCGCGCGCCCCTCCAGTGTCGCCGCGAGGCCGTTGAAGCCCGTGCGCAGGCCGAATGCGACGACCGCGCCGCCGGCAAGCCGCGTGCCCATCGTGCCGGAGAGAAAGCGCGTCCGCGCCGCCTCGGCATAGGCGGGCATCCACGATCCGCCCTGGCCCGGCGCGAGGTTGAGGGACAGGCTGAGCGGCCCTGCCATGCCCTGGATCTGCCGCGTCGTCCCGGCAAGCGCGGCGGTGAGGCGGCTGCGCAGGCCGGGCCGCTCCATCCGCGCCGCAAGGTCCATGCGGAACGGCCGCCGATAGCCGTCGAGGATCACGGTCGCGAGGCCCGTCGGGCTGGCATCGCCCATCGCACCCGACAGCAATGTCGGCGCGCTGGCGCTCAGCGACGCGGCCGATCCGGCAAGGCTCAGCGTCCCCTGTGGCCGGAACGCGGCGGCGACATCGAGAATGCCCATGCCATAGACCGAATCAGGGCCCGCGGCGCCTGCGTCCTTCGCCGTGTTGAGCAGCAATTGAACGATCTGCGCGCTGGTCATGCCGGGAAAAGCCTGGGCGAGCAGGGCCGCCGCGCCGGAAATCTGCGGCGCCGAGAAGCTGGTGCCGGTGTAGAGCAGGTCCGCGCCGCGATTGTCCATCGTGCGAACCGCATCGCCGAGCGCGCTCAGTGTGCTGCCTTCGAAGCCCGCCGCGCCGTTGGAGAAGCTGCTGGCGCGCCCGTCATTGCCGACCGAGGCCGCGATGACGACCAGGCCATGGCCATATTTGGGATTGGCCATCGTTGTGGCGAGCAGGTCCGGCCCGGCCGATCCGCCATTGCCCGCAGCGACGACGACGATCGAGCCGGCCGACGTGGCCCGGCTGACCGCGGCGAGCAGGTCGGCCGAATTGATGTCCCCGCCGAGCGAGATGTTGATGACGCGCGCGCCGTTCTTCCAGGCATAGTCGATGGCTTCGGTCATCGCGCTGCTGTTGTGGACGCAGCCGCCGCTGCTCGTGCAGCTGCCCGGCTTGTCGGTGCGGAGCGCCAAGATCGTTGCGCCCCAGGCCATGCCCTGGACATGATTGTCGTTGCGCGCGCCCGCCAGCGTCTCGGCGACGGCGGTGCCATGGCCGCCAATGTCGGTGATCGAGCCGTTGCCGCCAAAGTCGCGCGACAGCGGGCTGATCCTGCCGGTAAATTCGCCGCCGATATCGGAAATGCCGCTGTCGACGATGCCGATCGTCACGCCCGCCCCGCTGGCGCCGGCCTCATAGGCGGTGATGGCGCCGTGGAAGGAGGGGCCGGACGAAGCGCGATACTCGGCCGTGTCATAATCGACATTGGCCCCGGCCGGCGTCGACACGGGCGGGGGCGTCGGCGTCGGCGTTGGCGCGCTGATCGGCGGCGGAGTCGACTGGACGGAGCCGCCGCTCGACCCGCCACCGCAGGCCGCGAGCGGAAGCATCGCGAAAATCGCAAAGAAATGAGCGCTCCGTCCGCGCATGCCCCTGGTTCGACCCTTTCCCCACGCGGGTCGAT
This sequence comes from Sphingobium sp., assembly GCA_036404995.1. Lineage (GTDB taxonomy): Bacteria > Pseudomonadota > Alphaproteobacteria > Sphingomonadales > Sphingomonadaceae > Sphingobium. The sequence goes on along the minus strand of DASWYL010000061.1, from coordinate 9,218 downwards.
CCGCACACGACTCCGTCGCGCCGCCGTCCCCACAAGTGAGCGATAGACCATCCAACCGAGTCGCCGCATGGGAAATCATGGTAAATCCCGGCAGCCGATCCCGCTGTCCCGCCGCGGCACGTCCTGTGCGCGAATGGTAAATGTCCTTGCTCTTCTCACGGACCCGAAAGTCGCGCGTTTGCGAGCGCCCGCGAATGCCCTAAGCCCATGCCGACGATTTCAGGCGAGGGAGAGCGGCCATGGAAATGCGCAATCTGGGCGCGACCGGCATCAGGGTGAGCAGCCTGTGCCTCGGCACGATGATGTTTGGGCCGATGGGCAATAATGACCATGACGATGCCGTGCGGATCATCCATCGCGCGCTCGATGCCGGCATCAATTTCGTCGATACGGCCGACCGCTACTCGCAGGGCATGTCCGAGCGGATCGTCGGGGCCGCGCTCAAGGATCGGCGCGAGCATGTCGTGCTGGCAACCAAGTTCTTCCATCCGATGGGCGAGGACCCAAATCAGCGCGGCGGATCGCGCCGCTGGATCGTGAAGGCGGTCGAGGACAGCCTGAAACGGCTCGGCACCGACTATATCGACCTCTACCAGATGCACCGCTTCGACAGCGAGACCGATCTCGACGAGACCCTGTTCGCGCTCACCGACCTTGTTCGCCAGGGCAAGATCCGCAGCTTCGGCTCGTCCTGCTTCCCGGCCGATCGCATCGTGCAGGCGCAGTGGGTGGCGGACCGGCGCGGTCACCTGCCGTTCCGCTGCGAGCAGAGCAACTATTCGCTGTTCAATCGCGAGATCGAGCGCTTCGTTCTTCCCGCCTGCCAGCGCCACGGCATGGGCATGATCGTCTGGTCGCCGCTCGACGGCGGCTTTCTCTCCGGCAAATATCGCGCGACCGCCGACATCGCGGGTGACAATCGGATCAGCCGGTTCAACCGCATGTTCCGCGGCAGCTTCGATCCCGAGGCGGAGCTGTTCCAGCGGAAGCTGCGCCTGGTCGGCGAACTCGCCACCGTGGCCGAGGAGGCCGGTCTGCCGCTGGCACAGATGGCCGTCGCCTTCGCGATCGAGCATCCCGGCGTCACCAGCGCCATCATCGGCCCGCGCACGATGGATCATCTCGAAAGCCTGCTCGCCGTCGGCGAAATGAAGCTCAAGCCTGCCGTGCTCGACCGGATCGATGCACTGGTCCCGCCGGGCACGAGCGTCAATCCGATCGCCGACGTGCCCAATGCGCTTGGCAAGGAGAGCGTGCGCCGGGCGCGGTAAGCGGCACGGAGCAAAGGACCATTCCCTTTACGGCAAGCTGCGCTATGCTGCTCAAAAATTGGGGGGATGGGGAATGCGATCGACGAAATGGGCCCTGCTGCTCTCGGGTCTCCTGTCGGGTGCCGCGCTGGCGGGGTCCGACAAGCCGATCATGGCGCCGCCGCCGGACTGGGTGAAACCGGTTGCCCTGCCGTCCAAGCCCGAGAAGGCCGGCGAGGCGCCGGTGCACATCCTTCTCCTCGATCAGCAGAGCAAGCTCGAGCCAGGGCGGGTGACGGCCTATGTGGACCTCGCCATGCTCATCCAGAGCCCGGAGGGTTTGCAAGCGGGCAACCTGTCGCTGCCGTGGAACCCTGAGACGAACGAAATCACGGTCCACAAGCTTGTCATTCATCGCGACGGCAAGCTGATCGACGTTCTTGCGGGCGGCCAGAATTTCACGGTCGTGCGGCGCGAGCCCAATCTCGAGAATGCAACGCTGGACGGCATGCTGACGGCGAACATCCAGCCCGAGGGACTGCAGGTCGGGGATGTGCTGGAATATGCCGTCACCTTGTCCAGCGCCGATCCGATCTTCAAGGACCATGCCGAGGAACTGGCGGGCGGCTGGAATGGCGTGCCGTTTTCGCGCACGCACATGAGTGTGCAATGGCCGAACAGCATGGCCGTCGCTGTTCGCCAGAACGGTGCCCTGCCGCCTCTCAAGCCGGTGAAGGTCGGCAACATGACGAAGGTCGAGCTCAGCCTCGACAACGTCCAGCCGACCTTGCCGCCGCGGCTCGCGCCTGCACGCTACGGCCTGGGCCGCCTTGTCGAATTCAGCGATTTCAAGAGCTGGGCCGACCTGGGCGCGCTCATGGCACCGCTCTATGCCAAGGCATCCGTCATTCCAGCGCAGGGGCCGCTCCGCAACGAGGTCGAGAAGATCAAGGCGGCAAGCGCCGACCCCGTGAAGCGCACGGAAGCGGCGCTCGCGCTGGTGCAGGACCGCGTGCGCTATGTGGCGCTGCTGATGGGCACGGGGGGCTATGTGCCGGCGACCGCCGAGGAAACCTGGAGCCGCCGCTACGGCGACTGCAAGGCGAAGAGCGCCTTGCTTCTTGCGCTGCTCAGGGAACTGGGCGTCGAGGCCGAGCCGGTCGCGGCCAATGCCATTTCCGGTGACGGCATCGACCGGCGCCTGCCGATGATCGGCCTGTTCAATCACGTGCTGCTGCGCGCCCATATCGCCGGCGCGGACTATTGGCTCGATGGAACGCGACAGGGCGACACCAGCCTGGCGCGCCTGCGCGTGCCGGACTTCGGCTGGGGGCTGCCGCTCGTCGCGCAGGGCGCTGCGCTGGTGCGCATGCAGCCCAAGCCGCTCGAGCAGCCGGAGAAGGACATCGAGATCAACATTGACGCGCGTGCAGGGATATCCGTGCCGGCGCCCATCAAGGTCAAGACGACATTGCGTGGCGACGCAGCTCTCGGGGCCAAGCTGGCCATGGGGCGGCTGACCGAAACCCAGCGCGACCAGTCCCTGCGCGAATTTTGGAAGGATGAGCTCAAGGATATCGATGTGACCTCGGTATCGGCGCGCTACGACCCCGAAACGGGCGAAGAGATCCTGACCATGGAAGGCAAGGCAAATATGGACTGGTCGGACGGCTGGTACCATGCCGACCGGGTTTACCTGGGTTATGATCCTGACTTTTCGCGCTCCGAAGGGCCGGACAAGGACGCGCCTTTCGCAAACGACTATCCGTCCTTCACGCGCACGATGGAAACGATCCAGCTGCCGGCTGGCTTTCCCGAAGAGCCGGAGATGCCGGCCATGGCGGTCGATCAGACCATTGGCGGCACGACCTATTTTCGCAAAGCCAGTCTTGTCGGCAATGTCTTCAGGATCGAAGCCAGCGCACGTTCGGTTGCGCCCGAATTCGCAGCCAAGGATGCGCCCGCCGTACAAACGGCCCTGAAGGCCATAACCGACCAGATTCCATCCTTTCGCCGGCCAACGAACTACCGCATGACCAGCGCTGAAGTCGACGCCGCCAAGCTGTTACAGCCCACCACGGCCAAGGCCTATGTGGATCGCGGCGTCGATTTCATGAACAACGGGCAACGAGCAGAGGCCAAGAGCGATTTCGATGCCGCCATCGCGCTCGACGCAAAATATGTGTGGGCATTTGCCAATCGGGCTATCCTGAACCTTCAGTTGAACGATACCAAGGCCGCTCAGCTGGACCTCGACGCGGCGGCAGCGATCGATCCGGAAAACTCGGTATTGTGGCATGCGCGGGGCCAAATCGCGCGGATGCGAAAAGCGCCGCAGGAGGCGATTGCCGCCTTTTCCCATTCGATCGCAAACAACCCGAAAGACAATTGGGCCATCATCCAGCGGGCCGGGGTTTATGCCGAACAGCGCGATTTCGACGCGGCGCTTGATGACATGCTCAGGCTCGAGGCGCTCGATCCGGGCAATGAAATTGCGAAAGTGGGGATCCTGAATTTTCGCATGCAGAAACGCGATTTCGAAGGCGCCGCCAAATATGCCAGCGGCGTGGATCTGGCGAAGGTCAGTGTTCCGGATTTGGCAACGATGGTTGGCAATGTCGCCTTCATGCGGGGTGATTCCAAAGGGGCGATTGCCGGCTATAGCCGATCGCTGGAGCTGAAGGCCGATCAGCCCCACCTGCTCGCCGGTCGGGCTCAGGCTTACATGATGCAGGGAAATAATGAGGGGGCATTGGCTGATGCTGCCGCCTCGCTCAAGATCAATCCGAAACAGGCCGATCTTCATCTGATCATCGTCAATGTCCTGCGCCGGATGGGCAAGAAGGACGAAGCGCTCGCCCAGGCCGAGGCGATGCTCAAGTCCAATCCTGACGACGGATACACCCATGTTGTGGCCGCCAAGATATTCGACGGCATGGGGCAGCACGAAAGAGGCATGGCAGAGATCGACAAGGCAATTGCGCTCAAGCCTGATGCGACGGCCTATACCAACAGGGCAGTCATGCGTTCGAAATCCGACGTGGAGGGAAGGCTAGCCGATTTCGATGCGGCGTTGAAGCTCGATCCGAGCCTGGAGGATGCCTTGCTGGGCAAGGCCGAAATTCTGATTGGCCGGGGCGAGTTTGGCGCGGCCGTCAAGTCATACACGGACGTGATCGACAAGTGGCCGAAGAATCCCCTGCTCCGCAACAGAAGGGCCATTGCCTATGTTCGCTCGGGCGACATGGTCCACGCCGACGCCGATTTTGAGCAGGCGCGCAAGGACGCGGAAGTGGCGCCCGGCTTGCTCAATGACATATGCTACGCGAAGGCGACGGCAAATGTGGCCCTGAACCGGGCGCTCGACGAATGCAACGCCGCGCTGGCGAAGCAGCCTGACGCCATTGCGATCATGGACAGCAAGGCGTTCGTGTTGCTGCGCCTGGGCCGCAATGACGAGGCCATCGCCTTGTTTGACAAGGTTCTGGCCAAGTCGCCCGAAATGGCGGTCTCACTCTATGGCCGCGCTGTCGCGCGAGCGCACAAGGGTGACAAGGGCAGAGCGCAGACCGATCGCGATGCCGCGCTCAAGGTCAATCCGGACGTGCAGAAGCAATTCGAGAGCTATGGCGTGACGATGTAACCGCCACGCCATAGTCTTCGTCAGATCGTCGCGCCCTGGTTCAAATCCACCTTGTCGAAGTCGCTGGCGTCGTGCCGTTCGGCCAGGGCACCCTCGCGGCTGCTGTTCACCAGCTGGCCGCGCTTCACGCCCGGACGCTGGTCGAGCAGTTCGAGCCAGCGGATGACGTTCTTATACTCGTGCGTGGAGAGGAATTCCGCGCCGTTATAGGCATTGCGCACGATGTTGCCGTACCAGGGATAGATGGCGAAATCAGCGATCGTGACCTCGTCACCAATCATATATTCGTTGTCGGCAAGATGCTTGTCGAGCACGTCGAGCTGGCGCTTGGTCTCCATCGCATAGCGGTCGATCGCATACTGGATCCTGAACGGCGCATAGGCGTAGAAATGGCCGAAGCCGCCGCCGACGAAGGGCGCCGAGCCCATCTGCCACATCAGCCAGTTCATTGTCGCGGTACGCTTGCGCACGTCGGTCGGCAGGAACTCGCCGAACTTTTCCGCGAGATAGAACAGCATCGATCCGCTCTCGAACAGCTTGAGCGGCGGGTCCATGGAGCGGTCGACCATGGCCGGGATCTTGCTGTTCGGGTTGATGTCGACGAAGCCGCTGCCGAACTGCTCGCTGGCGAAAATCTTGATCATCCAGGCGTCATAGTCCGCGCCCTTGTGGCCCTTTTCCAGCAGCTCCTCGAGCATGATGGTGACCTTGACGCCATTGGGCGTGCCTAGCGAGTAGAGCTGGATGGGATGCTTGCCGACCGGCAGTTCCTGCTCGAAGCGCGCGCCGGCGGTGGGCGCATTGATGCCCGCGAACTGCCCGCCATTTTCCTTGTCCCAGGTCCAGACCTTGGGGGGCACATAGCCGGCGGGCTGGTTGTTGGCGGGATCGCTGTCGGCCATGATCTGTCTCCTCCGGAGGTCGTTTCGCGTCTATGTAATCTCCCGCGCGGGCGATGCTAGTTGCTTTTCGAAACGTCTCTTCGGGCTCGATGGGGAACCGATACCCATTTTCGCAATATTCCCTGTGCTACCACATGGATAACGGGCCCGTTGGTTGACTTGTTAAGAACTCGAATGCCATAGCCCGCCGCGCAATTCATGGAGGCCTAGCTTGACCATTAACGTTGCCGTCGTGGGGCTCGGCAAGATGGGAATCTCCCATCTCGGTATCGTCAACGCTCTCGAAGATTTCAATGTTGTCGCGATCTGCGATTCTTCGACGCTCGTCGGCGAAGTTATCGAGAAATACGGCAAGCTTCATTATGTCTCCAGCTATGATGATCTTCTCAAGATGAAGGATCTTCATGCGGTCATCATTGCGACACCGACGACTGCACATGAGCCGATGGTGCGCAAGGCGCTCGAAGCGGGCCTCCATGTTCTCTGCGAGAAGCCGCTGACCCTCTCCTCGGAGGAAAGCGAAGCGCTCGCGCTGCTCGCCGAGAGCAAGGGCCTGATCGGCCAGGTCGGCTATCATAATCGCTATATCGGCACCTTCAGCGAGGTGAAGCGCCTCGTCGAGAGCGGCGCGCTCGGCAAGGTCAGTCATGTCATGTGCGAAGCCTATGGCCCGGTCGTGCTCAAACCGAGCAAGCCGACATGGCGCGGCAAGGCAGGCAATGGCGGCGGCTGCCTCTACGATTATGCCGCGCACCCCCTCAACCTGGTGAACTGGTATTTCGGCCGGCCCGAAGGCTGTGGCGGCGCGACGCTGAAAAGCGGCTTCTCGGCCGAGGTCGACGACGAGGTCTATGCCCTCCTGCACCTGCCGAACGGCATCACCTGCAACGTGTCGGTCAACTGGTCGGATGCGTCGGTCCGCAAGATGACGACGCGCATCTCGGTCTGGGGCGAGGGTGGCAAGATCTTTGCCGACCGGCAGGAGATCCAGGTCTTCCTCACTGGCAATGCGCCGATCCCTGAGGGCTATGAGGAAGGCTGGACGGTCAAATATATCACCGAGCTCACGCCGCCGGTCAGCTTCTACCTGCGCGGCGAGGAATATAGCGCCCAGCTTGAGGCGTTCGGCCGGGCGATCAACGGCAAGCGCGACGGCTGGCAGAACAGCCTGGCTTCCGCCGCCGATACCGACGCGACGATCGAGATGATCCGCGCCGTGGCCTTTGGCGGCGATGCGATGCAGGCGGCCGCGCAGCCGGCGCGCGCGCGCGGCATGGTCGGCCGGATTTTCGGGCGCTGATCATGGCGGGCAAGCTCCGCGTCCTCGCCATCGCGTCGGGAGGCGGCCACTGGATCGAACTGATGCGCGTGCGACCCGCCTTTGACGGGCATGAGGTCGCGTGGGTTTCGATGTTCGACAATTATGCATCGGAAGTGCCCGGCGACCGCTATTATGTCGTCCCGGATGCGTCCCGCTTCGACAAGCTCAAGATGCTCGCCGTCTTCCGCAAGGCGCTCGGCATCCTCTGGCGCGAGCGGCCCGACGCCATCGTCACCACCGGCTCCTTTCCCATGCTGGCCTTCCTTCTGATCGGCCGGCTCATGGGCGCGAAGACACTCTGGATCGACAGCATCGCGCAGGCCGAGGAAATGTCCTCGTCCGGCAAGCTTGCCAAGAAGATCGCCCACAAGACCGTCTGCCAGTGGCCCGAAGTGGCGCAGGCCGAGGGCCTGGAATGCTGGGGGGCGGTGCTGTGATCTTTGCTTCGGTTGGATCGATGCTGCCCTTCGAGCGCTTCGTGCGCGCGGTGGACGATTGGGCCGGCGCCAATCCTGGCCAGGACGTCTATATCCAGATCGGCGACACCGAATATGAGCCGCGCCATGCGCCGTTCACGCGCATGATGCCAATGACCGAATATCGCGAGCGGCTGAAGAGCTGCGACCTGTTCGTCGCCCATGTCGGCATGGGCTCGATCATGCAGGCGCTGCAGCTGAAGAAACAGATGCTCATGCTGCCGCGCCTCCACAGGCTCGGCGAGCACACCACCGACCACCAGCTTCACACCGCCGCGCGCTTCGGTCACATCAAGGGCATCCTTATCGTGGACGACGTGCCCGCCCTGCAGCGCGAGATGAGCCATTTGCTCGCCGAGCCGCTGGAGACCGGCGAGGGCATTTCCAATTCAGCATCGCCCGAGCTCATCGGGCATGTGCAGGACTTCCTGGCCGGCGTGCGGCCGCGCCACTGATCGAGATATGGGAAAGACGATGGAACGCATTCTCTTCGGCGACAACCAGTTCTTCGGCATCAATCACATGTCGGAGGAGAAGGCGCGGCAGCAGGCCATGCGCTTCCAGCACCTCGACGCGATCGTCGACGTGCTGCAGATCGCGCTCAAGGCTGGCGCCGGCGGCTTCATGTGCACCACGCACGACAAGATCGAGAAGATCGCCGATCAGGTCCGCGCCGATCCGGCGAAATGGGAGGGTTTCACCTTCTATCCCGGCATGCCCTACGCGCATAAATATGCCAATGCCGTGACCGAGCTCGGCTATTTCGACGCGGTCCGCAAGTTCCTGCCCAAGGAGGGCCTGGTCGACACCGTCCTGCGCGGCACCAAGGCGGTGCTGAGCAAGGATATCGAGAGCATGATGACCCTGCTCGTCGATGCGGAGATGAAGATGTTCCGCGATCTCAGGACGCCGGTGGTCTTCCTGCAGAATGTCGTTACCGACCTCGTCCAGGGCCTGGGCTTCGTCGACGCCTTCGCCGTCTTCCACGAGCATATCAGGAAGCGCTACGGCGCCGAAGCCGGCTTCATCACGATGAACGTGCCCAAGCTCCTGCCGATGCTGAAGGACGCGGGCATCGAGAATCCCATTGTCTGCGCGAACTACAACAAGATTGGCTTCCGCATGTCCGGCGGCATCGACGGCTATCGCGAGATCCTCGCCAGATATCCCGCGCGCATGATCGCCATGTCGGTGCTCGGCTCGGGCGCCATCCGTCCGCGCGAGGCCATCGAGTGGATCTGCAACGAGCCCCTGGTCGAATCGATCCTGTTCGGCGCATCGAGCCGCGCCAATATCGAGCAGACCGTCTCGCTGATCCACGAATATGACGCGGCGCGGGTGGTGCCCGCTTAGCCTCCCAATTGTAAAGCGGACGGGACGCGACAGCGGGCCGGCCGTGCGCACCAGGTCGCCGGTCCGGGTCGAGCCGGGCAACCGGTTGGAAATGCTTGTCATTCACCGGTCTCGTGTGAACCCTTCCGGCCAGACACGACCCCGGACCTAGTCCCCCTTGGCGAATCGGCCCATCCGTTGCAAAGTCCCGCGCAAATAAAAGGTGGGACAAGCAGTCCCAGTGGAGGGGGATCAACGCCATGCGCATGCCATCGCGCCTGTTTCTGTTTTCTT
>DASWYL010000060.1:0-13556 GCA_036404995.1 Sphingobium sp. | reverse complement strand
CACGAACGACGAGCGGCGAGATCTTTTCCGAAGGGCTTCACGAAGTGATCCAGCGCAAGCTCCACCAGTGCAATGCGCTGGGCTTCGAGATCGCTGAAGCCTATCATTTCGGCTGAAAGGGAGTCAGCAGCCCGTGCGGATCAGTATCCGGCATGAGACACGTTATGACTATCCCGAGCCGGCGCTCGGTGCGGTCATGCGCATGCGTCTCATGCCGCCAAATACCAGCGCGCAGACGGTGCATAGCTGGTCGGTCAGCGTCAACGAGACGCCGATCGAGCGCTGGATCGTCGGAGGCTATGGCGACCTCGAGGCGCTCTGGCGCGCGAGTGGCAAGCTTTCGGAGATCCGTGTGGTCGCCGAGGGTGAAGTGACGACCATGGATACGGCTGGCGTCTCCCGCCGATTGAAGGGCGCAGCACGACCGCTGCTCTTCCTGCGCGACACGCCCCTCACCAATCCGTCCGACGCTCTCAGGGACCTTGCGGAGAGCGTGCGGGCGGCCTCCGGTCCGCTCGATTCGATGCACCGCCTCTGCCCCGCGGTGTTCGAGGCCGTCAGATACAGGCCGGGCAGTACGACCTTCGAAACACCAGCTGCCGAGGCGCTGGAGCAGGGCAGTGGCGTTTGTCAGGACCAGGCGCATATCTTCATTGCGGCTGCGCGGCTGCTCGGCATTCCAGCCCGCTATGTGACAGGCTATCTGCGCGACCCCGAGCGGCCGGACGACGAGCACGACCCCCATGCCTGGGCGGAAGGCTGGGTGGAGGGCCTTGGCTGGATCGCCTTCGATTGCTCGCTCGGCCACTGCCCTGTCGAGGGCCATGTGCGCCTGACCGTGGGGCTGGATGCGCAGGATGCGGCACCGATCCGCATGGTCTCCAGTCGCGGCGGCGGCGCCCAACTTTCGAGCGATGTGCAAATTGCTGCGCTGCCGCTAGACCAGCAGGCGCAGACACAAACACAACAGTGAGTCGCGGGGGCGGCTCAAGGGGATAAGGCGGACATGACCTATTGCGTGGCCTTGCGGGTCGAGGCGGGGATCGTGATGCTCTCCGACACGCGGACCAATGCGGGGCTCGATAATATCGCCATGTTCCGCAAGACCTTTACCTATGAAGTGCCCGGCGAGCGCGCGATCGCGCTGCTTTGTTCGGGTAACCTGTCCGTGACGCAGGAGGTGAAGTCAAAGCTGTCGCGCGCCCTCAAGGACGCCGCTGCCGAGCCGGAAGCCGGCATCGAGACGATCCTCAATGCCGCGACCATGCACCGCGTCGCGCATCTGGTGGGCGAGGCGATGAAAGCCGTGCAGCACGAGTTGCGCCACGGGATGTCGGGCGGCGAAGATGGCCTGCTCAAGGCCAGCATCCTGGTGGCCGGCCAGCGCAAGGGCGGCAAGCCGCGCCTGTACATGGTCTATTCCGAAGGCAATTTCATCGAGGCGACCGCCGACACGCCCTTCTTCCAGATCGGCGAGCATAAATATGGCAAGCCGATTCTGGACCGCATCATCAAGCCCGACACCTCGCTGTCGGACGCCACGAAATGTGTTTGCGTGTCGATGGATTCGACGCTGCGCTCCAACCTCTCGGTCGGCATGCCGCTCGATCTCAGCATCATCCCGCGCGACCAGTACCGGTTCAGCGTTCGCCGTCGCATTGAGGCCGACGATCCGGAATTCGCAAAAATTTCGCGCGCGTGGGGCGCGGCGCTAAAGCGCGGTTTCGAGGCGCTGCCCTCGCTGATGGACTAGGCTGGCGCTGGCATTGCTATTGTTGCCGGGCGACCTAAATGGTTCCGGCAGATTCTCTTATTTCATCCCTCGAAAGGCCATCATGACCGCCACCCATTCGTCCCGCATGATCATCCTCGGTTCAGGCCCGGCCGGCCTGTCGGCGGCCATCTATGCGGCGCGCGCTGGCATGGCGCCGATCGTGGTGCAGGGCATCCAGCCCGGGGGGCAGCTGACCATCACCACGGATGTCGAGAACTATCCGGGGTTCCGCGATGTCATCCAGGGCCCGTGGCTCATGGAGGAGATGCAAGCGCAGGCCGAGCATGTCGGCGCGCAGATGATGTATGACCATATTGTCGACGTCGATCTCTCCGAGCGTCCGTTCAAGCTGACCGGCGACGGCGGCACGCGCTATTTCGGCGACACTTTGGTCATCGCGACAGGTGCGCAGGCGAAGTGGCTCGGGCTCGAGAGCGAGCACCTCCTGCAGGGCAAGGGCGTCAGCGCCTGCGCCACCTGCGACGGCTTCTTCTATCGTGGCAAAAAAGTGGTCGTGATCGGCGGGGGCAACACCGCAGTCGAGGAAGCACTCTATCTCACCAATCACAGCCACGACGTGACGATCATCCATCGCCGCGATTCGTTCCGTGCCGAGAAAATCCTGCAGGACCGGCTGTTCGCGCATCCGAACATCAAGGTGCTGTGGAACAAGGCGGTAGAAACGTTCGTGGGGGGTGGTCAGCCCGAGGGGCTGGTCGGCGTTGATCTGGTCGATACGGTGACGGGCGAGAAGAGCCATGTCGCGGCGGACGGCGCCTTTGTCGCGATCGGTCACAAGCCGGCGACGGAGCTGTTCGAAGGCAAGCTGCCGCTGGATGAGGGCTATCTCGTCGTCGAGAAGGGCACGAGCCGCACAAACATCCCCGGTGTGTTTGCGGCGGGCGATGTCACCGACAAGATCTACCGCCAGGCCGTGACGGCCGCAGGCATGGGCTGCATGGCCGCTCTGGACGCCGAGAAATTCCTCGCCGAGGCCGATTTCGAGGCGAGCACTGAGCACGCAGCGGCCTGATCCGATCAGTCGGGGCTGATCGGCTAAGGCCCTGTTGACGCTACGTAAAAAACGGAGTTAGCCGCGCGGCAACCATTGCTGTTGAGGTCCGGGCAAGGGTGCCGACCCTAATTGCCTGTGTGTGGTTCTGAACAGAGCCCGGTCGCGAAGAAAAGCCAATTTGGGAGATGGTTTGGTGGCTCGCCGATGGCGGGTCAGATCGCGCGCCTTCCGGTTTGATCCGGTGGCGGCGCGCTGGTCTTCCTCGCGCGCCGGATCCTGGAGCGGTACATCGTCGGGGCGAAGCGATGATGACCAATGCGGCTCCACAGCACCTCCAGCGGACAAAAGTTCGTCGGAAAACGATCATCAAAGGGGCTCGGCGTGCGCATCGCTCACAGGATCATTCTCCCCATTTCGCTCCTCCTTCTCGCCAGTTGCTCGCCGAAGGGGCAGGCCGTCCTGTCGGGCGACACAGCCCATGAGATGCAGGTTTCAATCGTGAGATTGTCGCAGGATCTTTCACCCGATCGGCGCGAGGAGTTCGAGCGCGCGATCGAGACCATCATGCTTTCGTCCACCGATCGACGCCTGTCCGCGGATGGCGATCGGCTCAGTCCACAGGCGATGAACCAGTTAAGGGGGCGTAGCGTCAGCCAGGTCATCGAGAATGCCAAGCTGATCCGTTCCGCATCGGCCTCGCTCTGATGCGCGGTGTGAGCGTCCTCGCTGTTTCGGCCGCGCTGCTTCTCGCTGGCTGCGCGACCAAGCACCCCACAGTGCTTGAGGGGGACACGGCGCTTGAAATGCAGTCGTCGATCCTGACACTATCGGCCGATCTGCCGGCTCACCGGCGTCAGGAATTCGATCAGGCCATCGCGACGATCATCTTCTCCGCGACCGACAAGCGGTTCGCCCAGAGGGGCGATCGCCTGACGCCCCAATCGATCGCGATGCTCAAGGGGCGCACCGTCCATCAGGTGATCGAGGATGCCAAGCTGATCCGGACTGTCGCCGGCAGCTTCTGATCCGATTTGGGCCGATATTTGTCTGGCCGGGGAATCAGCGCAGCTTGCGCGCCAGCATGTCACGAAGCGCGCCGAAAGTCTCAAAGCTCTCCGCATCGACATCGTCATCGTCGATGTGGATGTTCAGGCGATCCTCGAAATCGGTGAGCAGGCTTGCCACCGCCATGGAATCGAGTTCGGGCAGGGCGCCGAAGAGGGGCGTCTGGTCATCGAACTGGGCGACGCGCTCAGCGGAGAGGCCAAGCACGGCCACAAAGCTGGCCCGCAGGCTGTCGTCGGCGGTCAAATGGAAATCGTCCCCTCTTGCGTTGAGCGAATGAAGGCTCATGGGCCGCGCGCCTAACCGTTTTGTGCGATCAAGTGAAGTGCAAACGGGACGCACATGCGTGCAGTGAGGTTTATCGCTCCCCCTGCCATCGGCCTGCGAAAGTGCTAAGGCGAGGGCATGATCGCGCCGCTTGACCACCTGCCGCTGCAAGGGAAGCCCGATGCACCGGCGCTCGCGGTCAGGGCCGCCACCGTGAACTTTGCCGAGCTCGAAGCCATGACGGGACGGCTCGCGTCGTGGCTGGTTGGGCGAGGATTGGCGCCGGGGAGCCGCGTCGCGGCCTGGTTACCCAAGGGGCAGGCAGCTGCGATCCTGCCACTCGCCGTGGCGCGCGCCGGTCATGTCTACGTGCCGATCAATCCGCTTCTCAAGCGCGCGCAGGTTGCGCACATATTGGCCGATAGCGGGGCGACGATGCTGATCTCGCAGGAAGCGCGGCTGGCGACGCTGGCGGCGGGCGACGCAACCACTGTCTCTTTGATCGATGAACCGGATGTCGACGATGTCATGATGTCGCAGGTCCGCGATGCGCTCGGCCCCAGCCGTGCCGATCCCGACGCGCTGGTCGAGATCCTCTACACGTCGGGCTCCACCGGCCTGCCCAAGGGTGTGATGCTGAGCCATGCCAATCTCATGATTGGTGCGCGCTCGGTGGCGGCCTATCTCGAACTGGAGCCCCACGACCGCACGCTGGCGCTGCTGCCGCTGAGCTTTGATTATGGTCAGAACCAGCTCTTCTCCACCTGGTGGGCGGGCGGCTGCGCTGTGCCACTCGATTATCTGTTGCCGGGCCACGTGGTGAAGGCTGCGGCTGCGCATGGCATCACGACGCTCGCTGGCGTTCCGCCGCTCTGGGTGCAGCTGGTGGAGGCGGACTGGCCGGAAGCGGCGCGCACGCATCTGCGCCGCCTGACCAACAGCGGCGGAGCACTGACGCGGCCGCTGATCGCCAAGCTGCGCGCGACATTTCCCGGCGTCGACATCGTCGCGATGTATGGCCTCACGGAGGCATTCCGGTCGACATGGTTGCCGCCCGCCTTGCTCGACACGCATCCGACGAGCATCGGGCGAGCCATTCCCGACGCGGAAATTCTTGTCGTGCGGCCTGACGGGTCGCTGACCGACGATGGCGAGCCGGGCGAACTGGTCCATTGTGGGCCTCTGGTAGCACAGGGCTATTGGCGTAGCCCTGAAAAGACTGCCGAGCGCTTCAAGCCCGCGCCCCCTGCTTCGCATTATGGCGGGACAGCGGTCTGGTCGGGCGATACGGCCGTGCGCGATGCCGACGGGCTGCTGAGTTTCATCGCGCGCGAGGACGCCATGATAAAAAGTGCGGGCAATCGCATCTCGCCAACAGAAGTCGAGGAGGCTGCGCTGTCCGTTTCCGGCATTGCCGAGGCCTGCGCGCTGGGGGTGCCTGACGAGCGGCTCGGCCAGGCAATCCTGCTGTTCGTGCGCGCCGATACGGCGCTGTGCGAGACGGACGCGGAGGTCGCGCTGGACCGGCTGGCCAGCAGCCTGCGCAAGTCGCTGCCCAATTTCATGCAACCCAAGGAAATTCGTATCCTGCGAGAGCTTCCACGCACACCAAATGGCAAGCATGACCGCATCGCGCTCGCCGCCATGGCACTGGAGATCGCGAGATGAGCAATGCCAAGCCAATGGGTCCCATCCCGTCGGGCTTCGGCGCGCACGAGGGGCAATTGCTGATTGCCGGTCGCACCGCTGCGGAGCTGGTTGCGCAGGCCGGGGATACGCCGATTTTCGTCTATGACGGCGCCATGCTTTTCGCGCGCCTCGCGGTTTTGCGGGCGGCCATGCCCGCGGCCGTGAGCGTCCATTATGCTGTGAAGGCCAACTCTTTCGCGCCGCTGCTTGAGTTGATGGCCACACAGGTCGACGGTTTCGATATCGCCTCCGGCGGCGAGCTGAAGATGGCGCTTGCATCGGGCATGCCGGCGGCGCGGATCAGCTTTGCCGGACCGGGCAAGCGCGACGATGAGTTGGAAGCCGCGCTCAGGGCGGGCGTCACGATCAACCTGGAATCGGAAGGGGAGGCCCGTCGGGCACTGGCGATTGGCGAGCGGATCGGCGTTCGGCCCCGTCTCGCTGTGCGGGTGAATCCCGATTTCGAGCTCAAGGGATCGGGCATGCGCATGGGCGGCGGTGCCAAGCCTTTTGGCGTTGATGCCGATAGGGCTGCGGCGCTGGCGCGGCACGTGATCGGGTGCGGCGCGGACTGGCGTGGCTGGCACATCTTCGCCGGGTCGCAAGCGCTCGGCCCCGATGCGATCATTGCCGCGCAGGCGCAGACGCTCGCGCTTGCGGCACGGCTCTCCAGCGAGGTGGGCGTATCGCCGCCGCTGGTCAATCTGGGCGGGGGCTTTGGAGTGCCCTATTTCCCGGGTGAATCGGAACTGGACATCGCCCGGATCGGGCTGGCGCTGGGCGAGGCGCTGGACGCGCGCGCCGATAGTCTCCGGGAGAGCGAATTCGCGATCGAACTGGGCCGCTGGCTGGTCGCCGAAGCGGGCGTCTATCTCACGCGCATCGTCGACGTGAAATGGAGCCAGGGCGAGCGCTTTGCGGTCGTCGATGGCGGACTGCATCACCAGCTCGCTGCCAGCGGCAATTTCGGAACTGTGATCCGCCGCAACTATCCGCTCGCCATAGCCAACCGCTTCGGCAGCGCGCCGGATTCCGCGCCCACCACGGTCGTTGGCTGTCTCTGTACTCCGCTCGATTTGCTGGGGGCGTCCCTGGCGCTGCCTGTGCCCGAGGTCGGCGATCTGGTCGCGATCTTCTTGGCGGGGGCATATGGGGCCACGGCAAGCCCATCGGCCTTTCTCGGCCACGAGCCCGCCCGGGAACTGATGCTGTGACTCAAAAGACTCACATGAGCCCGGCGGACGTATAAAATGCGACGTCCGCGTCCGAAATGGACCCGGGCTAAGGGCGCCTCCCTTGACGCAACCGGTCAATTGGCTGCTATTGTCATCCAAGGAAAACCGAATGGGGGCTTTCGGGTCGCAAACCATGGGGACGCGGGCAGTTTGCCAAACGCTGGACCTTGCGTTGTTCCGGTCGCTTGCCGGAGCAGGCGTTTCTTCTCCATTTCGCGAGAGTTGGCATGACCTCGGCGGCGCATCGCCTAGCGCGCGCTCGCCGACATGCGCCATTTCGGTAGACGAGCCCAGGGGGACGAGGGATCGATGTACACGAACTACTATAAACTCACCGGCCGCCCATTCCAGCTGACGCCGGACCCGCGTTTCTACTTCGAGAGTGCGACGCATCGTAAAGCCATGTCCTATCTGGGCTATGGCCTTGCCCAAGGCGAGGGCTTCATCGTCATCACCGGCGATATCGGCGCGGGCAAGACGACGCTCGTCGCGCATCTGATGGCCACGATCGACCCAAGGCGGCTTACGGCGGTCAAGATCGCAGCGAGCGAAATGGACGGCGAAACGGCGCTTCGGCTCGCCGCCCACGCCTTTGGCATAGATACGGACGGCGCGGACAAGGCGCAGGTGCTGGGCCGCATCGAGGCACATATGCATCAGCAGGCACGCGCCGGGCGGCGCAGCCTGCTGATCGTCGACGAAGCGCAGCACATGACCTTCGACGCCCTCGAGGCGCTGCGCATATTGAGCAATTTCCAGCTGGGCGGCCAATCATTGCTGCAGATCTTCCTGCTCGGCCAGCCGGAATTCCGCGACGCCATGGCCAACGCCGGTGAGCTCGAGCAGCTTCGCCAGCGCGTGATTGCAACCCATCATCTCGGCCCGATGCTGGCCAACGAGGTGCTGCCCTATATCGAGCATCGCCTCAGGATCGTGGGCTGGACTGGCAGTCCCCGCTTCGAAGTCGAAGCCGTCGCGCGCCTTGCCGAGGAAAGCGGAGGCGTGCCGCGGCCGCTCAATACGCTGGTCCAGAACGCGCTCGAACGGGCGGCCGCGCAGCAGAGCATGGTCGTCGATCTCGCCATCGTGGAGGCTGTCTGCGCCGAACGGCGCAGGCTTGCAGTGACGAGGCCCGCCGCGACGGACGCAAAGCCGGGGCCGGCGGCGAAACCGTCGATCCGCGCGGAGGTGCATGACCTCAAGGCCGCCATTGCGAGCGGCGCGGTGCCTGCGAACAGCGATGAGGCAGAGCCTGCCGTGGATCGGATGACGGCGATCGAGGCGCGTCTTTCGCGCATCGAAACGCGGCTCTCCGAGCAGGACGAGATGTTCGCGACCATTCTCTCCAAGATGATCGAATGGATCGATGAGGACGAGGCGGTTGGCCTGAAAGCACATCGCGCAGCCTGACTGTTGATCTGCGGTTCATCCGGCCGGTGCTAGGGCGCGACTCCGGAGGTTCCGGATGCGCGCAATCCCTGATCGCCCGTTGCAGGCCGCGGGTCTATGTCTGTTGGTGATGGCGCTGGCGTCGCCAGCGTTGGCCGATGACGATCTGCGGCCCCTTTGCCCGACCCGCCCCGGTCTCGCCACGCCCCCCTGTATCGTCGATTCCGGGCATGTCGTGGCCGAGCTGGGACTAGCCGACTGGACGTTCGACCGGCAGGGCGGTGACCGCACGGACACGCTCACTACCGGGGACCTGCTGCTGCGTTATGGCTTGGGCGGGCGCGATGAAGTCCAGCTTGGCCTTGTCAGTTTCGGCACCGTCCGGATGCGCAACGCCAGCGGTGTCAGCCATGCCAGTGGGGCCGGTGACCTGACGCTGGCCTACAAGCACAGTCTTGGTCATCCCGACGGCAATGGCTTCTCGGTCGCCGTGCAGACTTTTGTCACGCTCCCCACTGGTGGTTCCGCCATCGGTGCGGGCGATTGGGGCGGAGGGCTTTTGATCCCGATGAGCGTGCCCCTATCGGACAAGGTCGCGCTCGAACTCACGCCGGAGATCGACGCCTCAGTAAATGCCTCGGGCAAGGGGCGGCACATGGCCTTGAGTGCGGTTGAGGGACTGAGCTTCGCGCTGTCTTCAAAGGTCAGCACTTCGGTGGAAGTCGAAGAGGTGCATGACGAGGATCCTTCGGGCGCGCAGGATCACGCTCTGGCGGGTCTTTCGATGGCCTGGCAGCCGTCTTCAAACTGGCAGGTCGACATGGGCACGGTTGCGGGTTTGGGCCTCAACAACCCCGACCTTGAAGTCTATTTCGGAATATCGCGTCGTTTCTAGGGCTTAGGATAGTCTGCTCGCACGAAATAGAGGCCATCCGGGGGTGAATTATGCCCCAAAGCGCTCCGATTGCGCGCTTCCAAGGCTGCTTTCATATCAATGACTTGCCACGTGCCCGCGCCGACCAGCGCGAGGCAGCCGGTCATCGACCGGACCTGGTGATGCAGGAAGCTGCGCGCTTCGGCATAGATGGTGATGCGCTCGCCCACGCGGACCACATCGAGCCGGTCGAGCGTGCGCATCGGGCTGTCGGCCTGGCATTGCGCGGAGCGGAAGGTCGTGAAGTCGTGCTTGCCGATGAGGAACTGCGCGGCCTCGTGCATGGCCTCGGCATCGAGCTTCTGCGGCACGCGCCAGATCAGGCCTTCCTCGAAGGTCAGCGGGGCGCGGCGATTGAGGATGCGATATTCGTAGGCCCGGCCAATGCAGGAAAAGCGGGCATGCCAGTCGTCCGGGACGGCCTCGCAGGCGATGATCGCGATCGGCTCGGGGCGGAGACGTGCGTTCATCGCCTCCATCAGCCGGAACGGCGTGATGGCGGTGTCGAGATCGGCATGGGCGCGCATTGCGAGAGCATGGACGCCGGCATCGGTGCGGCCCGCGCAATGCACGACCGGCTCGATGCCCACGATCTTTGCGAGCGCTTCCTCGAGATGCTGCTGCACGGTGGGGCCATGGGCCTGGCGCTGCCAGCCCATATAGGGCCGGCCGTCATATTCGACGGTGAAGGCGAAACGGGTCAAGCGAGCACGGTACCGGGCGGAATCGGGAAGCCGCGCAGGAGCTCGGGCATGGTCATCGGGCTCTTGCCTGCGCGCTGGACCAGGAGTGGCCCAAGGGCGCCGTCACCGCACCAGATGAGGAGCGGCCCCATCATAGTGCCGGGAACCAGTGCCGCGTCGGTCCGCGTCTCGAGGCCGGGCAGGATCTTTGCGGCGAGGATCTTGATCCGCTCGCCATTCACCTCGAACCAGGCGCCGGGCGCGGGATTGAAGGCGCGGACCTGCCGCTCGACCGCAACCACGCCCGCCGCGAAATCGATGCGGCTCTCGGTCTTGTCGATCTTGGCGGCGTAGGTGATGCCGGCCTCGGGCTGCACGACCGGCGGATAGGCGCCGATATTCGCGAGCACCGCGACCATGAGCGCCGCGCCTGCCTGCGCCAGTTCCTGGGTCAGTTCGCCGGCCGTCTTGCCGTCGATGGGCGTGGCGACCTTCGCCAGCATCGGTCCCGTGTCGAGGCCCTTGCCCATGGCCATGATCGTGACGCCGGTCTCGTCGTCGCCCGCAAGGATTGCGCGCTGGATCGGCGCGGCGCCCCGCCAGCGGGGCAGCAGCGAGGCATGGACGTTGAGGCAGCCCAGGCGCGGGGCGTGCAGCACCGGGAGGGGGAGGATCAGGCCATAAGCGGCGACGATGGCGACATCGGCCTCCAGGGCATCGAAGGCCTCCTGCTCGGCGGGATCGCGCAGGGTCAGGGGCGTGCGCACCTCGACGCCCAAGCCTTCCGCGCGGGCCTGCACCGGGCTCGGGCGCGGGGCCTTGCCGCGACCGGCAGGGCGGGGCGGCTGGGTATAGACTGCGACGATCTCGTGACCCGCTGCGTGCAGGGCGTCGAGCGTCGGCACCGCGAAATCCGGGGTTCCCATGAAGATGATGCGCAAAGCCTTCTGCATGGGCGCCTTCTGAAACGCTTGTGTCGGGGAAGCGCAAGCCTTTAATTGGTGCCCATGTCCTCACCCGAGATCGACGCCCTCACCCAAGCCCTGTCGCGGCTGCCCGGCCTGGGGCCGCGCTCGGCCCGCAGGGCGGTCCTGTACCTGCTGCAGAAACGCGAGACGGCGCTGGGGCCGCTGCTGCGCGCGCTGGAAAGCGTGAATGAGAAGATGGTCCACTGCAACATTTGCGGCAATGTCGACACGCAGGACCCGTGCGGCATCTGCGCGGACCCGCGGCGCGACATGAAGTCGCTCTGTGTCGTCGAGGACGTGGCGGATCTCTGGGCACTGGAGAAGTCGCGGCTTTTCCCCGGGCGCTTCCATGTACTGGGCGGACGTCTCTCGGCGCTGGATGGCGTGCGGCCGGAAGACCTCGCCATTGCCCCGCTCGTCTCGCGCGTGGCCGCGGGCGGCATCGACGAGGTGGTGCTCGCGATGAACGCGACGCTCGAAGGACAGACCACCGCGCATTATATCGCCGAGCGGCTCGAAGCCTATCCGGTGCGGCTCACGCAGCTTGCCCACGGCGTCCCGGTCGGCGGCGAGCTCGATTATCTCGATGAGGGCACCTTGGCCCAGGCCCTGCGAGCGCGCCGGCCAATCGGCTGATATGACGGAATGAGAACCGGCGCCGCTCGAGGGATGTGGCGGCGCCGGTTCCGGCCCGAGTAGGGGCCTTAGGGGTTGAGACGCGCCGTGCCCGCGGACTTGGCGCCTTCATTGCCGGCCGAGCGGGAATTCGCGGGAATGTCGAGGCCCGCCTCGGCCCATTCCTCGCGGCTCTTGCAGACATTGTTGCCCATCAGCTGGCCGGTCTTGGCTTCATTGCGCACGCAGTAGAGGGTCTGGCCGTCCTTCTGCTTGACGGTCATGCGGGTGGTCGGCTCGTCCGACTTTTCCGCCTTGGCGAGCGCAGGGCCTGCCCAAAGAACGAGGCCGGTTGCGGCGAGGACGATGAGGGGGGCTTTGAACATGTTTCTCTCCTTGAAACCAGTGCGTCGCAGGCGGTCCCTCGCCTGCCCTGATTCCTAAGCATCAACCGTGCCAAACCATCAAACTACCGGAAATGCGCGATATTCATCCCGAAACGCCTTAGAAATCCCATGGAAAATCCGCCAAGGCTTCGGGTGTATTGCCAAGATATGGCACTTTATCGTTGGCGCGTAGCGAGATCGATGTTCGTTATCGGACAGCGGCGTCCGAAAACGAGCAGTGATCGATCAGTCTCATCGGAACAAAAGGCCAACTCGCCCGCTTGATCTTCAGCGGGCAGTCTCATATCTCTGCGGCATATGGCCCTTCTTCCCATTCTCGAGACGCCCGATCCGCGGCTGCGCACCATTTCGACGCCCGTCGAGTCCATCGACGACGACCTGCAGACGCTGATCGACGACATGTTCGAGACGATGTACGCGGCGCCCGGCATTGGCCTCGCGGCCATCCAGGTCGGCGTGCCCAAGCGCCTTTTGGTCATCGACCTGCAGGAGCCGGAATCCGACGCGGAAGATGCGCCTTCGGTCCGCAAGCCGATGGTGTTCATCAATCCGCAGATCCTCGAAGGGTCCCCGGAGCTGTCGGTCTACAACGAGGGCTGCCTGTCGGTGCCCGAGCAATATGCCGAGGTCGAGCGCCCGGCGCGCATCCGCGCAAGCTGGATGGACCGCACCGGCAAGATCCACGAACAGGAGCTGGAGGGGCTTCTCGCCACCTGCCTCCAGCACGAGATGGACCATCTCGAGGGCATTCTCTTCATCGACCATCTCTCGCGCCTGAAGCGCGACATGGTACTCAAGAAGCTGGCCAAGGCGCGCAAGGCGGCTTGAGGCGGAGAGTGCTCCGATAGCGCATCGCGTTCCCTCTCTCCTTTAGGGGAGAGGGCTAGGGAGAGGGGGCGGCCTTGCGAAATCGAACCTCCCTTCGACATGCAAAGTCGATGCGGATAGTGCCGACACCGGCCGAGGCTGCTCTCTGGTACCATTTACGCGCGCACCGCTTTGGCGGCGCCAAGTTCAGGCGCCAGACGGTGATCGGCCGTTACATTGCCGACTTTACGTGTCGCGCTGCGATGCTGGTCGTAGAGGTCGACGGCGATACTCACGGCGCGCGCTCAGAAGCCGACGCCGAACGTACTCAATTCGTTGAAGCAATGGGATGGCGCGTTGTCCGATTCAGCAACGCGGACGTGATGGGCAACATTGAGGCTGTCCTCGATCGCATCGAAGCGCTGCTAGCCCCTCTCCCTAACCCTCTCCCCTGAAGGGGAGAGGGAATAAGGACGGGTCCTCGTCTACCTCAGCGCTTGGTCACCGGCACATAGTCGCGCTGTGCAGGCCCCGTGTAGAGCTGGCGCGGGCGGCCGATCTTCTGCTCTGGGTCCGAAATCATCTCGTTCCAGTGCGCGACCCAGCCCGTGGTGCGGGCGAGGGCGAAGAGCACGGTGAACATGTCGGTCGGGAAGCCCATGGCCGAGAGGATGATGCCCGAATAGAAGTCGACGTTCGGGAACAGCT
>DASWYL010000059.1:0-21373 GCA_036404995.1 Sphingobium sp. | reverse complement strand
ACGGCAAGGGTGTCCTCAACAACCGGATCTCCGAGCATGTCTTCACACTGCTCGGCCATATCGGCGTGCCTACCCACTTCATCCGCCGCCTCAACA
This sequence comes from Sphingobium sp., assembly GCA_036404995.1. Classification (GTDB taxonomy): domain Bacteria; phylum Pseudomonadota; class Alphaproteobacteria; order Sphingomonadales; family Sphingomonadaceae; genus Sphingobium. The sequence goes on along the minus strand of DASWYL010000059.1, from coordinate 21,277 downwards.
TGCGCGAGCAGCTGATCCGCCAGGTCGAGATTGTTCCGCTCGAGGTGATCATCCGCAATGTCGCGGCCGGCTCGCTCTCGAAGCGCCTCGGCATCGAGGAGGGCACGCAGCTGCCGCGCACGCTGATCGAATATTGCCTCAAGGACGATGCGCTCGGCGATCCGCTGGTGACCGAGGAGCATATTGCCTGCTTCGGCTGGGCAAGCCCGGAGGAAATGCACGACATTGCCGACATGGCGATCCGCGTGAACGATTTCCTGACCGGCTTGTTCGCGGGCATCGGCATCCGCCTCGTCGACTTCAAGCTGGAGTTCGGCCGGATCTGGGACGGCGATTATGCGCGCATCATCCTGGCCGACGAGATCAGCCCGGACAATTGCCGTCTGTGGGACATCGCGACCGGCGAGAAGCTCGACAAGGATCGCTTCCGCCGCGACCTTGGCGGCGAAGTCGAAGCCTATCAGGAGGTCGCGCGCCGCCTTGGCCTGCTGCCCGCCGACGGCACCGACACGACCGTGCTCGACATGGAAACCCATCGCAAGAAGCGCGACAAGTGAACGGCTGACGGCCTGGGCTCTCAGCCCGGGCCCGTCCTGATGCTGCCGTCATAATAAGTGATGCGGATGCTGACCCAGGTGCCGACCTGCGACTTGCCGTTGATCCGCGGCGGCATGACGAGGAATTGCCACGAGGCATTCAGCACAGAGCGCGCGAAGCCCGAGCCACGCGGCGATTCGCCCAGAACATAGCAATCGTCGACATGATATTGGGCGACTGTCCGGCAGGCGATCATGCCCCAGCCTTCGCGCGGCATGTCGGGCTTGAGATAGCCGCCAAGTTCGGCGCTGGTCGGCTCGCGATACCAGTCCGCGGGATAGAGGGTCGCGCCGCCTGGGCCTGATCCGGGGCCTTGGGGGGCCTTGCTGTCGCCCTGCGCAAAGGCATTTGCCGATGGCCGTTGCGAGGGCTGCTTGCCGATGTTGCTGGAGGCGTAATCCTGGCTGCTGAGCTGCATGAACGGCATCTGGAAGTCGCGCACGACCGGGGGCGGGCTGTCCGGCGGCGGCGGCGCCTCGGCGGGGACGGGCGTGACCTGCGAGGCGGCCTGCTTGGCCTGCGTCTTCTCCTTCTGCGGCTGGGACTTTTCGGTTTCCGATCCTTTCGGCCCCGCCGGCGCGATGTTGAAGGTCTTCAGGCCCTCTTCGCCCATTTTCGCGAGCGGCTCGCGCTTCTGATAGGCGAAGATCAGGCCGATCAGGATGTGCAGCAGTACCGCGAGCAGGAGCGCGGGCCGGCGCGGCCGCTCGCCCGCGCCATAGCGCGTTGTTGCCGGGGAATCAGGAAGGTTGGCCGCGACCATGGCTGGGCTGTCTGTGCACCGATCTGCTGAACGATTGCTGACCGGCGGGCCCGCGCGCGCGGTTACCGGGCCAGTTGCTGCTCAATAGAGCGGCGGTTTCGAATTGTAATAGCCAATGTGAATGAGCACCCAGGCGCCGATCTGCGGCTTGCCGTCGACCATGGGCGGTTTCACGCGGAAAATGTCGGCGATGCCAAGCACGGCCTTGCCATAGCCCGAGCCTTTCGGGGATTCTCCCCAGATTTTGCACTCCGTCACCTTGAACTTGGGTGCGGCCCGGCAAACGATCTCGCCCCAGCCGTTGCCGGACGGCACGTCGCGCGGCACGTTGCGATTGAGTTCTACCGGGCTGTTCAGCTTCTGCCATTCCGCTCGATAGATCTTCACGCCACCCGGTCCGCTCTGGCTGCCCGTGCCAGTGCCGGTGCCACCGGTGCCGCTTCCCGCACCGCCAGCTGTAGAGGTGCCGGATGCAGAACTGGCAGGGCCTTCCGGCGCCAGGTCCGTCTTCGGCAGGTCCACGATCGGCGCGATGACGGCCGGAGCGGCGATATCCGGAATAAGAGCAGGCTCGGGCGAAAGCTTAAGCAACCTGGGCGAGCCACCCTCCCGGCGGGAGGGTGGTTGAAGCGACGGTAGCGCCCGCGGCGGCTTCGGGGGCGCGATCACGATGGTGTCGAGGGCGTCCTCGGCTTTCATCCGCGCCAGTGGGCTTCCACCGAAAAGCGCGATGACGGTCAGAATCAAGGCGTAGACAGCCAGCGTCAGCCCCAGCGCGCCGACGCGATCACGCCCGCCGTTAACATCATATCGCTGCGGTTGTGCCGCCTGCATCCGTCCGGCCCCCTTTCCGAACACTCTCCTGCAAAGAGAATGCCTTGGCGGCCGATGTGGGTCAATCGCTGCAGATCATGCCGAGGGCAGGCGTAGCCGCACGAGCAGACCGCCCAGGTCCTCGCTCTCGTGAAGTTCGACCGTGCCGCCGTAGATCTCGGCAACATCGCGCACGATGGCGAGACCGAGGCCGGTGCCAGGCTTGCCACTGTCCAGCCGCACGCCGCGATCGAAGATGCGCTCGCGTTCTTCCTCGGGAATGCCCTTGCCATCGTCTTCGACCACAATGTCGACCCAGGCACTGCCCTTGGGTTCGACCGTCACGAAGACGCTGCCGCCGCCATATTTCGCGGCATTCTCGACCAGGTTGCCGATCATCTCGTCGAGATCCTGCCGCTCGATCCGCACGACGCTGTCCTGCGAGCCTGCGCGATCGACGCGGACATCGGGATAGAGGCGCTCAACCGCGCGCTCGACAGCCTCGAGGCTCGGCCAGACCTCGGTGCGGCTCTGGCTCGATCCGCGCCGTCCGATGGCGCGCGCACGCGCCAGATGATGGTCGATCTGGCGGCGCATGGTCACGGCCTCGCGGATCACCGTCGGCGCCAGGTCGGGCGCATTGGCCGTTGCCGCGTTCATCACCACCGTGAGCGGCGTCTTGAGCGCGTGGGCGAGATTGCCGGCATGGCGCCGTGCCTCTTCGGCCTGGCTCTCCGTATGTTCGAGCAGCGCGTTAAGCTCTTCCACCATCGGCTGGACCTCGCGGGGCAGCGGCGCCGTCACGCGCGACTTCTCGCCCGCCCGCATGCGTGCGATCTCGCGGCGGATGTGACGCAGCGGGCGCAGGCCGACGAACACCTGCAAGGTCGAAAGTGCGATCAGGCCTGCGCCCAACGCGAGGAAGCTACGGAAAACGGTCGTTTGCAGGGCCTTGATCTGCAGGTCGAGTGTTTCGCGGGCCTGTGCGGCCACGAAGACCCAGCGGCGTTCGCTCCCCGGAACGATGACCGTGCGCACCATGACGCGCAACGGTTCTTCGGGAAATTGCATGGTGTCGACGCCCTGACCCGGATGCGCCCGCATTTCCGGCGTGATCCGGATCGCGCGATCCCACAACGAGCGTGATCGCGTGCCGAGATTGTCGGAGTCCTCCCGACCGCGGATCGGCGTGCTCGCCTGGTAATAGAGTCCGCTGGCCGGCTCCAGGAAGCGCTGGTCGGCGAGGGCGCGGTTGAAGAACACCTCACCGTCCGGCCCGATCTCCGCAGAGGAGATCATGGCGTTCAGCACATAGGTCAGGCCGTCATCGAAATTGCGCGTCACGGCATTGGTGAGCACCCGGTCGAGCGCAATGCCGCCGCCGATCAGCAGGACCGCGATCCACAGGATCGAGATGCCGATGATGCGGCGGCTGAGCGAGCCCGTGAAGCGCGGTGAGGCGGTGGGCGCGCCGTCGGCCAGTTCAGCCGACGGGTTCGTCAAGGCTGTAGCCCAGGCCCCGGATGGTGGAGATGACGTCGGCGCCCAGTTTCTTGCGAATGCGCGTGACGAAGACTTCGATCGTATTTGAATCGCGGTCGAAATCCTGGTCGTAAATATGCTCGATCAGCTCTGTCCGGCTCACCACCTTGCCTTTGTGGTGCATGAGGTAGGAGAGGAGCTTGTACTCCTGCGCGGTGAGCTTCACCGGCTCGCCCTTGAGCGTGACCTTGCCCGAGCGCGTGTCGAGCCGGACGTCGCCTGCAAGAAGTTCGCTGGACGAATGGCCCGAGGAGCGGCGGATCAACGCGCGCAGGCGTGCGATCAGCTCTTCGCTCTGGAAGGGCTTGGCGAGATAATCGTCGGCGCCCGCATCGAGGCCCGCGACCTTGTCCGACCAGCTATCCCGCGCCGTGAGGACCAGCACAGGGTGGCTGCGGCCCTCCTTGCGCCAGCGATCGAGGACGGTCAGGCCGTCGATCTCGGGCAGGCCGAGGTCGAGTATCACCGCGTCGTAGCTCTCCGTCGAACCCAGGAAGTGCCCGTCTTCCCCGTCGGTCGCGAGGTCGACGGCATAGCCGGCGCCTTCCAGCGTCGACTTGAGCTGGCGGCCAAGGGTCGGTTCGTCCTCGACGATCAGCAGGCGCATCTTTGTTCTCCGATCATGACGGCAGGCCGAATGGCCGCTGTTATTACTTGGTTCGTCCCACGATGTCGCCGGTCTTGCCGTCCACATCAACCCAGATCACGCGTCCGTCCTTGCGGAGGAACTGCATGCGATAGATGCCTTCGCGCGGACTGGGGGCGACGCCGACATAGCTGGCCTCGTTCTCCATGGCGCTCTCGGTCCGGCGCTTGATGATCGAGAACGGCATAACCTTGCGGTCGAGCATGTTCTCGCGCGCCTCGTTCTGGTCGTTGCCGCGCGAAAAGCCCTGCGCCTGGACGCCGGGGCTGGCCAGCGAAATCGCAGCGAAAGCGGGAAGCAGGGCCAGGATCGAGGCCGCAAAATAGGAACGTGTCATGGGCGCTGGATAGACTGTCTGCATTGAACCGCTGCTGAATGTCCTGTTTCGTTCTGGTTTATTTCTCGAGCATATAGCGGAAATTCAGCGTGATCGAAGTGGAAAGCTGGCCAGGCTCGATGCTGGTCTTCGCAGCCATAGGTGCGGCCAGCCGCTCGCGAGCGTCATAAGCGATCGGCGGGGGGCTGAATTCGCCCGTTTCGGAGATGGAAAGTAGCCTCGCGCTCCGGTAGCCGGCAGCCACGGCATAGAAATTGGCTCGCGTCTGCGCGGTTTTCACGGCTTTGGTGCGGGCCTGTTCCTCCAGCTTGCTGGTGTCGGTGATGCCGAAGGCAGGACCGTTGATGTTCGTTGCGCCCGCGCCGACCATTGCATCGATGATCTCGCCGGCCTTGTCGAGCTTGCGAATGACGACCGTCAGGCTGTTATTGGCCTGGTATCCCATGAAGCGCGGACCTTCGCCTTCCTTGCGGTTGGAATAGTCATATTGCGGGCTGAGGTTGATCCCGCTCGTCTGGATGTCCTTGCGCTCGATCCCGGCCTTGAGCAACGCGGCGATCAACGTGTCGATCTTGGTCGCATTATCCGCCATCGCGGCCTTGGCCGTGGGTGCCCGGGTCTCGACGCCCGTGTTCACGGTCGCCTTATCCGGCGCTGCATCAACTGATTCCGTGACGGAGAGCGTGACGACCGGACCGGCCAGTTCGAGCGGCGTCGACGTCGACTGGGCGAGGACGGCTGCCGGGGTGGCGAGCAGGAGGGCGGCGATCATCAGGGGCGAGCGGGACATTCCGGCATCCTTATGTGAAAATGACTATTCCGTGCAAATGGCCGCTGCCGGCTGAATGGGCGCTGACCTCGTTGGTTCCCGTTCGTTCATGTTCGCGCCCGGGCTTGCCCGGATGGGCGCCATCTGTATTAGCCCTCCGCCATGGCAGCGCCACTTCTTTCCTATGAGCAACTCGGTCTGATCCAGGGCAGCGGCTGGCTGTTCCGGGGCCTCGACCTCCACATCGGCGCGCGCGACCGGCTCGCGCTCATCGGCCGCAATGGTGCGGGCAAGACCACGCTGCTGAAGCTGATCGCGGGCAGCATCGATCCGGACGAGGGCAAGCGCGCGATCGTACCGGGCACCAATGTCGTGATGCTGGAGCAGGATCCCGACGTCAGCGGCTTTGCGACATTGCGCGATTTCGCGGTTTCCGGCCCCCGTGCGCCTGCGCTGCACGAGGTGGAGGCGGTCGCCGACCAGCTTGGCATCGACCTGGGCCGGGAGGCGGCGACGGCATCGGGCGGTGAGCGCCGCCGTGCCGCGATCTGCCGGGCGCTCGCCAGCGAACCCGACATCCTGCTGCTCGACGAACCGACCAACCATCTCGACATCAGCGCGATCAACTGGCTCGAAGACTGGCTTGGCCGCTTTTCGGGCGCGTTCGTCGTGATCAGCCACGACCGGACATTCCTCACGCGCCTCACCAAGTCTACATTGTGGCTCGATCGCGGCAATCTGCGCCGCAACGAGGTCGGTTTCGGCGGCTTCGAGGCGTGGATGGAGAAAGTCTATGCCGAAGAGGCGCGGGCTGCCGACAAGCTGGACGCGAAGCTCAAGATCGAGGCGCATTGGCTGGAGCGCGGCGTCACCGCCCGGCGCAAGCGCAACCAGGGCCGCCTAGCCAAGCTATGGGAGATGCGGGCCGAACGCGCGGCGATGATCGGACCGCAAGGCGCCGCCAAGCTGGCCATGGCTTCGGACGGCAGCAAGACCAAGACGGTGTTTGCCGCCGAACATGTCAGCAAGGGCTTTGGCGGCCGCACGGTCATCAAGGACTTCACGCTCCGCATCCAGCGCGGCGACCGCATCGGCATCGTGGGTGGCAATGGCGCCGGCAAATCGACGCTGCTCAAGCTGCTCACCGGCGAGATCGAGCCGGACAGTGGCACGATCAAGCGCGCCAATACGCTCGAGAGCATCGTCATCGACCAGCAGCGCAGCCTCCTGGTGCCGGAAAAGACTGTACGCGACGTCCTGACCGAGGGCGGCGACTGGATCGACGTGCGCGGCGCGCGCAAGCATATCCAGGGCTATCTCAAAGAGTTCCTGTTCGAACCTTCGCTGACCGAGGCCAAGGTGGGTACCCTCTCGGGCGGCGAGCGAACCCGGCTGCTGCTGGCGCGCGAATTCGCTCGCGAATCCAATCTCCTCGTGCTCGACGAGCCGACCAACGACCTCGACCTCGAGACGCTGGACCTGCTGCAGGAAGTGATCGCGGACTATGACGGCACCGTACTGATCGTCAGCCACGACCGCGACTTTCTCGACCGAACCGTGACCCTTACGCTCGGCCTCGACGGCTCCGGCCGGATCGACATCATTGCTGGTGGCTATGCCGACTGGGAAGCCAAGCGGCGCCAGCCAAATGCAGCGGCCAAGAAGCCGGTGTCCAAAGCCGAAAACACCGCTCCGCCGCCACCCAAGGCGGCCAAGCTCAGCTACAAGGACCAGCGCGACTACGACCTCCTGCCGGGCCGGATCGAAGAGATCGAGAAAGCGATAACCCGCGACGAGGCCGCGCTCGGCGACCCCGACCTCTACGTCAAGAATCCCAAGCGCTTTGCAGAGTTGAGCGCCGCGATCGAGAAAGCGCGCGCCGAGAAGGACGCTGCGGAAGAGCGCTGGCTTGAACTGGCCGAGATGCTAGAAAGCCTTTCAGTCCAGAACTGAGGGGAGAGGGTCTCATGTTGGCAGCATTGCTTCTTCTCGGCGCAAGCGCGCCGGTGCCGCCCGCGCCCCTGGCCTTGGAAGATCATGGCACTGGCCAAGGTGCCGTCCTGTTCACGGCCTTCATCGACAACCGGGGCAATCCGATGGATTGCCGGGTCGAAGGGATTGTCGGGGACGATTTCGGTAGCACGGTTTGCGATCGCGTCATGAAGACCCGCTTCCAGCCCGCGAAGGGACCGGACGGCAAGCCCGCCTTCGGCGTCATCCGCGAAATGGCGAATTTCTGGAAAACGGGCGCCGGCGCGCCGCAATATCCCGTGAAGCTGCCCTCGGACCTGGCGATCCGGGTGAAGCCGGTCGCCGGTTTCCTGACAGAAGCGCGCGACGTCCCGCTTGCGGTGGTGATCGACGGGGAGGGGCGCATTTCCGACTGCGCGGCAATGACGGCAGGGACGTCCGCACGGCTTGTCAGCGTCGCTTGCGCGCAGCTCAAGGCCCAATGGTCCGATACGCCGCTCGAATATCCGGAGGGCACGCCGCGCGCCTATGTGCGTCGTTTGACCGTGTCGTTCGAACCGGAGGGCGCCAAGCCCTGAGCGTCAGGTCTCGACCGCGCTCGAAACCTCGTAGCGCGTGATCTGCCGTTCTCCGATGCCGAGCGCAGGCCATTCCGCGCGCCATGCCGCCATATGCGCGCTTTTGGCGTGGAACTGCTGGGCCTCCGCGTCGCGGAAGACCTCGAAAATGCGGATGAACCCGGGCTCCAGCAAATCTTCTGCGAAGCTGTAGGTGATGCAGCCCTCTTCGGCGCGGCTCGCCTCGATCATGCGCTGCATGACTGGACGCGCCGCCTCCAGATTTTCCGGGGGCAGGCGGATGGAGCCGGCAAGGATCAGCATCACCTGATCGGCGAATCCGGCGCCAGGCGCATGTCGAGATAATTGTCGACGCTCATCATCAGCTGGTCGAGCTCATGCTCGAAGAAGTGATTGGCGTTGCGGATCTCGTCATGGTGGATGGTGATGCCCTTCTGCGTGCGCAGCTTGTCGACCAGCTTCTGCACGGAATTGGCGGAGACCACCTCGTCATTGATGCCTTGCACGATGATGCCCGAAGCCGGGCAGGGCGCGAGGAACGAGAAATCATACATGTTCGCCGGCGGCGCCACCGAGATGAAGCCACGAATCTCCGGCCGCCGCATCAGCAGCTGCATGGAGATCCATGCGCCGAAGGAAAAGCCGCCGATCCAGGTGGTCTGTGCCTCGGGATGGATGCTCTGCACCCAGTCGAGCGCGGCGGCCGCATCCGAGAGTTCGCCTATGCCATTGTCGAACACGCCCTGCGACCGGCCCACACCCCGGAAATTGAAGCGCAGCGTCGCGAAGCCGCGCTTCACGAAAGTCTTGTACAGCGCCTGCGTAATGCGATCGTTCATCGTTCCGCCGCCCTGCGGATGCGGGTGCAGGATCAGCGCGACGGGCGCGCGGGGACGGGGCGGCGGGCTGAAGCGTCCCTCAAGACGCCCCTCGGGACCGGGAAAAATGACGTCGGGCATGGCACCTGGGATCTAAAGGACGGGTGGCAACCGGTGCGAGCGCTACCGGTGCCTGGTTGGCCGCTTATATAGAGACGAAGCAGCATTTCGCAATTGTCTTGGCGCCGTGCCTTGACCCTTATCGAGACCGATTGCAGGGAGTCGCCATGCCGGGCCGCATCTATCTCGATCATGCTGCGACTACGCCGCTGATTCCTGCGGCGCGCAGGGCCATGGAAATGGGGTTCGATGCTTGGGCCAATCCCTCTTCGCCACATGGCGAGGGACGGGCGGCGAAGGCGTTGCTTGAGGATGCGCGTCGCCGGATTGTCTCTGCGCTCTGTTGGGACGGGGCGCTTCTCTTCACGTCCGGCGCAAGCGAGGCGCTGTCGATTGCGCTGACCCGAAGCAAGGCGAGCGGCGTCATGGCAGGTGCGACCGAACATGACGCGGTGCTCCGCCACGTCCCGGTCGAGCACCGCCTGCCGGTCGATTCCGGCGGCATGGTGCGACTGCCCGAAGACATCGCGCCCGGCACGCTGTTCGCGATCCAGCAGGTCAACAGCGAGACCGGCGTCATCCAGCCCCTCAAAGCGCTGGCGGAGCACATTCACGCGGCCGGCGCGTTGCTTCTCGCGGACTGCAGCCAGGGTGCGGGCAAGCTGCCCTTGCCTTCGGATGCCGACCTGATCGTCGTCAGCGCGCACAAGCTCGGCGGGCCGATCGGCATCGGCGCGCTGCTGGTGCGCGATCTGGCGCTTCTCCGGCCCGGCGGCGGGCAGGAGCAGGGCTATCGCCCCGGCACCGAGGCCATGCCACTGGCGCAGGGCTTTGCCGCCGCGCTGGAAGCATCGCGCGATTGGCTGCGCGATGCGGTGCGCTGGCGCGCGCAGATTGACGAAGCGATTGCGTCCGCCGGCGGCCACATCGTCGCGGCGCCTTCGCCGCGTCTTGCCACCATTGGCAGCTACCGGATGCCCGGCATGAGCGCCCAGGCCCAGCTCATCCGCTTCGACATGGCCGGGTTTGCCGTGTCCGCAGGCAGCGCCTGCTCCTCCGGCACACTCAAGGCAAGCGGCGTACTGACCGCGATGGGGTGGCCGGAAGAACACGCCGGCGAGATCATTCGTGTCAGTCTGGGGCACAACACCCAGGAAAGCGACATTCAGGGCTTTCTTGCGCAGTGGCTGGCCCTATATTCTGGCAGTCAGCGATGATCTATCTGGACTATCAGGCAACCACGGCCCTCGCGCCGGAGGCAGAAGCCGCCATGATTGCGGCCATGGCCCATTATGGCAATCCGAACAGCGCCCATCGCGTCGGCCGTGTTGCTGCCGCCGATGTCGAATTGGCGCGCGACCGGGTGAAGTCCGCGCTCGGCAAGATCGATGGCCGCCTCGTCTTCACGTCGGGAGCAACCGAAGCGCTCAACATCGCCATTGTCGGCGCAGCCCGCGCGGCACCGCCCGAACGGCGCCGCGTCATCACGATCGCGACCGAGCATGCGGCCGTACTGGAGACGGTGCGTTCGCTGCGCCACGAGGGTTTCGAGCCGGTCATCCTGCCGGTCGGGCCGGACGGCCTCGTCGATCTCGACATAGCGGAAGCGGCCATCGACGAGCGGGCGGCGCTCCTCGCGGTCATGCAGGTCAACAATGAGATCGGCGTCATCCAGCCGGTCGATACGCTGATTGCCATTGCACGAGAGAGCGGCGTGCCGGTCCTGTGCGATGCCGTGCAGGGTTTCGGCAAGCTCGCGACGCCGGACAGCGACATGATCGCAATCACCGCCCACAAGATGCACGGGCCCAAGGGGATCGGCGCCCTGTGGCTGCGCGAAGAACTGGAGATTCCACCGCTGATGCACGGCTCGGGCCAGGAATATGGCATGCGGCCAGGGACCAATTCGCCGATGCTCTGCGCCGGTTTCGGTGCGGCGGCCGAGGTTGCCATGCAACGGCGCGACGCCGGCATGGTGCATGTCGAAAGGCTCTGGAAAGTGGCCCTCAAGGCGTTCGACGGCTGGACCGTAAACGGCGCGCTGGACGCGCGCTATCACGGCAATCTCAACATTCGCCGCGACGGCATCGATGCTGCGCGCCTGGTCTCGTCGCTGCGCAATATCGCTGTCTCTCTGGGTTCAGCTTGCGCCAGCGGCACCGGCAAACCCAGTCATGTGCTGCGCGGGCTTGGCCTGAGCGATGCGGAGGCGCGGTCCTCGATCCGGATCGGCTTCGGGCGCTACTCCGACGTAGACGAGATCGAGCGGGCGGCCAGCGCGATCAACGAGGCGGCACAGATGCAGAAGGTGGCGGCATGATCCGGCTGCGGTTCGTCAGCGCCGATGGCGGCAAGATCCAGGAGGTCGAGGCGCAGGATGGCGACAATCTGCTCGACGTAGCGCAGGGCGCGGGCCAGCCGCTCGAGGGCACCTGTGAGGGCCAGATGGCCTGCTCGACATGCCATGTCATCTTCGACGCGGCCGATTTTGCCAAGCTCCCCAAGGCGAGCGAGGATGAGGAAGACATGCTCGATCTCGCTGCCTCGACCACGCGGTTCAGCCGGCTGTCCTGCCAGATCACCCTCAAGGATGCCTACGAGGAACTGACGGTCAAGATCCCGGCCGAGAGCCGCAACATGCAGGGCATTTGAGCGCCTGAGGGCACGGGCTCGGCGACCGCTCTGGCCTCAACAACATCGCACTTCGAAAAGGGCGGTTTTCCGCGCCTTTGACGCTGCCTTGGCGCCAGAAAAACGCCCAAGAGGCGCCGATTCGATAAACATGCGAAGTCATTGAAATATATTGATTATTTCGGCTGCCAAAGCTCGAGCTTGTTGCCTTCGGGGTCCATGATCCACGCGAACCGCCCATTGGGGTCGCTGTCGTCGCGCTTCAGCACTTTCACGCCCCTGGCCTCGATCCGCTTCAGGAAGGCATCGAGATCGTCGACCGCATAGTTGATCATGTGGCTGCTTTTGGACGGCTCGAAATATTTGGTGTCGGCCGGGAAAGTGCTCCAGATGAGTGCGGGCGGATGGCCCGGCGCATCGGGAACGAGCGCCGCTCCGCCCCAGTCCTCCAGCTTGAGGCCAAGGACATCCCGGTACCAGGCGGCAAGCGCCTTGGGATCCTTGGCCTTGAAGAAAATCCCGCCAATGCCGGTGATGCGGCCCTTGGGCGGTTCGTCCGCAGCAGCGGCAGGGACAGCGGTCATCAAGAGAGTAAAGGCCAGCAGGCGCAGCATGGCAAGGGTCTCCAATCCGATCGGCACCTCATAACGCAATTCGGCGCAAAAGCCGCGTCCGGCTTGCAATATTCGTCCGCCGCAGCCATATGCCGCCGCGGAAGCCGGCGGACGTAGTCTTCGCCAACCTGGTCAGGTCCTGACGGAAGCAGCCACAACGAATTCGCTGCGGGTCGTTCGGCTTCCACCCTTGCCGCGTCAGGCCATGGCCGGCGCAGGCCCTCCCATCAGCCGCTTCGCCAATGTCAGCTTGAACAGCAGGAAGACCGTGCCTGCGCCTGCCGCGAAGCCCGCATGCATCAGCCAGAAGGCCGGCGTCGCCATCGTCTCGTAGAAGCCGCCGAAATAGCCGACCAGCTTGTTGGCGCCGAAAAACGCGAGATAATAGAGACCGATCACGGCCGCGTTCAGCGACACCGGCGCCAGGCGCGCGAACAGCGCGAGACTCACCGGCAGCAGATGCGCGAAGCCGATAGAGTTCAAAAGCTCGAACATCATCGGCCAGAAGAGCGTGATCTTGTGGTCGGCGGGCGTCGTTGCAGCCGCCATGTAGAGGCAGATCATGCCCGCGACCGAGAAAGCCGCGCCGATGATCATCTTGGAGAGTTCGTCGGGTTCGCTCCAGCGCTTGCCGTACCAGCGATAGAAGAGCGCCACGATCGCGAGGAAGCTGATCGAGGTGACGGCGTCGATCGATGTCAGATAGGTGGTGGGAATGCGGAAGCCGAAGAAGGTGAGGTCGAAGCGCTGATCGCCCCAGACCAGATAGGCGTTGAAGATCTGGTTGTTGGGTACGATGGAGAAGGCGAGAACGGGGATGAGCAGTACCAGGGCAGCGATGGCTTGCCACTCGGTCCTGGTAAGCGCTTTGCGCGGCGGCTTTTTCGCGACTTTGTTCCTCTGCGTGACAGTATCCGCAGGCAGGTAGCGCTGGCCCGAGATGTAGATGACGAGCGCCAGCAGCATGCCGACCCCCGCTGCGCCGAAGCCATAGTGCCAGCCGACCTTCTCGCCGAGCGTGCCGACCACCAGGGGCGTCACGATGCCGGCGAGGTTGATGCCGAGATAATAGATCTGGAAGGCATCGGCGCGGCGCTGATCTTCGGGCTTGTAAAGCGCGCCGACCTGGCTCGCGATATTGCCCTTGAAGCAACCGCTGCCGATGACGAGGCAGAGCAGCGCGAAAAGGAAGGTCGCGTTGAAGGCCATGAGGAAATGGCCCGTCGCCATGATGATCGCGCCCGCGAGCACCGTGTAGCGCCGCCCGAGCAGCCGGTCCGCGAGCAGGCCCCCGAGAATGGGCGTCAGGTAAACGAAGGCCGTATAATTGCCGTAGATTGCCGACGCGAGCGGCTGGCCCTCTGTGTTCGAGAGGCCGAAGAGGCTGCGGAACGTTTCAAAGCCGATGATCTGCGCGGTATTGCCAGGCAGGAGCAGATAATTGACCATGTAGAGCACCAGCAGGTTCTGCATCCCGTAATAGGAGAAGCGCTCCCAGAGCTCGGTGAAGGTGAGATAGCCCAGGCCCTTGGGGTGTCCGGCAAAGGCGCGGTCGGCATGGTCGACGGCGGTGAGTTCGGGGGTGATTTCGGGCGTGCTCATGACGGCAGCAATCCACAAGCGATTGATCAGTGGGCTGTTAGAGGCCTGAAGCTGGGTAAACGCAAGCCGGCACTTGCCCCATATTGCGTCGCGCGTCATAGCCGCCGCTCTCGCTTGAAAGGCTTGTCGTTTGCAGACCGGATCGCGCCGCACCGTCTATCTCATGCTCGCGCTTGTGATGCTGCTCTGGTCCGGCAATTCCATCGTCGCGCGCGCCATTCACGAGGATGTGCCACCCTTCACCCTGGCGTTCATGCGCTGGGGCGGGGCGTCGCTGATCGCGCTGCCGATCGCGTGGCGCAGGATCGTCGCGGACGGGCCCATGATCCGCCGCCACTGGCTCGTCATCCTGATGCTCGGCATGGTCGGCGTCGGGTCGTTCAACGCGTTCATGTATTCCGGCCTGCAATATACCACTGCCGCGAACAGCTTGCTTGTGCAGGCGGCGATTCCCGCGCTGGTGCTGCTTCTCGATTTTCTCCTGTTCCGGACACGCCCGCGCCTCGCGCAGGTCGCTGGCTGCATCATTGCTGCGGCGGGCGTCTGGATCATCATTTTTCACGCCGATCCGGCCGCGATGGCGGCGCTCGATTTCAATCACGGCGACGCGCTCGTCTTGTGCGCCGTCTTGCTCTGGGCCTTCTACACAGTGCTCTTGCGCCTGCGCCCGGCCATTGACGGGATGAGCTTTCTTGCGCTGACGATCACCATTGGTGCGTTGGCCATGGCGCCGCTCGCGGTCCTTGAGTTGCAGACGCGTGTCGTTCACTTCACGCCCGGCGCGTTGGCGGGCATCGCCTATGTGACGCTTTTCCCGTCGCTCATCGCCTATTTCATGTTCAACAAGGCAGTGGGAGAAATCGGCGCGGGCGATGCGGGAGCCGTGATCAATCTCCAGCCTCTGTTCGGCGCCTTGCTTGCCTCGCTCGTCCTGGGGGAGCCGTTTCATGCCTATCATCTCGCCGGCATGGCGCTGATCCTTGTCGGCATCGGAATGCCGTTCCTTTCCGGGCCAGCAGCCGCGTCGTCGCGTCAACGCTCTACAAGGGGCGCTGGAGCCGCTACAGTCGATCGCGATGACTGATTCCGACGACAATTTCGGCTTCGATCTCGGAGAACCGAAACCCGAGCCTTCTGCCGCAAAACCGGCTGTCGTGGCACCGTCCAGCGGGGCCTATCGGGTGCTTGCGCGAGCCTATCGTCCGCAGACTTTCTCCGAGCTTATCGGCCAGGACGCGATGGTGCAGACGCTCGGCAATGCGATCAAGCGCGACCGGCTGGCTCATGCCTTCCTGATGACCGGTGTGCGCGGCGTCGGGAAGACCTCGACCGCGCGGCTGATCGCAAAGGCGCTGAACTGCGTGGGCCCTGACGGTCAGGGAGGCCCCACGATTTCCCCGTGCGGCGTTTGCGAGCCATGCAAGGCGATCGCCGAGGGCCGGCACATCGATGTGATCGAGATGGACGCGGCCTCGCACACCGGCGTGGACGACGTCCGCGAGATCATCGAGGCCGTGCGCTATGCGGCGGTTTCGGCTCGCTACAAGATCTACATTATCGACGAAGTTCACATGTTGTCTCGCAATGCTTTCAATGCGTTGCTGAAGACTCTTGAGGAGCCGCCTGCGCATGTGAAGTTCCTGTTCGCGACCACCGAAGTGAACAAGGTGCCGATCACGGTGCTCTCGCGCTGCCAGCGCTTCGACCTGCGCCGCATTCCGGCGGAATTGCTGCAGAAGCATTTCGCACAGGTGGCGGATAAGGAGAATGTCAGCGCAGACGAGGACGCGCTGGCCATGATCGCGGTCGCCGCCGAAGGGTCGGCGCGCGACGGCCTTTCGATCCTCGACCAGGCCATCGCCCATGCCGAGACCGAGAACGGCAAGCCGCACATCACCTCCGAGCAGGTGAGGGCGATGCTCGGCCTGTCGGACCGCAGCGCGACGCGCAGGCTGCTCGCCGAGATTGTCGCCGGAAACAGCGCAGAGGTGCTCGCCATTCTCAACGAGCAGGAGTCGCTCGGCGTCGAACCGGTCGCGACGATCAACGCACTGCTCGAGCTGATCCACGCCGTCACAATCGCCAAGGCGGGGAAGGGCGCGGGCCTTGCCCTGCATGCCGAGGCCGAACGCAAGGCGATCGAGGCGTGGGCGGTCTCGCTCTCCCATCCGGTGTTGCATCGCCTCTGGCAGCTGCTGCTCAAGGGTCATGAGGAAGTGGTCTCCGCCGCGCGGCCGCTCGCGGCGTGCGAAATGGCGCTGCTCCGTCTCGTCCATGCCGCGTCGATGCCCGATCCGGGCGAACTGGCGCAACTGCTCAAGGAGCGGGGCCTCGGTCTCGAAGGCGCGCCGTCGTCGACGGGCGGTCCTTCGGGCGACGCGCCGCAGATGCGTGCCGCTGAGCCTGTCCCTCCCGCGCCATCGGGCCCAGCCTTGCCGGCCGATTTCGCGGCGCTGGTTTCCCTGATGCTTGAAACGGCGCCACGCCTCGGCGCGGAATTGCATGATTGCGTGAGCCTTGTGCGTTTCGCGCCGGGCGAGTTGGATATCCGCCTTCTCCAGCCGCTCGACGCCGATTTTACCCGGCAGGTCGCAGCAGCCTTGAAGGACGCCACCGGAGCGCACTGGGTCGTCAACTCGAGCAGCATGAGCGGCGAGCCGAGCCTGCGCGAGCAGCAATTGGCGGCTGCCGAAGCCCGGCGCGAGGAAATCCGCGCCACCCCGATCGTGGCCGCCGCGCTGGCGGCCTTTCCCGGCGCCGCCCTGGCGGAGCCGGATCGCAGCAATTGACGGAGACGAGCAATGAAGGATTTGAAAGACCTGTTCGGCGGCGCCGACATCATGGGCATGGTCGGCAAGCTGCAGGAAGACATGCAGAAGGCCCAGGCCGAGCTGGAAACGGTGGAGGTCGAGGGCGTCTCGGGCGGTGGGCTCGTGAAAATCAGGGCCAGCGCGAAGGGGCGCATTCTCGGCCTCTCGATCGACGACAGCCTGATCGTGCCCGCCGACAAGACCATGCTCGAGGACCTCATCGTCGCGGCGTTCAACGATGCCAAGGCAAAGGCCGATGAGGTTGCCGGCTCGCACATGGGCAAGGTGACGAACGGCCTGCCGATCCCGCCCGGCTTCAAAATGCCGTTCTGAATCGGCGAAAAAGCCCGCAATTCCGGCGCTTTTTGCTGCTGCTTCAGACAATCTTCATGGGGTCGGCGTAGGATTGAATGCAGATATGTTGAAACGGGATGCGCACGCTCCGATATTAAGAACAAGCGCGGAACGGCCGAGCCTTGGCTGATGCCGCAAAACTGGAGTGACCATGGATCTTGAACTGCCCCTTCTGCCGCTGCGGAACATCGTTGTTTTTCCGCAGATGATCGCGCCGCTGTTCGTTGGCCGCGAGAAGAGCGTTGCTGCGCTCGAAAAGGCCATGGAAGCGGACAAGGATATTTTCCTCGTCGCACAGCTCGATCCCGCCGAGGACGACCCGGATCGCGAAGCGCTCTACGACATGGGCGTCATCGCCAGCATCGTGCAGATGCTCAAGCTGCCTGACGGCAATGTCCGCGTGCTGGTCGAAGGCAAGCAGCGCGCGGCGCTCGTCGCGCTGACCGATGGCGACGATCATTTGCGCGCGCAGGTCACGCCGCAGGAGGACAAGCCCGTTTCCGGTCCCGAGGTCGAGGCGATGATGCGCTCGGTCGCCAACCAGTTCGAAAACTACGCCAAGCTCAACAAGAAGCTGCCGGCCGAGACGCCGGTGCAGCTGCGCGAGATCACCGAGGCGGGGCGCCTGTCCGACTTCGTGGCGGCGAATCTCGCGATCAAGGACAGCGACAAGCAGGCGCTGCTGGTCGAGGAAGATCCGCTCAAGCGCCTGGAGATGGTCTTTGCCTTCATGGAGGGCGAACTCGGCGTGCTGCAGGTCGAGAAGAAGATCCGCGGCCGCGTGAAGCGCCAGATGGAGAAGACCCAGCGCGAATATTATCTGAACGAGCAACTGAAGGCGATCCAGCGCGAGCTGGGGGGCAGCGACGGCGACGACAGCGACGAGCTGGCCGAGCTTGCCGACAAGATCGCCAAGCTCAAGCTGAGCAAGGAAGCGCGCAGCAAGGCCACGGCCGAGCTCAAGAAGCTGCGCTCGATGCAGCCGATGAGCGCCGAAGCGACCGTCGTGCGCAACTATCTCGATGCGCTGCTCGGCCTGCCCTGGGGCAAGAAGAGCAAGCTCAAGAAGGATCTGGTCAAGGCGCAGGAAATCCTCGACGCTGACCATTTCGCGCTCGACAAGGTCAAGGACCGCATCGTCGAATATCTCGCGGTGCAGGCGCGCTCCGACAAGCTCAAGGGCCCGATCCTGTGCCTCGTCGGCCCTCCGGGCGTCGGCAAGACCTCGCTCGGCCGCAGCATTGCGAAGGCGACGGGCCGCGAGTTCGTGCGCCAGTCGCTCGGCGGCGTGCGCGACGAGGCCGAGATCCGCGGCCACCGCCGCACCTATATCGGCTCGATGCCGGGCAAGATCGCTGCCAACCTCAAGAAGGCCGGCACGATGAACCCGCTCGTGCTGCTCGACGAGATCGACAAGCTCGGCCAGGATTTCCGGGGCGACCCGGCCTCCGCGCTGCTCGAGGTGCTCGATCCCGAGCAGAACAGCCGCTTCCAGGACCATTATCTGGAGATCGACCTCGATCTCTCGGACATCATGTTCGTGACCACCGCGAACAGCCTCAATCTGCCCCGGGCGCTGCTGGACCGCATGGAGATCATCCGGCTCGAAGGCTATACCGAGGACGAGAAGGTCGAGATCGCCGAGCGCCATCTCGTCGCCAAGCAGATCGAGGCGCATGGCCTGAAGGAAGGCGAATTCGCCATCGAGCAGGCCGCGATGCGCGACCTCATCCGTTATTACACCCGCGAGGCGGGCGTCCGCACGCTGGAGCGCGAGATTGCGCGGCTGGCACGCAAGGCGCTGCGCAAGATTCTCGAGGGCAAGGAAAAGACGGTCACGATCACGCCGGAGAATCTCGGCGACTATGCCGGGGTGCGCAAGTTCCGCCATGGCATGGGCGAGGAAGAGCATCAGATCGGCGCGGTGACGGGCCTGGCCTGGACCGAAGTGGGCGGCGAACTGCTGACCATCGAGTCGGTCACCGTACCCGGCAAGGGTCTGGTCAAGACGACCGGCAAGCTTGGCGACGTCATGAACGAGTCAGTTCAGGCGGCCTTTTCCTACGTGAAGGCGCGCGCCCCCGCCTATGGCATCAAACCCAGCCTGATCAATCGCCGCGACATCCACATCCACCTGCCCGAAGGCGCTGTGCCCAAGGATGGGCCCTCGGCCGGCATCGGCATGGTCACCTCGATCGTCTCGACGTTGACCGGCATTCCGGTCAACAAGGATGTGGCGATGACCGGGGAGGTCACGCTGCGCGGCCGTGTCCTGCCGATCGGCGGGCTCAAGGAGAAGCTCCTTGCGGCACTGCGCGGCGGGATCAAGACCGTGCTCATTCCGCAGGAGAACGAGAAGGACCTCGCGGAAATCCCGGCCAATATCAAGGCGGGCCTGGAGATCGTTCCGGTCAGCCATGTCGATGAGGTGCTGGCGCGTGCGCTGACCGCGCCGCTCAGCCCGATCGAATGGTCCGAGGAAGACGATCTTGCTGCGCAGCCGCCGCTGGCCGCCGCGGGCGACGACGGACCCGCGCTGCGTCACTGACGCCGCGCGGGCCGGTCCCCTGTCCGAGTCCCGCCGATATGTGGCGAGACTCAGTGCAGATTCCGTGACGTAGCAAGGTTCCCTGAGCGGCTAAAAATGGCCGTTTCAGAGTTCCTTGCTGTCCCATCATGGGGCCATTCGCACTGAATCGACGAGAATCGGCTGCATTTCGGCGCATCACCTGCAAAAATCTTTGACAGCCGCGAGGAGAAGCGCCTTTATGCGCGACTTCGAGGCACGATTCCCACCCACAAGCAATGAATATGAAGGGGGTTCCCAAGGCTATGAACAAGCAGGATCTGATCAGCGCAGTCGCAGACAGCAGCGGTCTCACCAAGGCGGAAGCCGGCAAGGCCGTCGAGGGCGTTTTCGACTCGATCACGGGTGCGCTGAAGAAGGGGGACGAGGTTCGTCTCGTCGGCTTCGGTACCTTCTCCGTTTCCAAGCGCAAGGCTTCGACGGGCCGCAATCCGCGCACCGGCGAAACCATGGCGATCAAGGCTTCGGCTCAGCCGAAGTTCAAGGCCGGCAAGGGCCTCAAGGACGCCGTCAACTAAGAACAAAGTCTGCGCCGCGCTGTCCTGTGGGAGAAGCGCGGCGCAACTTTTAAAGCTGGCCTCGATCCTGCCTGCCGGTCGCTTCAGCCTCGAGGCATGGGCGCGGGATCGAAGGACCGGTGACAAAGAGCAGGAGAGGCGTTCTGATCCTCAACCTGGATGGTGAGCCTCGCTCCCATTTTCATTTGAGCTGAGCACGGAACGCGGCGGACCGCTCGGGTCCCCCGATGCCGCCAGGGCTCCCTTTCTCCGTCATTTCGGTTTTCCCCGCGCCCAAGGCGGGATAATCCATGTCTCCGCGCTTGACGCTGGCCATGGCTGCCCATTATGGCGCGCCTCTCGATGCGCCCTCCGGGGCGCGGTGGCGACCGTAGCTCAGTTGGTTAGAGCGCTGGTTTG
Source organism: Sphingobium sp. (assembly GCA_036404995.1). Lineage (GTDB taxonomy): Bacteria > Pseudomonadota > Alphaproteobacteria > Sphingomonadales > Sphingomonadaceae > Sphingobium. Next base: position 808 of record DASWYL010000059.1, on the reverse strand, counting down.
TGGTACCAGAGGTCGCGGGTTCGGATCCCGTCGGTCGCCCCATTTTCCCTTTCTCAAAGAACTGGCAGGGCGCGATGTTCTGGTCTCATCCGGATTTCGACGGGCATGAGGATGTCCATTTCTTCACGGACCGCGCGACCGGGCTGCAGGCGATCATCGCCGTCCATTCCACCCATCTCGGGCCCTCGAGCGGGGGCGTGCGCTACTGGCGTTATGCCCGGGATGCCGATGCGCTGACCGACGCGCTGCGTCTCTCGCGCGGCATGAGCTACAAGAATGCAATGGCTGGACTGCCCGTCGGCGGCGGCAAGGGCGTGATCCTCGCCGGCAATGCACCGAAGACCGGCGATCAGCTGCGTGCGTTCGGCGAGGCGATCGAGTCCCTGGGCGGACGCTATGTGACGGCCGAGGATGTCGGCATGAGCGAAGCGGACATGGAAACGATCGCGTCGGCGACGAAACATGTCTCAGGCCTTCCGGTGGCGAGCGGCAAGGCGGGCGGCGACCCCGGCCCGTCGACCGCCAGGGGCGTCTATCTCGGCATCAGGGCCGCGGTGGAGCAGAAGCTCGGCAAGACGGACATGACGGGCGTCCATGTCGCGATCCAGGGCGTCGGCAGTGTCGGCGGCGGTACGGCGCGGCTGCTCGCCAAGGACGGCGCGCGCCTGACTCTGGCGGATGCGAATGCCGACCGGGCGGTGGCGCTGGCCGACGAGCTCGGTGCCCAGGCTGTGCCCGCCGACGCGATCATGACGGTCGAGGCCGATGTGTTCAGCCCCAATGCGCTGGGCGCGATCCTGACCGAGCA